>JBFHNV010000001.1:0-119910 GCA_041593595.1 Gammaproteobacteria bacterium
CGGCGCCGGCGCGCGCTCGACCCCGGTGGCCTTGAGGCGATGTCGGGCGAAGGCGCGGAAGGGGCAGGCCGCCTGATCGGTGAGCACGCGGCTGCCGCCCCGGGCCCGCCACCCGGCGCCCACGGCGCGGCCCCGCCAGTCCGCCACCCGCTCCGGCACCGGCGCCACCGCCATCACCGCGGTGTCGGGCAGCGGCTGCCCGCTGGCCTCCAGGGCACCCGCCGCGGCGCCAGGCACCTGCGCCACCAGCGGGCTCACCCGCAGCGGCGTGTCGCCGTCGCGCAGCGCGTGGCTCACCACCACCTGCGGCGCCGCCGCCAGCAGACGGGTGGTGATCCGCCGCGCCCGCGCCAGGGACTCTGCCGGCGACGCGCCGGGCATGCCATGACGGCGCTGCAGGGCTGCCGGCAGCAGCGGGCACGGGGACTCCGGTGGCGGCCAGGCGCCGTCGGTCATGCCCGCGAGCCAGAGCTTCGAGAAGGTCATCCCCGCGGCCTCCAGCACGCCCAGCAGCTGCACCGGGGCCGGTGCCCCCCGGGGCCGGTGCAGGGTGTCCGCGAGCATCTGGCGCAGCTGCGACAGGGCGGCCTCCCCACGGCAAGGCGCCGTCACGGCGCCCAGGGCGGCCAGCGCCTCCAGCTGGTCACGCAGGGCCTCCACCGCCTGATACTCGCCGCTGTCCAGGCTGCCGGCGGGCCAGCCCAGGGTGGCCAGGGCGGCGGCGAAGCGCTCCGCGTGCCGGGGCAGCGCCGCGCGGCCGCGGGGCATGTCCGTCGCCAGCGCCTCCAGGCGCCGCGCCAGCCCGGCAGCGCCGCGACGGGCGGCCCGGCGGGCCAGGGCACGGGTACGGACCGCCCGCACCCCTTGCTCCCGCAACTCCGCCTCCAGCCCCCGCCGGGCCACCCGTTCCTCGGCGGACTGCTCCAGGTAGGGGGACAGCAGCGCCCGGCCGGCGGCGTCCGCGTCCGCGCGCCCCTGTGCCAGGTCGAGCGCCGCCAGGGCATCCGCCACCACCGGCTCCCGGGCCAGCGGGCGGCCCAGGGAGACGTTGAAGGCCCGCGCACCCGGCGGGCACGGCGCTGCCACCCCCAGGGTGGGGTGCAGCAGGTCCTCGAAGCACGCCTCCGCTGCGTCCAGCCGCGCCTCCAGATCCGGGAGCACCACCCCCACGGGCCCCGTGTCCCCCGCGTCCAGCAACGCCCGCACCCAGCGCGCGGCGGCCTCGATCTCCTCGTCCGGCGTCGCGCAGGTCACCCGCACGGCGGCGCCCGGCTGCGGACTCGGGACGCGTTCCCGCCACACCGGCACACCGGCCTGGGCGTAGGCCGCGAGCAGCCCTTCCTGCTGCGGCGTGAGGCGGTCGAAGCCGGCCAGCATCAGCGCCTGCGGACGGCGCGCGGCGCCGTCGCGTACCCGCTCGGCGAGACGCGTGGCCGCGGCCGGCGGATCGATCCAGCCACCGGCCTCCAGTCGGGCACGGTAGCCCTCGTGCCAGCCCGCGAAGGCCTCGGCATCCGCGTGGCCGGCGCACTCGCCGGCGTCCAGGCTGGCACCGTGGCGCAGCAACAGCTCGCGGGCCGCCGCGGCGCCCGCGGCCGCCGCGCCGGGCGCCAGCAACTCCCCGCCGCCGGCCGCCTCCAGGGCCTGCCGCCACAGGGCGCGGCACTGCACGGGAGACAACAGCACCGGCAGCGCGGCGCCCGTGTCCTCCAGCGCAGCCTGCCACTCGCCTGCCACGAAGGCCTCCAAGGGCAGCACCCGAGGCGTCTCCCAGGCGGTCCGCCCCCGCTCGAGCATGGCCGCGGCATGGGCGTCCGTGAGCACGCGCGCGAGCCGGTTGTTGACCGTGACCACCGTGGCGCCGGCGTCGAGGGCCTCCAACGGCGTCATGGCATCACCCGGCGCAGGCATCGGTCGATGGTCCTCATCGCCATCCCCCCGCGCAAGGCGTCACCCCCCACCCGGTCCCGGCCACCTGCTGGCAGGGCGAGAAACGCTTCGCTAATCTCGTCCCACGGCCCGCGTCCGGAAGGGTGACCATGCGCCCAGTCACATCCCGCCCGCTCGACGCCGCGCGGCTGCTGCGCGCCGCCGCCACGATGCTCCTCGCGGCAGGCCTCGCCGGCTGCGTCGCCACCACGGCGCTCAAGCGCCCCGACCTGAGTGCTCCGGCCCCTGCCGGAACCCGCGTGCTCCTGATGACGCCGAACGTGGAGCTGAGCGAGGTCACTGCCGCGGGCCTCGAGGAGCCCAATGCGGAGTGGACCGCCCTGGGCACCCACAACGTCGCCAGCGCCCTGGCGCAGTTCATGGGCAAGCGCAAGGTCCAGCTCGTCCCGTACCGGGAGCCGGATGCCGGCAGTGACGCCGCCCACGCCCACGTGCAGCTGCAGAAACTCCACGAGGCGGTGGGTGGCACCATTCTCGTCCATCGCTACAACCAGGCCGCGATCCTGCCCACCAAGGCGGACCGGTTCGACTGGACCCTCGGGACGGACACCCGGCGGCTGCGCCAGGAGTTCGGCGCGGACTATGCCCTGTTCCTGCTGCTGCACGACAGCTATGCCAGCGGCGGGCGCGTCGCGATGATCATCGCCATGGCGGCGTTCGGCGTGGCGGTGCACGGCGGCATCCAGCGCGGCTTCGCGTCGCTGGTGGATCTCCGCACCGGCGACGTGGCGTGGTTCAACGTACTGGTGCGCGGCGCCGGTGACCTGCGCACGCCCGAATCGGCCAGCGACGCGGTGAGCACGCTGCTCGCCGAGGTGCCCCTGTGACCCGCGGATCCGGCCTTGCCGCGCCGCTCCTCGCCGTGCTGGTGGCGGTGGCCCTGTGCGGGTGTCAGGCCACCGGAGAGACCCGCCTCCAGGATCTCCAGGCGGGCCAGCGCCCGGCGCTGGACAGTGACGAGGCCGGGCTGTGGATGGTGGCCGATCGCTCCGAGCGGGCCGTGCTGGAGTCCGGGCGCGTGGTGCGCGATCCCGTGCTGCAAGCCTACGTGAAGGGCATCGTGTGCCGCCTCGCGCCGGAGCACTGCGCCCAGGTGCGAATACACGTGATCCGCACGCCCAGCTTCAATGCCACCATGTCGCCCAACGGCTACATGCAGGTGTGGACCGGGCTGGTGCTGCGCGCCGAGAACGAGGATCAGCTCGCCTACGTGCTTGGCCACGAGCTGGGACACTTCCTGCGCCGCCACTCGGTCCAGCGCTGGCGCGCCATCCGCGCCACCACCGACGCCACGTCGTTCTTCCAGGTGCTGACCGCCGCCGCCGGGGTGCCCGTGGTGGGGCAGGTGGGCCAGATCGCGGCCCTGGGCGGCCTCATGGCCTACTCCCGGGACCACGAGCGCGAGGCAGACGACGCGGGCCTGCTCCTGATGGCGCAGGCGGGCTACGACCCGCGCGAGGCGCCGCGCATCTGGGAGGCACTGCTCGCCGAGCGCGAGGCGGAGGACAAGGACGAGCCGTCCATCTTCTTCGCCACCCATCCGAGTCCCGCCGAGCGCATCGCGGCCCTGCGCGAGCGCGCCGCCGCAGCGCCGCCGCCGGCACGGGCGGCCCGCGCCGACGGGCCGGGACACGACCACATCCTGGCCCTGCACCGCCGCGCATGGCTCGGCGACGAGCTGCGCAATCGCAAGCATGCCGCCAGCCTGGTGCTGCTGGAGCGCCTGGGCCGCGACCGCGATGCAGCCGGTGACGTGGCGTTCCACCGCGGCGAGGTGTACCGGCTGCGCGGCGAGGACGGCGACGACGTGCGCGCCGCCAGCGCCTACCGGGAAGCCATCGCCGCCGGCGGCGCACCGGTGGAGGCGCACCGCTCGCTGGGGCTCGTGCTGTGGCGCAGCGGCGACACGGCGCAGGCCCGGGACGCCTTCAAGGCCTACCTGACGGGGGCGCCTGACGCGGACGACCGTGCCATGGTGGCGAGCTACCTGGTCACGCTGGGGGACTGAATGATGCGCACCTGGATTGCCCTGCTCGCCGCCGCCGCGCTGCTCACCGGGTGCGCGACGTGGACGCTGGTGGACGGTGGCGCACGCCAGGACGTGGCCGGAGGCTACTCGGTGGAGCCCCAGGTGGCCTGGAGCCGCATCCGGCAAGGCGGGGTCGAGCTCTGGACGGTGGACGGACCGGCGCTGCAGGCGCTGCGCTTCTTCGAGCCCATCGGCGACGGTGATCCCCTGTTCGCTGCCCAGGGCAGCGACGAGCTGCCGGTCTTCTCGAGCCGCATGACGGCGAGCGAGATCCAGGAGTTCGTGGTGCACAGCACGCAGCGCGGCGGGGGCGCTCGGGTGGCGGCGCGGGAGCTGCGGCCCTGGCGGCTGGGCAGCCTCGAAGGCTTCCGCTTCGAGCTGGATTTCCTCAACGAGAGCGGACTGGAGATGACCGGCATCGTTGCCGGCGCGGTGGCGGGGGAGAAGCTCTACCTCATCGCCTACACCGGCGCGCGTGCCCACTACTTCCCGAAGTACGCCACCCACGTGGAGCGGCTGCTGGCCTCGGTGCGCATCAGCGCCTGACGCACTCAGCCGGCGCCCGGGTACCACCGGGGGTCGCGCTTGCCCCGGAAGCTCGCGAGCCCCTCCACCGCCTCGGCGCTGGCGCGCTTGCGGGAGTGCACCTCCACGAGGCGATCGAAGTACTGCTGCGTCATGTCCTGCCCGGCGTGCTCGAGCGCCAGCGCCTTGGTCTGCGCCATCGCGTCCGGGGCGCTCTTCAGGAACGCGTCGATGACGGGGGCGGCGGTGGCGTCCAGGGCGCCCGTGGCGCACACCTCGTGCACCAGGCCCATCTCCTTCGCCCGCGCCGCACCGAAGCGCTCGCACGACAACGCGAAGCGGCGCACCTGGCGAAGACCCATGGCGCCGTTGAGCTGCGGGATGATGATGGACGCGAGCAGGCCCCAGCGCGCCTCGGTGATGGCGAACATGGCGCTGTCCTCGGCGATGACCACGTCGCAGGCCGCGATCACGCCGATGCCGCCGCCGAAGCAGCCGCCGTGCACCAGGGCGAGGGTGGGCCTCGGGAACGCGTTGAGGTCGCGTACGGCCTCGGCGGTGCGCCGCGACACTGCCAGGTTCTCCGCCTCGCCCTGGCGGCTGACGGCCTCGATCCACGACAGGTCCGCGCCGGCCTGGAAGTGCCGACCGTTGCCGCGCAGCACCAGCACCCGAGTGGCCGCGTCCGCAGCCAGCTCGTCGAGCGCCGCCCGCAGCTCCCGGATCATCTCGCCGTCGTACGCGTTGTTCACCTGCGGGCGGTTCAGCCTCAAGGTGGCCACACCGCGTGTATCCACCGCCTTCAGCACCACGGCTTCGCTCACCTTGGACTCTCCTGCGATTCGGGAACAGGCGGCGCTCACGCGCCGCTTCGTGCCGCGATGCGGGCGTGACGCCTGAGCAGCTTGCGCGCGCGCTCGGCCACCGGCACGTCCACCATGTGCCCGTCCACGATGATGCTGCCCACACCCTTCGCCGTGGCCTCGGCGTACGCGTCCACGACGCGCTGGGCCTGGCGCACCTCCGCCTCGCTGGGCGAGAAGGCGCGGTTGAGCACTGGCACGACGCTCGGGTGGACGCAGGACGCGCCCTCGAAGCCGAAGCGGCGTGAGCGCCGCGCCACCTGCTCCACCGCGGCGAGATCCGAGAACTCCGCGATGCTGCCCATGAGGCCCATGGCCACGAGGCCGGCCGCGCGGGCAGCGTGCAGCACCATCTGCCGCGGCACGTCCAGGGTCTCGGGCAGCACCTCCATGCCCACGTCGGTGGCAAAGTCCTCGCCGCCGAGGGTCATGGCCACCAGGCGTTCGTCGCCCTCGGCGATGGCGTCCACCCGGCGCAGGCCGCGGGCGCTCTCGATGAGGGCGAACAGCCGCACACGCTCCATGCCGGCATGCATCGCGAGCCAGCCGCTCACCCGCGAGAGCTGGCCCGGCGACTCCACCTTGGGCACGACGATCGCCCGCGGCGCGACTCCGGCGAGCGCTTCCAGGTCGCGCTCCAGGTCGCCGCCGACGGCGTTCACCCGCACCAGCACGTCGGCGCCGGACCGGCCCGCCTGCGCGATGGCGCCGGGAAGCGCCGCGCGCGCCGCGTCGCGCTGGCCCGGCGGCACGCTGTCCTCCAGATCCAGGATCACGCCGTCGGCGCCGCGGGTATGGGCGTTCTCGATGAAGCTCGGGCGGTTCGCCGGCACGTACAGCAGCGAGCGCCACAGGGGCCGGTCCGACTCGTCCACCGATGGTGTCACAGCGTCGCGACGGGGGTCACGGGCGAGCCCACCGCCCCCGGCATGCGCAGCGGCGGCGCCGTGAGCAGGAAGCGCGAGCGGCCGCGCGCGCGCAGCGCCGCGGCCAGCTCGCTCAGGTACCACAGCTCACCCAGGTGCACCCCCAGTCGGAACAGGCAGTGGCGGTGCAGCGGCAGGCGCGAGCAGCCTCCGCGGGTCGCGCCGTAGCCGCGCGGGTCCTCCACCGCCATGTTGTCGCTGGCGATGGCCACCAGACCACTGTCGGTGATCCAGTCCAGAAGCCGGTCGTCGAAGCCGTTGAGCACCGCGCACGAGGCGTGCAGACGCTCCGCGTCCGGTGTGCCCCCCATCTCCAGGATCAGGTCGTCCCAGCCGGCATGGAACACGAAGAAGTCCCCCTCCTCCACGGTCACGCCGTCCTTCGCCATGACCTCCATCAGCAGGTCGTAGTCCACGCTCACCCGTGCCTCGCCGAAGTGGCGGTGGAGATCCAGCATCACGCCGCGCCCCTGCATGCCGGCCACCGCCATGTTCTCGACCCCGAGCGCGCGCGCGCCGATGCGCCCGCTGCCAGGATCGCCACCCACGTGGTCCCGGGCGCGGAAGCCGTTGTAGTAGACCGGCTCCGGCTCGCCGTCGCCGTCGGCGTCGAACAGGGCTCCCACGTGGGCGAAGCTGTCCCACTGGGTCGAGTACTGGCTGTGCAGCGTGATGCACTCGTCGCTGCTGACGTCCATGTTGTCGGGATCCTGCTCCCGCCACACGTAGTTGTAGTAGAGGCCGCCGTCCTGGAACACGGGCCCAAAGCGCGGCGGATGGCGCTTGGGATTGACGGCGTTGCCGCCCGGCAGGTCCAGGGGCAGGCTGAGGCAGAAGCTCAGGCCCTCGCGCACCTCCGCGGCGGCCGCCCGCACCCGCTCCGGCGTGACCAGGTTCATGCGCCCGCGCTGGTCGTCCTCTCCGAAATCGCCCCAGGTAGACCCCTCGGGCCGCCGCTGCCAACGCTTGCTCATGCTCGCTTCCGTGGTTGCATCGCGCGCCGGACGCGCGTCGTGTCGGACCCGCGCCCGGGGCGTGTCTCCTGGCGGGCGTTCCGCCGGACCTGCGTCACTTCATGCTCGCGCCGCCGTGGGCGACTCGATGATGCCGGGGCTGACCCCGTCGACGATGGCGCGATTGTAATGGATGGCTCATGCGCGGTCGGTTCCGGAGCGACCGACGATCAGTACACCGGCAGGCGCCAGCCCGCGTGGCGGTCCGACGTGCCACAGGCGGCATCCAGGTAGGCGCGCTGCAGCGCCCGCACCGTCTCTCCCACGGCCCCGTCGCCCACCGGGATCCGGTCCACGCTCACCACCGGCGTCACCTCCCACGCCGTGCCGCAGAAGAAGGCCTCCTCCGTGTCGGCCAGCTCGCTGCGGTCGATGTCGCGCTCCACCACCTCAAGCCCGAGCTCCTCGCGCAGCAGCTCGATGACCGTCTGGCGCGTGATGCTCTCCAGGATGTCGCTGGACAGCGGCGGCGTCACCGCCCGCCCGTGGCGGAGCATGAAGAAGCACATGCCGTGCCCTTCCGCCACCTTGCCACGGCTGTTGAGGAACAGGCAGGCGTCGTAGCCGTCCACCTGCGCCTGCAAGGCGGCCAGGCGGCCGTTGTGATAGTTCGCGTTGCACTTCACGCGCATGGGCATGGCGGTGTCCGCCACGCGCTGCCACGAGCTCACCTGCACCCGGGCGCCGCGCTCCGCGAGGCGCGGTCCCACCCCCGGCGTGGTGGTGATGGCCAGGTCTACCGGCCCGCACACGGTGGGCGAGCCGTGGCCCGCCACGTACACCGTGGTCATGATGTGGATGTTCTCCCGCAGCTCGTTGGCGCGCACCAGCGTCAGGGTCTTCTCCTGCACGTGCTCGCCAGCGATGGGATCCTCGAAGCGCATGAAACGCTGGGAGTAGGCGAGGCGGCGCATGTGCTCGTCCATGCGGAACAGGTACATCTGGCCGTGCGCCGCGTTCCAGTAGCCGCGGATGCCCTCGAACACGCCGGTGCCGAACTTGAAGCCGGCGGTGGAGACGTGGACCTTCGCGTCCGCGAAGGGAACGATGTCGCCGTTGACGAACGCGTAGCGGGCGCTGGCCATGCGGGCCTCCGGGACGGCACGATGCGCAAGGCACGAGTGTAGCGCCGGCGCGCAGGGACCTGTGAACCTGTCGCCTGCCATCGCCAGCGCGGTTCGCCAGCGCATCGTTGGTTGCTACCGGGCGCTCAGGCGAGCAGGCTCTCCAGGTAGCCGAGTCGCCGCAGCGAGATGTCGATGCGCTCCTGGTAGTCCTCGTCCACGCCGGCCACCGCGTGCGCCAGGTCGGCGTGGAAGAACGCGCCGAAGCTGTCCAGGAACCGCACCTGGTGGTCCCGGTCCAGGACCAGGTTCTCGGCGCCGTACAGGTCCACCACCCGGCCCTCTCCCGCCCAGCCGCGGGCCGCCGCCACGAAGCGGGCCAGCTGGCCGCGCGCCCGGGGCATGCGGGCGAGCAACGGGCGTGCCTCGGCGTCGTTGCCGGGGCGCGCCAGGTCGAACCACGGCGCGCGGGCCTCTGCCAGCACCACCACGCTCGCCACCCCGTCGATGCGGGTGGCGACGAACACCGCCTCGGGCACCATGTCGCCCAGGGCCTCGCGCAGCCGGCGGTAGTCGCGCCGGTAGGCCTTGATCTGCGGCAGCCCGCAGGCGAAGCGGTGGCGCTTGACCACGAAGTTCACCGCCTGTCGCTCGCCGCCGTTCACGAACACGCCGCCGCTCTGCCACACCTCGCAGTTGAAGCCGTGGGTCGACACCAGGGTCGCCACCAGCGAGCGGGTGTTCAGGCACGCCACCCGGTCCGGAATGCGGTCGCTCTCCTTTCCCATGCCCGGTCTCCCGCCCGCCGTCATGCACGCCTCCCGCGACGGGCACGCAATGTCCGTGCCGGCAGACGACGGCGCTGCGCACGCCGCGACGCACTGCAACGGGGCGTCATGGCCGGTCGCGTGCGCCTTCCGCGTGCGGCCCGGCGTGCGGCCGGCGGCGGGATCGCCGGAACCGCCGCGGCGGCGTGCCTGGCACGGTATTCGCTAGGAGCCGCGATGATTGCAGCGGAGGGAACCGTCATGGCCAGACACTTCTCCATCGGCGAGCGCGTGATCCTGGTACCGGACTGCCCCATCGAGTCGGAGGGCGTGGCACCCGGCGCCGGGGACGAAGGCGAGATCGTCGCCGCACCGCGCCTGGGCGACGGGCGCCGCTGCTGGATGGTGCGCTTCGCCCGCCACCCTCTGCCGTGGCCGATTCCCGAGCGCTACCTGCACGCGCCGCGTCCGCAGCGCTGAGACCCCGCCCGGGCCGCCGCCCGCCGCATCGGATCAGCGGCCCTTCATGAGCGACCCGAGCAGGCCGCGCACCAGCCGGCGGCCGATGGTCGAGCCGACGCTGCGCGCGACGCTGCGGGCCAACGTCTCCATCAACCCCTGTCGCGTGCGGCCGGACCCCGAGCGCCCGCCGGCGGCGCCGCCTCGGCGCGCCGGCTCCGGGTCGCGGCGCGGCGCGTCCGCGGCCGCCTCCTCCCGCGCCGCCGCCCGGGCGCGCTCGGCGAGCATCTCGAAGGCGCTGTGCCGGTCCACCGCCTGGTCGTAGCGACCGGCCAGCGGACTCGCCGCCAGCGCCTGGGCGCGCTCCTGGGCGAGCAGCGGGCCGAGCCGAGACGACGGTGGTCGGATCAGGGCGCGGTCCACCACCGTGGGCACGCCCTTCGCGTCCAGCAGCGACACCAGAGCCTCTCCCACCCCGAGCTCCGTGATGACCTCGCGGGCGTCGAAGGCGGGGTTCTCCCGGAAGTTCTCCGCCGCCGCCCGCACGGCCCTGCGGTCCTTCGCGGTGAACGATCGCAGCGCGTGCTGGACGCGGTTGCCGAGCTGCCCGAGCACGGCATCGGGGATGTCCTGCGGGTTCTGTGACACGAAGTACACGCCCACGCCCTTCGAGCGGATGAGGCGCACCACCTGCTCCACCGTCCTCACCAGCGCCCGGGGCGCGTCCGCGAACAGCAGATGCGCCTCGTCGAAGAAGAACACGAGCCGCGGCTTCTCCGGATCCCCCACCTCCGGCAGCTCCTCGAACAGCTCCGACAGGAGCCACAGCAGGAACGTGGAGTAGAGCTTCGGGTCCTGCATCAGGCGGTCCGCCGCCAGCACGTTGATCTGGCCGAGGCCGCTCGCGTCGCAACGCATGAGGTCCGCGATCGCCAGCGCCGGCTCCCCGAAGAAGTGCGCCGCCCCCTGATCCTCCAGCACCAGCAGACGGCGCTGGATGGCCCCCACCGAGGCGGTGCTGACATTCCCGTAGGTGGCGCTCAGCTCCCGCGAGTGTTCCGCCACGAACTGCATCATGGCCCGCAGGTCCTTCAGGTCCAGCAGCAGCAGCCCGTTGTCGTCGGCGGCACGGAACGCGATGCTGAGCACGCCTTCCTGGGTCTCGTTGAGCTCGAGCAGGCGCGCCAGCATGAGCGGACCCATCTCCGAGACGGTGGTACGCACCGGATGGCCCTGCTCGCCGTACAGGTCGAAGAATACCGTCGGAAACCCGCGGTAGCCGTAGCCGTCCAGGCCCACGTCGGCCGCGCGCCGCGTGAGCCGGTCATGCAGCGGGTGCGTGGCGCTCCCGGCCCGGCAGATCCCGCTGAGGTCGCCCTTCACGTCGGCCATGAACACCGGCACACCGGCTGCGGAGAAGCCTTCGGCGAGGACCTGCAGGGTCACCGTCTTGCCGGTGCCCGTGGCGCCGGCGACGAGACCGTGACGGTTGGCGCGGTCGAGGAGCAGGTGACAGGGCACGGTCCCCTTGCCCAGGAACACACCGGCGGGGGGCGTCATTCGTGCGTGTACCTCGCGTGCGGGACGGTGTTGCAGGGGTCGCCGCGTGGGGTCGACGCGGCACCGGGGCCGGAAGATACCGGAGGGGCCCGCTACAATCGACGCCTCGCCCACAGCTGCCGGTCCCCTCCCCGCCCGTGGAGCCGCCATCCGAGCGTCACGAAGCCGGCGCGCGCCTGTCCGGAAACGTCGCCCTGATCGGGCTGGCGCTGGTGACGGGCGCAGCCAGCGGCTACGCCGCGCTCGCGCTGCTCTGGCTCATCAACCGCGCACAGCATCTGTTCCTCGGCTTCGACCACGCCCGCGTCTACTCCGCCGCGGCGAAGCTGGATGCCTGGCAGGTGCTGCTGGCGCCGGCGCTGGGCGGTCTCGTGGTGGGGATCTTCGTGCATCTGTTCATCCCCGGCAGGCGCAACCACGGCCCCGCGGACGCCATGCAGGCGGTGCGCGAGGGGGACGGGCGGATGTCGCTGCGCGCGGGTCTCACCTCCGCCGTGGCGAGCGCCATCGCCATCGGGTCCGGCGCGTCGCTGGGGCGCTACGGGCCCACGGTTCACCTGGGCGCCAGCGTCGCGTCGTGGATCGGCATGCGCCTGAAGCGCGTGCGCGCCGAGCGCCACGTGCTCATCGGCTGCGGCGTGGCCGCCGCCATCTCGGCGTCGTTCAACGCGCCGCTGGCGGGCGTGCTGTTCGCCCACGAGGTGATGCTGGACGCCTTCGCGCGGCGCGGCTTCGTTGCCATCGCCATCGCGTCGGTGACCGGCCAGGCGGTGGCCCGTGCCCAGGGCGCGCACTTCTCCCTGGCGTCGCTGGGCGGCTACCAGATCGGCCACAATCACGAGTACCTGCTGTTCGCGCTGGTGGGCGTGTGCGGCGGCATCACCGCCATCGCCTACATCCGGGGGCTGGAATGGGGTGGCGTCGCCGCGGGCCGGGTGCGCGTGCCACAGTGGTGCAAGCCCGCCATCGCCGGACTCATCCTCGGCGCGCTGGCGACCCGCTACCCGCAGGTGCTGGGGCTCGGCGACGAGGCCATCCACGACGCCATCGGACAGCTCTTCGCGCTACCGCTGCTGCTCGCACTGCTGGCCGCGAAGCTGTTCGCCACCTGCCTGTGCCGCGGCTTCGGGTTTCCCGGCGGGGTGATCGGGCCGTCGCTGCTGATGGGCGCGCTGCTCGGCAGCGCGCTGGGGCAGGGATTGAAGATCCTGGACCCGGGCCTGGTGTCCTCCGTGCCGGTGTACGCGGTGGCGGGTATGGGCGCGCTGATCAGCTGCGTCATGGGGGCGCCGCTCACCACCATCGTGCTGGTCTTCGAGCTGACCGGCTCCTACCCGCTGACCACCGCGGTCATGGTCTCCGTGGTGCTCGCCAGCGTCACCGTGAGCCGGCTGTTCCCGTACTCCTGGTTCAATCTGCAGCTGCTGCGCCGGGGCGTGGACGTGCGCGCGGGGCGCGAGGTGCGGATCATGCGCGACCGTCGGGTAGCGGAGCTGGTGGACGCGCGGGTGCCCACGCTCGCACCCGGGGCGAGCGTGGGCGAGGCGCTCGCGCGGATGCTCGAGCTGGATGCGGTGGCGCTGCCCGTGGTGGATGCGGACGGCGTGCTGCGCGGCCAGATCGCCCTGGCGGCGCTGATGCGGGCGGCGGACGCGGAGCGCGACGACGAGCCGGTATCGGACTTCGCCACCATGCCGGGGATCGTGCTCGAATCCGATTCCAGCCTGGACGCGGCCATGAAGCAGCTGCGCTACTTCATGGGCGTGAGCGTCCCGGTGGTGGACCAGGCGTCACGCATGCGCTTCGCCGGCGTCGTCTACCAGAGCAGCATCATCGGCGCCTACGACGACGCCGTGGCGCAGGCGCGCGAGGAGGAACGCGGCGGGGGCTGACGCCGCCGGCGGGTGTCAGTGGACGTTACCGGTGCGCAGCGCGTAGCTGTCGCCGTGCAGCTCCTCGAACAGCAGCGGCACCTGGGGATGGTTCACGGGCTCGCCGCTCTCGTCCACCACCAGGTTCTGCTCCGAGACGTAGGCCACGTAGCTCGAATCCTCGTTCTCCGCCAGCAGGTGGTAGTAGGGCTGGTCCTTGCGCGGCCGGCGATCGGCCGGGATGGACAGCCACCACTCCTCGGTGTTGGCGAACTCCGCATCTACGTCGAACACGACGCCCCGGAACGGGTAGATCCGGTGGCGAACCACCTGACCCAGCTTGAATTTGGCGCGATATTCACTCATGGCGCTCACCTGGGGTTCGCAAGCCGTCGTTTCAAGTGCATGCAAGGATCTTGCCATGATTACTCGGACCGCGCCGGGCCCGGTCGGTTCCTGCCACGGTCTGCAGGCGTGTCGTCGCCCCCCGACGCACGCCGCCGCCGCGGCGCACCGGGAATCCCTCCCGGGGCCGTGACCTCCCTGGCGAGAGCGCCGGGCGACGTCGATAATGTGGCGACGCCAGCATGGCGCCCCGGGCGGCGGCAGATTCGGTCCAGGATGTCCGGCTACCTGCAAAGCCTTCTCGACGACTACCGCACCGTGATGGAGCGGTACCGCAACCGGCCGTTCCTGAACGCCGCCATGGCTGCCTGCGCGCTCGCCGCCTGCGCCGAGGGCGAGGTCACCTTCAGCCAGCGCATCCGGGTAGACCAGATCCTCGACACCCTGGAGCGGCTGAAGGTCTTCGATCCCCACGAGGGCGTGGACCTGTTCAACCACTACGCCGAGGCGATACTGGAATCGCCGAAGGAAGGGCAGGCCCGCGCGCAGGCCGCGGTGAAAGCCTTCACCGGCGACCCCGAGAGCGCCGGCCTGCTGGTGCGCATCTGTCTGGCGGTGGCCGAGGCGGCCGGGGACAAGAGCATCAGCCAACAGGTGCAGATCGTCATGCTGTGCAGCTTGCTGGGGGTGGAGCCGCGTTTTGCCGGACTCTATACCGCCGAGACCGGGGCCGGGCTCGCACCATCGCGGTGACGTCCGTGCCCGACCCCGGGCTTGATCGCGGTCAAGACCGAGGCGCGCGCGGCCGGCCACCATCGAATCCACTCATCATGATGGGAGGCCGTTTGATGGCCATCAAGGACATACTGGTGCACCTGTCGGACGAGGCGGCCTGCGCTGCGCGGGTGGACGCCGCGGCGGCCCTGGCCGAAGCGCACGATGCCCACCTCACGGGGCTGTACACCCTCTGGGTGCCGCCCCTGCCGGGCTACGTGGCGACCCAGATCGGCGAGGAGCTCGTGGCCCGTCAGCGCGCTGTCTACACCTCGCGCGCGGAGGATGCCAGCAACGCATTCTCGGAGCGCGCGCGCAGGGTCGGGATTCCCTTCGAGGCGCGGACCATCGAGGGCCGCGTCATCGACGTGCTCATCCGCAACACGCGCTACAGCGACCTGGTGATCATGGGTCGCCATGAGGAGACCGCCGTGGAGCGGCCCATCGGGGTGGTGGAGGCGGTGGTGCTGGGGTCCGGCAAGCCAGTGCTGGTGCTGCCGGACGAAGGCGCCCCGCAAGGGATCGGAACCCATGTCACGGCGGCCTGGAACGGCTCACGCGAGGCGGTGCGCGCCATCGACGCGGCACTGCCGCTGCTCGAGCGCGCGGAGCGGGTCGACGTGATCGCGGTGAACCCGCGGGGGGTGCGCGGCACCCACGGCGACGTGCCCGGCGCCGACCTGGCGGCGCACCTGGCGCGCCACGGGGTCCGCGCCGAAGCCCAGGCGGTGGACAGCTCCGGGCGAAGCGTCGGCGAGACGCTGCTGGCCCGGGCCCACGCCGACGGCGCGAACCTGCTGGTGATGGGCGCCTATGGTCACGCCCGCTGGCGCGAGGTGGTGATGGGCGGCGTGACGGCCCACGTCCTGCGCGACGCGCCCATCCCGGTCCTGATGGCGCACTGACAGCCGGCAAAGGCATCGCCCGCCGCGGTCGCGGTGATGCACTTGCCGGCGCCGGCCACCACGGCCGGGAGCACGCGACTCCCGTGCGCTGCGCGCGGGCTGTTATTCTTCGCCGGCCTCCCGCCGTCACTGCCATGCGCCACCGAGTCACCCATCTGCCCGCAGCCGTCGTCACCGCTGCCCTGCTCGCGGGGCCCGCTGCCGCGCGCGCCGGCGGCGATGCACCCTGGGGCTACGCCATCGGCGTCACGCGGGCACCGGCGCAGGCCAACTTCTGTGACGAGCGAGAGGACGCGCTGGAGATCGCCCACATCTTCGAGCGCTTCGGTGCGCGCACCGGCTTCTCGGCCCTGTCCAACGCCCCGGGCTGCTCCCTGCAGGTGCGGGGCATCACACCGCGGTCGCTGCTCCACCGGGTGCGCGTCGAGCTCGAGGACGGCGGCGAATACCACGTGAACTTCATCCACGTGGAGACCGACGACGGCAGCACGCTGGTGCTGGTCACCACCCGCCGGCTCACCGAGTAGCCCGCATGTTCTACCGCACGGACGGCGACCACGGCCTGCCCCACAACCCCTTCAAGGCGCTGGTGGCGCCGCGGCCCATCGGCTGGATCAGCTCCGTGTCCGCCGACGGCGTGGTGAACCTCGCGCCCTACTCCTTCTTCAACGCCGTGTCGGACCGGCCGCCCATGGTGATGTTCGCCGCCAACGGCCGTCACGCCACCGGCGGGCACAAAGACTCGCTGAAGAACGTGCAGGAGACGGGCGAGTTCGTGTGCAGCCTGGCCACGTGGGATCTGCGCGAGTCCATGAACGCGAGCTCGGCCGACGTGGGCCGGGAGGTGGACGAGTTCGCGCTGGTCGGGCTAACCCCCGAGCCCGCCGAGCTGGTCAGGCCGCCACGGGTGAAGGAGAGCCCCGTGCACCTGGAGTGCCGCTGGCTGCACACGGTGACCCTGCCCTGCGACGCGGCGGGCATGTCCAACAACGTGGTGTTCGGCCACGTGATCGGCATCCACATCGACGATACGGTGATCACCGACGGGCTCATCGACGTCCCGAAGATTCGCCCCATCGCGCGTCTCGGCTACTTCGACTACGCGGTAGTCAGCGAGACCTTCGCCATGAAGCGGCCGCGCTGACGTGTCGGGCGACGCTGGCGGCACGACGCCGCCGCTGCCGCGGCGCGGCGCGCGGTGGGCGCTGTTCCTGGACTTCGACGGCACGCTCACCGAGATCGCCAGCCACCCCGATGGCGTCCGCGTGGCCGCAGGCGTGCACGAACTGCTCGCGCGCCTCGAGCGCGGCCTCGGCGGGGCGCTGGCTCTGGTGAGCGGACGGCAGCTGGACAGCCTCGACCGGCACCTGCATCCGGCACGTCCACCGGCCGCGGGGATGCACGGCCTCGAACGGCGCAACGTGCACGGACCGCAATCCGACGACGCGAGCGGCGAGCTGGCGGCCGCGGGTCGCGCCCTCGCGGCGTGGGTGGCGGGCCACCCGGGCTTGGTGCTGGAGGACAAGGGCGAGGCGCTGACCCTGCACTACCGCAACGCCCCGGAGCTCGAGAAGGCGTGCCGCGAGCGGGTCGAGGCGCTGGTCTCGGAGCTGCCGCGCCACCACGTGATGGGCGGCAAGATGGTGCTGGAGATCAAGCCGCGCCACGTCGACAAGGGCACCGCCATCGGCGCATTCATGGACGAGCCCCCGTTCCGCGGCCGCGTGCCCGTGTTCGCCGGCGACGACCGCACCGACGAGGACGGCTTCGCGTGGGTCAACGCCCGCGACGGAATCAGCATCAAGGTGGGTGACGGCGAGACCTGCGCCCGCTACCGGCTCGACGGAGTGCCGGCGCTGCACGACTGGCTCGCGCGGCTGGCCCGCACCATCGACGCGGGAGACGCCGCGTGAGCGCCACGCGCCCGCCGGCCGACCTGCACCTCGGGGTCATCGGCAACTGCTCCTACGGGGCGCTGGTGGACACCCGCGGGCGCATCGTGTGGTGCTGCCTGCCACGCTTCGACGCCGACCCGGTGTTCTGCGAGCTCCTGGACAGCGCCGGCGAGGACGATCGCGGCGTGTTCGCCATCGAGATCGAGGATCTGGCGCGCAGCGAGCAGGCCTATCTTCCCAACACCGCCATCCTGGTCACGCGGCTTCACGACAGCGCCGGTAACGCCTGCGAGATCACGGACTTCGCCCCGCGCTTCTTCTCCCGCGGGCGCACGTTCCGCCCGCTCACGCTGGTGCGGCGGGTGCGCCCCATCGCCGGCACGCCACGCATCCGCATCGTCCTCGAGCCGCGCTTCGACTGGGGCGCGGAGCTGCCCGCGCTCACCCGCGGCTCCAATCACGCGCGCTACGTGGGGCCCGGGCAGACGCTTCGGCTGACGACCAACGCGCCGGTGTCCTACGTGGTCGGCGGGACGCCGTTCCTGCTCGAGGAGCCGCTGTCGATGCTGCTCGGCCCGGACGAGTCCCTGGAGGGCGGCGTGGAGGAGACGGCACGCGCCTTCCAGGAGCACACCGGGCACTACTGGCGCACCTGGACGCGGCGCCTGGCGCTGCCGCTGGAGTGGCAGGACGCGGTGGTGCGCGCGGCCATCACGCTGAAGCTCTGCACCTACGAGGAGACCGGCGCCATCGTGGCCGCCATGACCACCAGCATTCCGGAAGCGCCGGGCAGCGGCCGCAACTGGGACTACCGCTACTGCTGGCTGCGCGATGCCTTCTTCGTGGTGCGCGCGCTGAACAGCCTGGCAGAGGTGGAGACCATGGAGGGCTACCTGCGCTACCTGAACAACGTCATCGAGCTCGGCGACGAGGGGCCAGCCGGCCACCTGCAGCCGGTGTACGGCATCGGGCTCGAGGCGCGCCTCACCGAGCGGGTGGTGGACACCCTGAGCGGCTACCGCGGCATGGGGCCGGTGCGGGCCGGAAACCAGGCCCACGAGCACGTGCAGCACGACGTCTACGGCAACGTGGTGCTGGCGGCCTCCCAGGCCTTCTTCGACCGGCGACTGTTCAGCCAGCCGGGCGCCGCCGACTTCCACCGCCTGGAGGCGGTGGGCGAGCGGGCGTTCCGCATGCACGACCAGCCCGACGCGGGCATGTGGGAGCTGCGCACGCGGGCCAACGTTCACACGTCGTCCAGCCTCATGTGCTGGGCCGCCTGCGACCGCCTGGCGAAGATCGCGGCCCACCTGGGCAAGACGGATCGCGCCGCGCACTGGCGCGAGCATGCCCGCGTCGCCCGTGTGAGCATAGAGCGCGAGGCCTTCAGCGCCTCGCTCGGCGCCTACACCGACGCCTTCGGCGGCAGCGCGCTCGACGCGAGTCTGCTGTTGATGCTCGAGGTGGGCTTCCACGACGCCCGCGATCCGCGCATCGCCGGCACCGTGGCGGCCGTGGAGCGCGCGCTGCGACGCGGCGACCACCTCTTCCGCTACGCGTCTGCGGACGACTTCGGCCTGCCGGAAACCGCCTTCAACATCTGCACCTTCTGGTTCATCGACGCGCTGGCACGCAGCGAGCGCGGGGCCGAGGCGCGCGCCCTGTTCGATGCCATCCTCTCCCAGCGCAACCACGTGGGGCTGCTCTCGGAGGACATCGACCCGCGCACCGGCGAGCTGTGGGGCAACTACCCGCAGACCTACTCCCTGGTGGGGATCATCAACGCCGCGATGCGCCTGAGCGCGCCGTGGGAGACCCAGACGTAGGGAGGCACGTTCGCGCCATGGCACGCCGGAAGAAGTCGCGCCTCGTGGTGGTGTCCAACCGCACCGGACCGGTCACGGACACCGCGCGGGCGGGAGGGCTCGCGGTGGCGCTGGTGGACGCCATGCGCCGGCGCGGCGGCCTGTGGTTCGGCTGGAGCGGAAACGTCACCGAGCACCCGCCGGCGCGCCCCGCGGTGAAGCGCCACGGACGGATCAGCCTCGCCACCGCGGATCTCTCGCCCCAGGACTACGACGAGTACTACCGCGGCTTCGCCAACCGATCCCTGTGGCCGCTGTTCCACTACCGCCTGGACCTCACGAGCTTCCGGCGCGCCGATTACCGCGGCTACCTGCGGGTCAACCACCGTTTCGCGCGCATGCTCGCGCGGCTGCTCGGCAAGAGCGACCTGGTGTGGGTGCACGACTACCACCTGCTGCCCTTCGCGGAGGAGCTGCGGCGCACGGGCTGCGAGCAACGCATGGGCTTCTTTCTGCACATCCCGTTCCCCGCGCCGCAGGTGATCACCACCCTGCCCGTTCACGACATGCTGGTGCGCGCCCTGTTCGGCTACGACGTGGTGGGCTTCCAGACCGAGACGGATCGCCGCTGCTTCGTGCAGTACGTGGTGGACGAGGCCGGCGGTCACGACAACGGCGACGGCACCGTCACCGCCTTCGGGCGCACGGTGCACGCGGCGGCGTTCCCCATCAGCATCGACACCGACGGCTTCGCGGCCATGGTCCGGACCCAGGATGCGCAGACCCACCTCAAGCGCATGCGCAAGCAGCTCGACGGCCGGGTGCAGGTGGTGGGCGTAGACCGGCTCGACTATTCGAAGGGCCTGCCGCAGCGCTTCCAGGCGTTCCGACGGCTGCTGGAGACCTACCCGGAGAACCGCGGGCGGGTGAGCTTCCTGCAGATCGCGCCGCGATCGCGCTCGGACGTGAGCGAGTACCGCGACATCCGCGAGGAGCTCGAGGGTCTCGCGGGCGCCATCAACGGCGAGTTCGCGAGCTACGACTGGACCCCCATCCGCTACCTCAACCAGGGCTTCAGCCGGCGCGCGCTGGCGGGGGTCTACCGGGCAAGCCGGGTGGGGCTGGTCACGCCGCTACGCGACGGCATGAACCTGGTGGCCAAGGAGTACGTGGCAGCCCAGTCCCCCCGCAGCCCCGGCGTCCTGGTGCTGTCGCGATTCGCCGGCGCCGCGGCCCAGCTCACCGACGCGCTCATCGTCAATCCCTACGATCGCCAGGGCACGGCCGACGCGCTGCAGCGCGCCCTGAACATGCCCGAGGAGGAGCGCCGCAACCGCTGGAAAGCGATGATGGCGGGGCTGCGCGAGGAGGACGTGAGCGCCTGGGCGGAGGCCTTCCTGGCCGCGCTGGCTGGAGACGGGGCACCGCCTTGAGCGCGGCGGCGCTGCTCGGCGACATCGGCGGCACCCACGCACGCTTCGCCCTGGCGGATCTGAAGGGGCGCGACCGCGTCTCGCCGCCGCGGGTGCTCGCCACCGCCGATCACCCGGATCTCGGCGCCGCCCTGGCGCATGCGCTCGCGGACCTGGGCGCGCCGCGCCTGGACGCGGTGGCGGTGTGCGCCGCGGGCCCGCCCCGCGGCGGCACCATCGCCCTCACCAACTGCCCGTGGCAGGTGAGCGAGGCGGCCCTGGCCGCCGCCACCGGCGTGGCCCGCCCGCTGCTGGTGAACGACTTCACCGCCCTCGCCTCGGCGCTGCCGGCACTGGCCGCGGCGGACCTGGACACGCTGCAGGCGGGCGACCCCGGCGCTTGCGGGGCCCGCGCCGTGATTGGCCCCGGTACCGGGCTCGGGGTGTCTGGCGTGGTCCCGGGACCCGACGGCGAGGCGCTGCTCACCGGCGAGGGCGGTCACGTGGATCTCGCCGCTGCGGACTCGGCGGAGGACGCCATCCTCGCCCGGCTGCGCGAGCGCTTCGGTCACGTGTCGGCGGAGCGGGTGCTGTCCGGCCCGGGGCTCACCAGCCTGCACGCGGCCATGTGGCCCGACGATCCGCCAACGGAGCCTGCGGCGGTGGCCGCGCGTGCCGCGACCGGCGACGCCCGGGCCCACGCCACGGTGGTGCAGTTCTGCGCCTGGCTGGGCGCCGTGGCCGGCGACCTGGCGCTCACCCTGGGCGCACGCGGCGGCGTCTACCTGGCGGGCGGTGTGATCCGGGCCTGGGGCCCGCTGTTCGACCGCGGCGCCTTTCTCCGGCGCTTCGCGGCCAAGGGCCGCTACCGGGAGTACCTGGAGGCCATCCCGGTCTATATCATCACCACACCGCATCCCGCGTTCACCGGCCTCGCGCGGCTGCTGGCGCGCCGCGATGCCTGATCCATCCATCCCGACGGTCTGCCCGATGCACCTGGACAACATGAGCACCGCCGATCTCGAGGCCGAGCTCGTGCGCCTCGAAGCGGAGTACGCCCGACACCTGGATGCACGGCTCGCCCTGGACATCACCCGCGGCAAGCCCGGTCCCCACCAGCTCGATCTGTCGTCGGCCCTGGACGGCATACTCGACGGCGAGTACATCGCGGGCGACGGCACCGACACCCGCGGCTACGGCGGCCTGGACGGCCTGCCGGAGGCCAAGGCGCTGGGCGCCGCGCTGCTGGGCGTGAGGCCCGAGGACGTGATCGTGGGCGGTAACAGCAGCCTCACGCTCATGTACCTCTACCTCATGCACTGCACCCATTACGGTCCCGGTGCCGGCGGCGGGCCCTGGCGCGCCGCACCGGACGGTGCCCGCTTCCTGTGTCCGGTGCCCGGCTACGACCGTCACTTCGGTATCTGCGAGGACCTGGATCTGGTGATGATTCCGGTGGCCATGACCGGCGAAGGACCGGACATGGACGCGGTGGAGGCGCAGGTGGCGGCGGATCCCGGCATCAAGGGGATCTGGTGCGTGCCCAAGTACTCGAACCCCTCCGGCGAGACCTACTCCGAGGACACGGTGGGTCGGGTGGCCGCGTTGGCGAAGCGCGCCGGCCCCGGCTTCCAGGTCATGTGGGACAACGCCTACGCGGTGCACGATCTGGGCGAGCCCGAGCCCGTGGCGGACATCATGGCGCTCGCCCGGGCGGCCGGTACCGAGGACAGCATCGTGATCTTCGGCTCCACCTCGAAGATCACCTTCGCCGGTGCGGGCCTGGCCTTCATGGCCGGGTCGCCGGCCACGCTCGCGAGCTTCCGCCAGCGCCTCAACGTGCTCACCATCGGCCCCGACAAGGTCAACCAGCTCCGCCACGTGAGGCTGCTGAAGGATCTCGACGGCATCCGCGCGCTGATGCGCGGGCACGCCGACATCCTCGCGCCCAAGTTCCAGGCCGTGAGCCGGGCCCTGAATGACGGGCTGGGCAATCTGGGGCTCGCCACCTGGACCGAGCCCAGGGGCGGCTACTTCGTCTCCGTGGACACCCGTCCCGGCCTCGCCCGGACCGTGGTGAAGCTGGCGGCCCAGGCCGGCGTCAAGCTCACCCCCGCGGGCGCGGCGTTTCCGTACGGCAAGGATCCCGAGGACCGCAACATCCGCCTGGCGCCCAGCTTCCCGGATCTGGCCGACGTGGAGCAGGCCATGGACGTGTTCGTCACCTGCGTGAAGCTCGCCTCGGTGCGCCAGAAGCTGGGCAAGGACTGAGGACAGGCAACGCCGCGTCCCGGCCCGCGATCCGGGCCACGCGCCGGGGTGGCACCCGGGTGGGCTGCGACCGTGCGCGCCAGGGATGGCGCGCTCGAGCCTACACGGATGTATCCACGGCGAGTCGCAGCCCGCCCGGTGCCACCCCGGCGCGACACCGCCATTTCTCGGCGAGTCGGAACACGATCCTCGGCCATCAGCCGGATTCGCGTACATGCAACAGCTACAAGCCACCCTCGGCCTGCTCGCCTTCTTCGCCCTCGCGTGGCTCGTGAGCGAGCGGCGCGGCGCCGCGCGGCTGAAGGTGGCGGTGGCGGGTATCGCGGCGCAGGTGGTGCTGGCCCTGCTGCTGCTGAAGGTGGAGCCGCTGCGCGCGGGCTTCGCCGTGCTGGGCGACGCGGTGGAGGCGCTGCAGCGGGCCAGCGAGGCGGGTTCGGGCTTCGTGTTCGGCTACCTGGGCGGCGCGCCGCTGCCCTTCGAGGAGCGCCAGCCCGGCGCGAGCTTCGTGTTCGCCTTCCGCGCCCTGCCGCTGATCCTGCTGCTGTCCGCGCTCACGGCGCTGCTCAACCACTGGGGCGTGCTGCCCTGGCTGGTACGGATGATGGCGGCGAGCCTGCGCCACGTGATGGGCGTGGGGGGCGCCGCCGCCCTGGGGGTGGCGGCCAACGTGTTCCTGGGCATGGTGGAGGCGCCCCTGTTCATCCGGCCCTGGCTCGAGCGCCTCAGCCGCAGCGAGCTGTTCGTGCTGATGACCGCCGGCATGGCCACCATCGCCGGCACGGTGATGGTGCTCTACGCGAGCGTCCTCGCCGACGCCGTGCCCGGCGCCGCCGGCCACCTGCTCACCGCCTCCCTCATCAGCGCCCCCGCCGCCATCGCCATCGCCCTGCTGATGGTCCCTGAGACGGTCGCGCCGGCAGGCGCGCAAGGCGCCATCTCGCCTGCCGGCGCGCGACACGCCATCGCCCCTGCAGGCGACTTGCCACCCGTCACGCCCGACGGGACCGAGGCCGCGCCGGCACGGGCACGCAGCGCCATGGACGCCATCGCCCGCGGCACCGAGGCGGGAGTGGTCCTGCTCGTCAACATCACCGCCATGCTGCTGGTGCTGGTGGCGCTGGTCCACCTGGTGAACGCGGCCCTGTCGCTGCTGCCGGCGGTGGCCGGCGGCGCCGTCACCCTGGAGCGGTCACTGGGGTGGCTGATGCGCCCGGTGGTGTGGCTCATGGGGGTGCCCTGGGCGGAGGCGGGCACCGCCGGTGGGCTGATGGGCATCAAGACCGTGCTCAACGAGTTCCTGGCCTACCTGCGCCTGGCGGAGCTGCCCGCGGGACAGCTCGGCGAGAGCAGCCGCGTGATCATGACCTACGCCCTGTGCGGATTTGCCAATCCCGGCAGCCTCGGGATCCTGATCGGGGGTCTGGCCACGATGGCGCCGTCGCGCCGCGACGACATCGTGTCCCTCGGCTGGCGCAGCATCCTGGCCGGGACCCTGGCCACCTGCTCCACCGGCGCGGTGGTGGCGCTGGTCGCCGCGTGACCGAGACGGCGACGGGTAAGTGCTTGTTTCCCTGTATCGGTCACGCGCCGTCTGTGGCTCGCCGCACGCCCACTGGCCGTTTCCTCTGGGTAAGATTGGATTTGGGGTGCGGCCTCGCGCCCGCCCCCTATCCGGCACCCGCCACCCAGGGCACGACGTGAGCGACTCATCGGATTCCGAGCCGGGCTGGCAGGTCCGGCCCAGCCAGGACGACCTCTCCTTCGACCTGCAGCACGCGCTGACGTCGATGGTGGGCCTGCGCGCCCACGTGCCCGAGGATGCCCTCACCGCGTCGGCGCTCGGCACCGAGCGCGCCGGCAACGGCGTGGTCATCGACGAGAGCGGGCTGGTGCTCACCATCGGCTACCTGGTCACCGAGGCCGAGAGCGTGTGGATCACCGATCACGCGGGCGCCGTCACCCCCGCCACGGTGGCCGGTTACGACCAGCGCACGGGCTTCGGGCTGGTGCAGGCGCTCGGGCGCCTGGGTCTGCCCGCGGTGCCCCTCGGCGACTCCTCCCAGGTGCAGCCGGCAGACCGGGTGGTGATGGCCGGCAGCGGCGACGATCAGGCCATCAATGCCCTGGTGACGGCGCGCCGCGAGTTCGCAGGCTACTGGGAGTACCTGCTGGACGACGCCCTGTTCACCGCACCGGCCCACCCCAACTGGGGCGGCGCGGGCATGCTGGACGCGGACGGGCGTCTGTGCGGCATCGGCTCGCTGCTGGTGCAGCAGATCACCCAGGGGGGCGACACCATCGCCGGCAACATGGTGGTGCCCATCGACCTGCTGAAGCCGATCCTCGAGGACCTCCGCCGCTATGGGCGCACGCGCCAGGCGCCGCGGCCCTGGATGGGCATGATGGTGCAGGAGAGCACCGAGGACCTGATCGTGGCGGGCGTGTACAGCAACTGCCCGGCAGATCGGGCGGGGGTGCACGCGGGGGATCGGATCCTGGCGGTGGCCGGCGTGGAGCCCGAGTCCCTGGCGGACCTGTTCCGGCGGGTGTGGGCCCTGGGCCCGGCGGGCACGGTGATCCCACTCACCGTGAAGCGCGACGAGCAGCTGCTCGAGGTGGAGCTCGAGTCGGTGGATCGCAACGCCCTGCTCAAGACGGGGACCGTGCATTGAGGGACGCCCTCGCCCGGGCCGCCCGGGCGCTGGACGCGGCCGGCCTGAACCACGGTCACGCCGGCAACGTGAGCATGCGCCACGGCGCCGGCATGCTCATCACGCCCACCGGGATCCCGGCGCAGGACCTGGACGGCGGCGCCATGGTGGCGCTGGACCTGGACGGCACGGCGGCGCCCGGCCAGCGCACGCCCTCCAGCGAGTGGCGCTTCCACGCGGCTCTCTACGCCGCCCGTGCCGACGTGCACGCCGTGGTGCACGCACACCCGCCCTTCGCCACGGCGCTCGCCTGCGCACGCCGGGAGATCCCCGCCTTTCACTACACCGTGGCGCTGGCAGGTGCTGCCCGCATCCCCTGCGCCGGCTACGCCACCTTCGGGACCGGCGCTCTGGCGGATGCCGTGGTGGGCGCCCTGGGCGCGAGCGGTCGGGCCTGCCTGATGGCCAACCACGGCATGCTCGCGGTGGGCGCGGATCTGGACGCGGCGCTGGCCCTGGCGCGAGAGGTCGAGTACCTGGCGCGGGTGTACTGGCTCAGCCTGCAGGTGGCCGGCGGACCGGTGATCCTGGACGACCCGGAGATGGCGCGAGTGCACGAGCGCATGCGCGGCTACGGTCAGCCGCGCTGAACCCCTGACCGCGCCGCGGGGCCGTACGACATCGGCTCGACACCGCGCCCACCCACGGACTCGTAGCGCGGCAGGTCGTCGTGGATCTCCAGCCACGGGATGCGCTCCACCGCGTAGGCGTGCAGCCTGGGCGGGTAATCCGCCGGGCGCTCGAGCGCGCTCACGTGCACGTGCATCTCCCCGGGCCAACGACCGGCGTCGTAGGTGAGCGGCGACCCGCAGGTGGCGCAGGAGCGCCGCCGCACGTCCGGCGAGGACTCGTACACCCGCGCCGGATCCCCCTCCCAGGCGAAGTCCTCCGCCGGGAAGCACACGTAGGTGGTCAGCGGCGCCCCGGTGGCGCGGCGGCAGCTCTGGCAGTGGCAGTGGGCCACCCACCTGGCGGGGCCGCGGGCGGTGAAGCGGGTGGCGCCGCACAGGCAGCGCCCGCGCACCGTGTCGTTCATCTCTCTACCCTCCGATACCACTCCCCCGTCATGGTGCGCCGGATCGGGCCGCCGATCACGCTCCGGTCCCCGGCGCCTACCTCGCCGCCCGCTCGGCGAGCGCGATGCCACCCAGCACCAGCACCAGGGCCAGCAGGTGGTAGGCGCGGAAGGCCTCGCCCAGCAGCACCACCGCCAGCAGCGCGCCGAACAGCGGCACCAGGTTGATGAACAGCCCGGCGCGGTTGGAACCGATGAGCTCGACGCCGCGCATGAAGAAGAGCTGCGACATCACCGACGGGAACACGGCGGTGTAGACGACGATGCCCCACCCGGCGGCACCCGGCCAGACGAAGCCGCCGCGCGCCACCTCCAGGGCGAAGAACGGCGTGACGAACACCAGCGCCGCGAACGCCATGGCGGCCAGCAGGCTCAGCCAGTGCACCGCAGGCTTGAAGCGCAGCGCCACCGTGTACCCGGCATACAGCAGCACCGCGCCCATCATGATTACATCACCGCGGTTGACGGCGGCCTCGAGCAGTGCGAGCGGCTGGCCGTGGGTGGCGGTCACCACCACCCCCGCGATGGTGGCGGCCACCCCCAGCGCCTGCAGCGCACGGATGCGCTGGCCGAAGGCGACGAAATTCACCAGCATGATGAGCACCGGCATCGCCGACTGCTCGATGGTGACGTTGATGGCGGTGGTGTGATTGAGCGCCCAGTACAGCAGCAGGTTGAATGCAGCGAAGCCGAGGGCGCCCAGGCCGAACACCAGCAACCAGTGACGGCGCAGTGCCGCGACGTCGCGGCGCAGGTGGCGGCGGGCGAGGTACACGATGAGCGCGGTGGCGAGCGCCCAGCGCAGGAAGGTGAGCGTGATGGGCGTGAGCACCCCCGCGGCGAGACGCCCCGCGATGGCGTTGCCCGCCCAGAACACGGTGGTGAGGGAGAGCAGCAGGTAGGCGTTGGCGAACCAGCCGCGCTCGGTGCCCTGGCTCATGGACGAAGTCCTGGTCGGGCGCGGTCTCGCGGCACGGCGCGGACGCGGCGATGAGTACGGACGTGCAACTGAGATCTCAGCACGCGAACGGGGATCCGGCCGGGCAACGGCACCCTCGGCCGCTGCGCTCTGGCCGTTACAGCGGACTCGCGTCCTCTGGCGCGGAGCGCGCCAGCATAGCAGCACCACGTGAGGGCGAGGCGAAATTGACACACGCCCCCCCTCGCAAGAAGATTCCCCGCGCCTGCCCGACGGCAACCACCAGGATTCCTCAGGGGGATATAAGGATGAACAGAATGATGACGGCCACCCTGGCCACCGTGATGCTGTGCGCCACCGGCGCCGCGGACGCCCGCACGCTCAAGCTGCAAGCCAGCTCCGCGCCCGGCGACTGGGCGCACCGCTTCATGACCGAGAACTGGTCGAAGAAGCTCGAGGCCATGTCCGGCGGCGATCTGAAGGTGGAGGTGCTGCCCACCAAGGCCGTGGTGCCCCACCGCGAGACCATCGACGCCGTGGCCAACGGCATCCTGGACGGCGACCTGAACGCGGTCGCCTATTTCTCCGGCCGCGATCCGGGCTTCGCGCTGATGGGCGACCTCATCGCCGGCTACGACGATCCCGACCAGGTGCAGGCCTTCTGCATGCACGGCGGCGGCAAGGAGATCCTGCAGAAGCTCTACGACAAGATCCTGCCGGGCAAGATTCACGTGGTGGGCTGCGGGCCCTATGCCAAGGAGGCGCTGGTCGCGAAGAAGCCCATCAATGGCGTCGACGACCTGAAGGGCGTCAAGATCCGCTCGCCGGAGGGTCTCGCCGCCGAGGTGTTCAAGCGCGCCGGCGCGGCGCCCGTGTCGCTGCCGTTCTCGGAGGTCTACACCGCGCTCGAGAAAGGCATCGTGGACGCCGCGGACGCGTCGGCCTACGTGAACAACACGGCGCACGGCATGCACAAGGTGGCCAAGTACCCCCTGTACCCCGGGATCCACTCCATGGCGATCCTGCAGTTCATCGTGAACAAGGATCTCTGGAACAAGATGAGCGACGCCGAGCGCACCATGCTCGAGGTCTGGTACTACGCCGCCTACACCGCCATGCGACGCGAGGCGGATCTCGAGGATCGCGATCTGGTGGCCAAGGACAAGGCGGCCGGCGATCTGACCGTCATCAACTGGCCGCAGACGGAGCGCGACAAGTTCCGCAAGATCGCGGTGGCCGCGTGGGAGGACATGGCCTCGAAGTCCGACCTCGCCCAGGAGGCGCTGGACGCCCACATCGCCTACATGAAGCGTATCGGCCTGCTCGACTGACGGCCCGCTTCACGCCCTGACGGAGGGGTCCTGCCGCGGGACCCCTCCGCGTCTTTTCGCACGCACCTCAGCACGCAGGGGGGCAGAGGATGCAGCTCGCCATCTCCAGGGCAATCGACCACGTCAGCCGGTTCTCCGGGCTGGCCATCGGCCAGCTCTACCTGATCGCGGCATTCTGCACCCTCTACGAGGTCGTCGCCCGCTACGCCTTCGACGCGCCCACTCAGTGGGCCTTCGAGATGACGCTGGTGCTGTGCGCCACGGCCTGGATGCTGTCATCCGGCTACGTGACGTTACGCAAGCGCCACATCGGCATCACCGTGTTCTACGTGATGGCGAGCGAGCGCACGCAGTGGAAGCTCGATCTGTTCGCGATGCTGGTGGGCGTCCTCGCGCTGTCGATCCTGGCCGATGACAGCCTCACCCGTTCTCTCGACGCCATCAGCAACGTGGAGCGCGCCGGCAGCGCGTTCAACTCGCCCGAGCCGCTGATGCTCAAGACGGCGCTGGCGGTCGGCGCCATGCTGTACCTGGCGCAGCTGCTGGTGAACCTGCACCGGCACTTCCAGTCGCCCCTGGCGCGCATGCTGGTGTTCGCCTACAGCATCCTCATCTTCGCCCGCCTGGTGAACCTGGCCCTCGGCCACGTCGTCGGAGACGCGGGTCTGGTGGCCACCATCAACGGCTGGTTCACCGGCTTCGGCGAGGCGCTGGACCCCACCCAGTGGTGGAACCTGCGCGATGCGAGCATTGCCCATGTGAGCATCGGCATCGTGGTGGCGCTGATCGCGCTCATGATGACGGGCATGCCGCTCGGCATCGTGACGCTGATCATCTCGGTGGCGGCCGCGCTGCTGTTCTTCGGCCCGCGCGGGCTGTATCTGGTCTCCAGCAACGCCTTCGGCCTGCTGGAGAGCTATCCCCTGGTGGCGGTGCCCTACTTCGTGCTCATGGCCTCCATCATCGAGAAGTCGGGCGTGGCCGAGGACCTGTTCGACGCCATGTCCATCTTCGCCGGCAACCTGCGCGGCGGCGTCGCGGTGCAGACCGTGGTGGTGGCCGTGGTGATGGCGGCCATGTCCGGGATCATGGGCGGCGAGATCGTGATGCTGGGGCTGGTGGCCCTGCCGCAGATGCTGCGCCTGGGCTACGACCGGCGCCTGAGTGTCGGCACCATCTGCGCATCCGGATCGCTGGCGACCCTGATCCCGCCGAGCATCGTGATGATCGTCTACGGCGTGTCGGCGCAGGTGGCCATCGGCGACCTGTTCATCGCCGGTGCGGTTCCAGGCCTGATGCTCGCGTTCTTCTACATCCTGTACGTGCTGATCCGCTGCAAGCTGAATCCTTCCCTTGCACCCACCGCGGCGGAGTCGGCCGAGCGCATGGGCACCACCACCCACCTCTCGCCCCAGCGCCTGATGGCGGTCGTCCTCGCGGTGATGCTGGTGATCTTCGTGCTCGGTTCCATCTACGGCGGCATTGTCTCGGTCACCGAGGCCGCCGGGGTCGGCGTGCTGGGTTCCATGATCGTCGCCGCCGTGCGCCGTCGCCTCACCTGGAAGATGCTGCAGACCGCGCTCACCCAGACCATGTCCACCGTGGGCACCATCATCTGGCTGATCATCGGCGCCGTGAGCTTCGTCGGCATCTACAACCTCATCGGCGGCGGCGACTTCATGCGCAGCCTGTTCTCGGGCCTCGACCTGCCGCCGCGCGGTATCATCTTCGTGATGATGGGGATCCTGGTGATCCTCGGCACCTTCATGGAGTGGATCGCTATCCTGTTCATCACCGTGCCCATCTTCGCGCCGGTGGTGCAGGACATGGCGCCGGCGCTGGGCATGGATCCGGCGTGGGCGGCGGTGTGGTTCGGCGTGCTGTTCGTGATGAACATCCAGATCTACTTCCTGTCGCCACCCTTCGGGCCGGCCTGCTTCTGGCTGAAGTCGGTGGCGCCGCCGGAGGTGACGCTGCAGGAGATCTTCCGCGCGGTGATCCCGTTCATCGGGCTGCAGATCACGGGGCTGATGCTGGTGCTGTTCTTCCCGGAGATCGCGCTGTGGCTGCCGCAGGCGCTGACCGGCTGAGGAGGACGAGATGGAAGCGCAAGGCGACGACGACAGCGGCTACTACGGCATCTGGGCCTCGGTGGGGGGCTTCGTGTTCGGCTTCGCCATCGTGGTGGTTATGTTCACCGTGGCCACCGGGTTTCGCTGACGGCAGACGGCACCCCGCGTCCGAAGCCGACCCGGGCTGCGGGCGCCTGCGCTGCGTCGGGAAGCGCCCGCGGACCGGGGGCAGGCCGGCTAGACGAGCAACGCGGCCACGACGACCAGCGCCAGCAGCCACGAGACCATCACGTCCTTCCAACTCGGGTTCATCTCGCGTACCCCGTGCCGCATGGCTGCCGGTTTCTCGCACGCCAGCGCCGGGAATGCATTGACAAATCGCAACCCTCGCAGCAACGGCTTTCTGGGGGAGAGCGTTCCCGTGTCCGTCAGCGGCCGGGCACGGGGATGCGCGACGGCGGATAGCACACCGTGTCGCTGCAGGCCTGCACCGTCACGGCCGCGGCGCCCGCGGCGAGCGCCGCCGCCCCCGAGTCGAAATCCGCCGAGATCGAGACTTCCCCCTCGTAGACCGCCAGCGCCGTGTCCATGAACGACGGCTGGAACCGCCTCGCCGGGGGATAGACCACCCGCACGGGCGTCGTCCCGGCGAAGTGCACTTGGGTGGGGATCAGGAAGTCCTCGCTGGCCGGGTTCGCGTTCACATGGTAGCCCTCGGCCACGTGCAGGGTGATCACCACCCGTGTGCCCGCCGCGTCCACCCTCGAGGCGACGCGCACGAAATCGGCGCTCGTCCGGAGCGCGCCGCCTTGCCCGGGCGTGGCCGACGCGGCGCCTTTGACGCCGCGTGCCGCCTGGATCACCGCGCCTGCAGCCGGCGCCTGCAGCGCCGACAGCAGGGCGGGCCAGGCGTCGGGGTAGCGCGCCAGCTCGGCCGCCAGGTGCGGCAGCGCCCGGGCCGCGGCCTCGGCGTACCGGCCGCCGCCGGTGAAGGAGCCCAGGTCGACCAGGACCTGGATCGCGGCGGAGGTGCCGGAGGGCGCGTCCAGGTCGCCTTCCTCCGGCAGCTGCACCGGCAACTCGCCGGCCGCCGGCGCCAGGTTCAGCCGGCCGTCCGCGCCCGCGAAGCGCGCAAGCATGGCATCCGCCAGGCGGCCCGCCCGCTCGCGCCAGACGTCCTCGCCGGTCACGGCGTGCAACGTGAGCAGGCCGCGGGCCAGGTGCGCGTAGTCGGCGAGGAAGCCGTCGCCGCTGGCCCTGCCCCGGAACACCTGGTGTGCAAGCGCGCCAGTGCCCTCGTCGTACGCGGCCGCCCACACGTGCTGCGCCGCGCGCCGGGCGATGTCTACGAACTCGGGCTCGCCGAGCGCCTGTCCCGCGGCGGAGAACCCGTCGATGGCCAGCCCGTTGAGATCGACGCCCAGCTTCTCGTCGCGCATTGGTGCCGGGCGCTGGTCGCGACGCCGCAGCAGCGCCGCCCGGGCCGGCTCCAGGGCGTCCAGCATCGCCATCACGGTGCCGTGACCGCTGCGCTCCAACGCCTCGGACACGGGGCGGCGCACCCGCAGCACGCCGCCGTCTTCCGCGACGGGTGCTCCGGCGGCGCGCAGGGCCGCCGCGCTGTGCGGCACGATCTCCAGGGCGTACACGTCCAGGAAGCGGCGGGCGTCGTCCGGGCCCAGGGCCTCGGTGATCTCCTCCGCCGTCCACACGTAGCTCGCGCCCTCGACCCCGTCCACCTGCGCGTCCTCGGCGGTGTAGAAGCCGCCCTCGGGCGAGCGCATCCGGGTGGCCAGGTACCGTCCGGTGCGCCGCGCCGTTTCCCGATATAGCGGCACACCGAAGCGCGCGTATGCCTGCGCGTAGACGCGCAACAGCTGCGCGTTGTCGTAGAGCATCTTCTCGAAGTGGGGAACCGACCAGTCGGGGTCCGTGCTGTAGCGGTGGAAGCCACCCGCCAGGTGGTCCTGGATGCCGCCGTAGGCCATGGCGTCGAGGCTCTCGGTCAGCGCCCGCGCCAGCGCAGCCTCGTTCGATGTTCCCTGCCGGGCGAGCAGCAGTCCGAGCGTGGGCGAGCGCGGGAACTTCATGGGCCTGTCGCCTTCCAGAAACCCGCCCTGGAAGTCGTCGAAGCGATCGAGCAGGGCACGCAGAGCGGAGCCCGTCCAGCGCGCCGGCTCGACGGCAGCCGTGGCGTTGCCGTCCCCCGCTGCGCCGACACGGCGAAGGGCCTGCTGGACGCGCCGCGCTGTCGCCACCACGTCGGCCCGGCGCGTGGCCCACGCGAGGTGAATGGCCTCGAGCACCTCCGGGAACCCCGCGTTCCCGTGCTCGTCGCGCTTGGGCGGGAAGTAGCTGCCCGCGAAGAACGGTTCCCGATCCGGGGTCAGAAAGACGTTGTTCGGCCAGCCACCCGTGCCCGAGAGGAGCTGGCGCGCGTGCATGTAGACGCGATCCACGTCCGGGCGCTGCTCGCGATCCACCTTGACGTTGACGAACCACCGGTTCATCTGCGCCGCGATGGCCGGGTCGGAGTACAGCGTGCGCTCCGCCACGTGGCACCAGAAGCAGGTGCTGTAGCCCACCGACAGGAAGATCGGCTTGTCCTCGGCCCGGGCCCGCGTGAACGCCTCGGGACCCCACGGGTACCACTCCACCGGATTGTCGGCGTGCAGGAGCAGGTAGGGCGAAGCGGAGCCCGTCAGGCGGTGACCGGCGCCCGACCCGGGCTGCGCCGGGTCCGCGGCCGTCCCCGCCTGGGGCGCCAGCAGGACGAGCGCCACCGCCAGCGTGCGGGCCGCGCGTCGCCATCGGAGCGTTGCTGTTGCGTGGTGCACCAGGATTCGCGTTTCGCCGGGTGCCCGGTCGGGCTTGGCGGGTTGTGAGACAACCAGGCGGCCACCAGGTTCCCGCGCGCCGACACGCACCATCGGCCCGGCCACGCGCCCGCAGGCTGCCGCCGAGCCACCCGCGGCCCTAAATTGCTGTTCCGAGCCGCGCTACACGCGTTGAGCCGGGCGGAGGAAGGCAGGGGTCGGTGGGCCACGCCGTGAATCCATCCCTGGACGCTCGAACGCGGCATCCCTGCCGCGTACGGGCCCACCGACCCCCGCCTTCCTCCTCGGTGGCCCGTGATCTGCGGCTCGGCGCAGCCATTTAATCGCGCATCGCGGCCAGGCGCTCCTGCACCGCGGCGGTGAAGATCCGGTTGTCGCTGCCGCCGATGGTCACCAGATCGAAGCCGAGCGCGATCATCTTCTTGGCGTAGGTCGTGGTGATGCAGTGGATGCCGGCGCGCACCTTGGCCTTCTTGCACGCCGCGAGGATGCGCTCGATGGCCTTGACCACTTCCGGCTGGTCCTGGTCCAGCTTCGGCGTGTGCCCCATGGACAGGCTCAAGTCGCTGGGGCCGATGTACACGCCGGTGAGGTCCTTGGTAGCCACGATGGCGTCCACGTTCTCCAGCGCCTGCACCGTCTCGATCATGGCCAGCGTGATGACCTCGCCGTTGGCCTTGGTCGGGTAGTCGGCACCGTAGGTCATCAGGGCGCGGGTGGGGCCGAAGCTGCGGGTGCCGCGTGGTGCGTAGTGGGCCCAGCGCACCAGGTTCTCCGCGTCGTCGGGGGTATTCACCATCGGACAGATGATCCCCAGCGCCCCCGCGTCCAGCAGCTTCATGATGATGCCGGGCTCGAGCCACGGCACCCGCGCCATCGGCGTGGCGGTACCGGGCTCCAGCGCCTGCAGCATGGAGAGCGCCGAGAGGTAGTCATTCAGCCCGTGCTGCAGGTCGATGACGATGGAGTCGAAGTCCTGCCGCGCGACGATCTCGGCGGTGATGGTGTTGGGCATGGACAACCATGCATTGACGCCCGCCTTGCCGCCGCTCCAGGTCTTGCGCAGCCGGTTCTTCATGTGCTTCGGGACTCCTCGTTTGATGCGGGCGCGCCCGCGGCGCGCCGGGTTCGTGTGTGGGCTCGCGGCTCAGTCGCTGCCGCTGCCATGCGCGCTTCCCGCGCGACGGCGCGCAGGGTCAAGCACCTCGCGGTTGACCACCACGTCCGGCGACAGGCGGCCGTCGAAGGCATCGAGGATGTTCTGGGTGGCCATGACGCCCATGCGGATCCCCGCCTCCAGGCTCACCCCGGCGCAGTGGGGGCTGAAGATGACGTTGTCGCAGGCGAACAGCGGGTGCGTGAGATCCGGCGACGCGGGCTCGCATTCGAACACGTCCACCCCCGCACCCGCCAGAGCCTTGCGCCGCAGGGCATCCGCCAGGGCGTCCTCGTCCACGATGCCGCCGCGAGCGGTGTTCACGACGATGGCGGTGGGCTTCATGACGGCCAGCTCGGCGGCACCGATCATCCTGCGGGTCTCGGGCGTGAGGGGCGTGTTCACCGACACCACGTCGGCCCCCGGCAGGGCGGCGCGGAAATCCGCCACCGGCGTGCAGCCGGCGGCCTGGATGATGCCCTGGTCGATGTAGGGATCGCAGGCCATGACGCGCATGCCGAAGGCCTTGGCCCGCGGCGCCAGCAGGCGCCCGATGCGCCCGAAGCCGAGGATCAGCAGCGTCTTGTCCTGGACGTCCGCCGGCAGCATGGCGCCGCGCAGCGCGTCGAAGCGGCCCTCGCGCACGCCCTGGTCGTGGGCCTGACAGCGCTTGGCCAGCGCCAGGATCTGGAACATGGCGTGCTCCGCCACCGACACCGAGTTGGCGCCGGGGCAGATGGTGAGCGGGATGCCGCGCTCGGTGAGCGCCTGGACGTCCACCGCGTCGTAGCCCACGCCGTGGCGTGACACCACCATCAGGTTGCGTGCGGCGTCGATGACCTGGCGGTCGATCACCGCGGTGCGCACCAGCAGGCCGTGGGCGTCGCTGGCTGCCTCGGCCAGCGCCGGACCCCGCAGGTGGTCGGTGATGGCCACCTCCACGTCGTCGCGCTCGCGGGCGAGGCGCATGCCCTCCTCGCGGATGCCCTTGATGAACAGGAGCTTCTTCTTTGCCATGACCCGGGTCTCAGTGAATGTCGGCGGAATCGGTCATCGCGCGCCGCAGCGCGTCGATGCCGAAGCCGGGGCTGCGGGCGGCCTCCAGGATCACCGCCTCGCGACGCACCAGCAGGTCCACCGCCGCGGGGATCTCCTTCACCGCCGGGGCGGGGATGACCACCGCGCCGTGACGGTCCGCGTGGACGATGTCACCGTGGCGCACGTTCATGCCGAACACGTTCACCTGCCCGCCGAAGTCCACCACGTGGCCGTGGGCATGGCTGGGTCCTACCTTGCCGGCCAGGAGCTGGAAGCCCGGGGCGCAGTCGGGGAGATCGCGGATGGAGCCGTTGGTGACCGCGCCGAGGCAGCCGAGGCCCTTGTGCACCGCCGTGTTCACCTCGCCCCACATGGCGCCGAAGCCCGGCAGCGGGTCGAGATCCTGCACGATGGCGATGGTGGGGCCAGGCCCCCGGGCCACGTACTCGTAGTACTCGAGCCGCCGGCGGCGCAGCGCCTCGCCCGCAAGCTCCGAGGGTGCCACGGAGCGATAGGTGACGGTGCGGGCAAAGCCCACCATGGGCGGCAGCGACGGCTCCAGGCAGTGGAGGTGCTCGACGGTGAAGCCCGTGGCGCGCCGCTCCGGCACCACCAGCTCCAGCGCGTTGCAGATGGTGGGCGTGTCGTAGCGCACGAGCGCCTCCAGGTCCGCCCTGGCGATGTCCGTCATGGGTGCCTCCCCCGGGATGCACGGTCAAGACCGGTAGCGTAATCGACAGCGGGAGAGCGCGTCACGCGGGTGCGGCGGCCACGTTGTCGGGCCACGCCGATGGGGCTATCGTGGCCGTATGAAACGCTCAACCTGGACGAGCGTCCTGACACTCTTCGCCTTGCTCGGCGCCGCGTCCGCTCAGGACTACGTTACCGGCGACCTGCAGGTCTCCCACCCCCATGCTCTGGAGCTACCCCCGGTGTCCCGGATCGGGGCGGTGTACATGACCATCGCCAACCGCGGCGCCGGTGACGACCGGCTGATCGCGGCCGCGACGCCGGCGGCGGAGCGCGCGGAGGTGCACACCCACGTCCACGCCGGCGGCATGATGAAGATGCAGCCCGTGGAAGCCGTCGACCTGCCGGCCGGCCACGGCGTGACCTTCGAGCCCGGCGGGCTGCACGTGATGCTGATGCAGCTGCGCGCGCCCCTGAAGGCGGGGGAGACGTTCCCCATGACGCTCAGCTTCGAGCGCGCGGGGACCCTGGAGGTCACCGTCACCGTCGAGGCCCGCGGCCGGGCCGGGACCATGGGGCACCCGCAGCGCTCCGGCCAGGCCATGCCTGCGGGCCAGGGGGGCCACGGGATGCACGGAGGGGAGAAGAAGCCGTAGCGGCCGGCGGAGCCTCAGAAGGTGGTGGCCGCCCGCTGGATGTCCGCATACACGCGGCAGGGATCCTCGCCCTGCTCGAGCCGTGCCTCCCACTCCTCCACGAGCCGGCGCCGCTTGTCGCGTCGCTCCGGCCGGCTTCTGGCATCGGCGACGGCCAACCTGCCGACATCGATCATGTGCTGCGCGGCGTAGCGGCACGCCCGGCCTCGTCCTCGGGCAACGCCTGGTGCCGGGCTGCTGCGCCGGGGCCGTGGCGGCCGCCCAGGCGAGCACCGAGACCATGGCCGCCGGGCGAATTCCCTTCAGCCTCATCCATTCCTCCCCTGACCTTGCGCCCGCCGCCGGCCGCGCCCGACCGTGAAGCGGGACCGGTTCAGTCTTCCGCCTTGCTGGGGACCGCGGTGCTGCTGCGCGGGAACCGGGGGAGATCGTCGTCCACCCGGAACCAGGGGATCGCGCTGGCCGTCCACACGTGGTCCTGAGGCCGCACCACGCCCGGGTCGTCCAGGCTGCCCAGCGCCACCTGCACGCGGTCGCCCAGGACCTCCTCGTGCATGGACAGCGTGCTCCCGCACACCGGACAGAAGCCGCGCTCGGCAAAGCGCGACGAGCGGTACCGGGTCGGCTCGCGCCCGATCCACGTGAAGGCGTCCAGCGAAAAGTGCACGAAGCCGAGGCAGGGCGCGCCCGAGTGCCGGCGGCAGTCGGCGCAATGGCACAGGACGCAGCGCAGCGCCGGCTCGGTGGCCCGGTAGCGCACGGCACCGCACAGGCAGCCGCCTTCGATCACCGGTTCAGTCACTTCGGATCTCCCGACACCGTTCGACCGGTGCCTGCGTTGCGGTGACGCCGGATCGGGCCGCCGCGGCGACGGCCACCATGAACCGGCGGAGCTTCCCCTCGTCCAGCGCGCCCGCGGTGCGCACGCCGGTGCAGAGATCGACCCCGTGGGGACGAACCACGCGGATCGCGTCGCCCACGTTGCCGGGACCCAGGCCACCGGCCAGATAGACCGGGGTCCGCGCCTCGCGGACGATTCGGGCACTGAGGGACCAGTCATGCGTGCGTCCCGTTCCGCCGAGCTCCTTGACCGGGCGGCCCGGGTTCCCGGAGTCGAGCAGCAGCGCGTCCACCTGGCGCGCCACCTGCACGGCCTCCGCGACCGACGCCTCGCCCGTGACGTGCACGACCTGCACCAGCGAGACACCTGGAAGCGACCCGCGCAGCGCAGCCAGCGCACCCGGTCGGAGACGGTCGCAGAGCTGCACCGTGCTCACCTTGCAGCGCCACTGCTGGGCCGCGATCTCCGCCGGGTCGGTCCGGCTGGTGAGCAGGAACGTCTCGACCGCGGGCGGGACCGCGGCGGCGATCTTGGCGATCACCGCCTCCGGGATGACGCCGGGGCCACTGGGCATCTCCGACACCAGCCCCAGCGCCGACGCCCCCAGGCGCACGGCCAGGTCCGCCTCCTCGACGGAGGCGATGCAGCAGATCTTGACCCGGGTCATGCGCGCTCCTTCTCCCCGGATCCCGCGTCGCGAAGATCCTTCTTCATGACCGCCGCACTGTCCGGGCACAGCCGTGAGAACTCCGCCGTCTCCCGGATGGCGTCGGGCACGACATCCCGCGCGACGCGCTCGTAGCCCAGACCGGCAAAGAAGCTCTCCGCCGTCTCCGTCAGCAGGTACACCGTCTGCACGCCGCACGACAGCGCGAGCCGCTCCGCCGAGCTCACCAGCGCCTTGCCGCAGCCCCGGTCCCGGGATCCGGACGTCACCGCGAGCGACCTGAGCAGCGCCACTGCGCCGTGCAACTCCAGCCCCACCACCCCGTCAGGCTCGTCCTCCCGTCCGCATCCGAGAAATCCGTCTAAGTCGGCGGCGGTCAGGTCGCCGGCTGGAAGACCACATTCGGCCAGCAACGCCAGCGTCCGGCCTTCCGGAGGATGACGAAAGATGTCCATCGCGTGACCTCGCAACCCGTTGTTTCGCGCCGTCGCATGAAACTTCGACCGTTACCGGCTCGCGACCAAATACGGGGACGGCATACTTATTTCCTCGCCCCTATGGCTTGGTCGAAGGCGATCATTGAAACAGGTATACCGTCCCCGAATTTGAAGTCCGAGCCGAAGGCCTCCGCCGACGACCTCCGACGGCGCGCAAGGTGCCCGGCGCCGCTTCGGAGCCCGGTCTCGCGCCCGGAAAGCAAGCGCGACGACTTGGTCATTGACGTCGCTCTCCTGCAATAGCCCGAGCGTGACCCTGTAATCGAGATTGCCTGGAATCTCGAGCGGATCCGACTCGTCAACGCCGCACCAGAACCCGCACCATCACGTCGCCACGCCCAGTTCACCTGGTGACCCAGCGCGAGCCTTCTAGCGTTCGCCCCGCTTCACCGCCTCGGCGAGGGCGTCTCCCAGCGCCCGCACCCGCGGCGGCACGTGCCGCCGGCTCGGGTACACCAGCGAGATGGGCAGGGGCGCCGGGCGGTGGCGCTGCAGCACCTCCACCAGCCCGCCTTCCCGCACCGCGTCCTGCGCCATGTAGCCCGGCACCTGGATGATGCCGGCGCCGTCGGCGGCCGCGCGCACCAGCGCCTCGCCGTCGCCCAGCCGCACACCGCTCTCGGGCACGAAAGATACGTCGCGGCCGTCAACGCGGAACGCCCAGGGGCGGTCGCGTCCGCTGGTGGGCATGCGGAACAGCAGGCACGTGTGCTTGGCCAGGTCCGCAGGCGCGCCGGGACGGCGGCGGCCGGCGAGGTAGCGCGGGCTCGCGAAGGTTCCCAGTCGCTGGCGGTCGAACCGGCGGGCGACCAGGCGCGAGTCCGCGGGCGGGCCGATGCGCACGGCGGCGTCCAGGCCTTCCTGGACGATGTCGGTGAAGCGGTCCGAGAAGCGCGCGTCCACCAGCAGCGCCGGGTGGTGCGCCATGAGCGAGGTGATCACCGGCAGCACCACCTGGCGGCCGTAGGTCACGGGGAGATCGATGCGCAGTGTCCCGCGCACCTCGGTGCCGGCGCCACGGGCGTCGGCCTCCAGGGACTCCACCTCCTCGAGGATGCGCCGGCAGCGGGCGTAGAGATCCTGTCCGTCCGGAGAGAGGCTCACGCGGCGGGTGGTGCGGTGGAACAGGCGCACCCCGAGCTCGACTTCCAGCCGCGCGATGCTCTTCGCCACCGCGGACGGAGACAGTCCCAGCTCGCGCGCGGCACCGGCGAAGCTCGCGTGGCGCGCAGCCGAAGCGAAGGCCGCGATGAGCTGCAGGCTGGTCATCGGAGTCGTCTCCCGATTGAAGAATTATTTTCATTTATGTCTTTACACTTGCGCGTCTTGTTCTGCAATTTCGGATGCCCATACTTCCCGCTCGCCGCGGCCACGTGTGCCCGGCGGCAACCCCCGAACACCAGTCGGCCCGGAACGGGTCGAAGGAGCTGAAGATGAACGTGATCCCGCACTCGCGACTGGCGCAGGCCTCGCTGCCGGGCATCGAGCACGTGACGCTGGCGGGCTCGGCCCAGGGCCTGAAGCGACTGTCCGTGTGGCGCCAGCGCATCGACGCCGGCGGCGCCACCCCGCCGCATCGCCACGACTGCGAGGAGGTGGTGCTGGTGCACGCCGGGCGGGGCGAGCTGCACCTGGAGGGCCATGTGCAATCCTTCGGGCCGGACACCACCCTGGTGGTCCCGGCGGACGCGGTGCACCGCATCGTCAGCACCGGCCCCGAGCCGCTGGAGCTCACCGGGATCTTCTCGGTGGCGCCGGTGCCGGTGTGCCTGCCGGACGGTCAGCCCTTGGAGCTGCCCTGGGACTCGTGAGCGGCGCTGCGGTCCTGCATGAGGCCCGGTCCGCTCGCCTCCCCGCCGACGACCGGGCGGCTGCCGTCACCCTCGTCGTCCAAGTCCGACTCGCACACGAACGCGACCGCCGCGCGGCCGTCGGGGGCGAATCCCCGCACGGTGAACACCGTCCCCGGCCAGACCAGGCCCTGCCGGGTCGCGCCTCTCGCCCGGCGACTACCGGTCGGCACCTGGATCGCTGGGACCGCGATCACTTCCTGGCGTCCGGCTCAGCGTGAAGGAACAGCCCGTCGCGGGATTAGAGAGATCCTGAACGTGACATAGCCGATGCATGGGCCGGTCTCGCCCGACCAATGGCCATCGTAGGCGCCGGCCGGGCTTCGGGGACTCGTGCCACCCAGGCCGGGCGCCACGGTCCAGATCAGCGCTGACCGGAATGCCCCGCTCCACCGGGACCACCTGGCCGCGAACCTCTCCCACATGCGCTGGCAAGCCCGGGCCAATGGCAGCCGCGATGAGATGGGCAATCCCCCCCAGCGCATGGAACAGCCGTCACTTCGTTCCGACACCGATGTTCACCGGCTTGCTGGGACTGACAGCATTGCCGCCACCCGCGCGTTCGCGGACCCGCTCGTCCAGCCTCTGCTCGACCACGTCTCGCTCGCCGTTCGAAAGGCCCAGGCGCTCAGCTGGCAGCTTCCCGACGACGGGGTTGCTCCAGGCCCCCACTCCCACAGCGCCTCTCCGTTCTCGTGCCCGGCGGCCTCGATGATGGTCTCGACCTGGAACTCCGCGAACAACTTCAACGACTCGCTGAAGTCCGGGTCTCTTGCCGAAACAGAAGCACTCGGAAACCCTCACCAGTGCGCTCGCGCGTTGTCTGATGCCCGACGCCGTTTTAACGGGCGCGGGCTACGATTGTCGAATACGGCGCCGCCGCCCCACCGCGTCCGGTTGGGAACATAGTCAGGTTGCAACCATTGTATGAACAGTGCTCGCGATCTCGTCGTATACCCCTTCGCCGCCAGGAAGACTGATGTCCGCATCATGCGTCCATTTCCTGGGCGCGTTCGCGTTTGCAAGTCCAGCGAAACTTACGGACAAGAGCGATTCCTTACCGTCCCATTGGCACAAGACCCGATAATGTGCCCGCCCAAACTCAACCGAGAAGCCACCAAACGACATCGGGTGGTATTCGTGACCATACAAAGCGATACCTTTCGCTCGAAGGTCCTCCGTGACTCTCAGCAGCTCTCGCAGGTGCGCAATCGACTGATCAGCAAGTTCCATCTGTTCAACCTAGCTTGCAAACCGCACACGTCTCCGGGGAGGCGCTCCGTGGCCAGTTCCCCAACGCGCCACCGCCCCCACCGTCTTCCGGCCACCGGGATGTGCTCGTAGACGCGGCAGGGACCTCGCCCTGCTCGAGGCGCGCCTCCCAATCCTCCACCAGCCTGCGTCGCGTCTCCCGGCGCTCGCGCCGGCCCCTCTCGTCGGCCACGGCCATCCTGCCGAGCGCGAGGATCGACGCGGTGCGCAGGCCATGTCGTTCAGCGACCCACATGGCTCCTTGCTCCATCCCGGACCGCAGCCGCGACCGACAGGCTGCCGCGCACCCCGAGCCGTGACCACACACGACAGGTCCGGGGGGCCGGCTGGGTCTCGCGGTCATTTCAATCCGCCTCACGTGGGATCGACCGCTAGGGTGTTAGGTCGTCCGTGCACAACTCGTCGAGCAAGCCCGACTCGAACGCCTGGATTCGCCTGACGACCTCCTCGCGCACGTCGCGCCGGCCGCTGGCCTCGTAAAGTGCTTCGAGAGTGTAGTGCAGCTTCAAACAGGTGTAGAAGTCGGTGTCCATGCCGACTCCTCGGCGGAGCACCCGTTCTGCCTGCTCGAAGCTGCCGAGGCGCAGGTGGGCGAAACCGAGATGGTAGAGAAGCATAGGAATCGCGATATCGTTCGTGCCCAGCTCCTGCTCGTGAAGCGCCAGGGATCGCTCGAGGTATTCGACCGCATTGTCGTAGTGCCCCCGGTTCAGATAGAAGAACCACACGCGAAACAGGTCGTTCCTGACCTCCTGCGACGCGAAGCCCAGAACTGCTTCCCGAACCAGATACTCGCGCTCGAACAGGAATCCGGCCTCGAGCGTGCGGCCACTGTCGACATGCCTCGAGGCCAGCTCCCCGAACAGGTCTGCGAACTCGAGTACAGCCTCATCGCGGGTTTGCCTGGATTGGCGAAGGATGGCCTCCGCCTGCGCCGCCACCCTCTGGTAATCACCTTGCTCGAACGCCACGGCAATCGCTTCGACGGAGTCGGTCCGCGGGCGGGTGTCGCCGTGCGCCTGGGACGCGGCGAGCGCGCAGATCGCTCCCACCAGCACGCGCGCCATTGCACGTCGCGCGCCCGTGCGTCGTGACCGCGACATCGTCGCGGTCACCGTCTCGCCACCGCCGCCGGCATCACCGCGAACGCCAGGAGCAGCGCCACGTACACCGCGCCCGCGATCGGATCCCGCGATGCGATGTACTGATCCAGTGTCAGCCCCCGCAGCGCGAGCACCACGGTGAGCTCGGCCAGCAGCACGAGCGCGAGGGCAATCCCGCCCGCGGCGAGCAGCGGGGCCGCGCTCGGCGCACTGATCAGGCGGTGCGCCACCCAGCGCGCCGCGAGCACTATCGCCAGCAGCATGATCGGCGCCTCCATCAGCTCGGCGGCACGTACCCCGAAGCGCGGCTCTGCCCACAGCACCCGGATCGGCCCGAGCACGAAGCCCGCGGCAAAGACCACGGCGAAGTAGACAGCCCCGGCCTTCAGGACCTGCGCGTACTCACCGCGGGCCACGACCTGCGGCGCCACGCGATCCGACCTCCCTCTTCAGTCCGTGCGTCGCGCCACCAGCCGGTTCAGCGCGCAGCAGGTGGCCCGCAGCGAGGCGATGGTGATGTTGGAGTGCTGGGCGACGCCGAAGGTGCGCCCGGCGCCGTCGAGCTCCGCCTCCACGTAGGCCACCGCCACCGCGTCGGCGCCGTGCCCGATGGCGTGCTCGTGGAAGTCCACGACCTTGAGCGCCACGCCGCAGTCCTTCTTGAGTGCGTCCACGAACGCCGCGATGGGGCCGTTGCCCTTGCCGTTGATGGTGTGCTCGTTACCGCTCTCGCGAATGGTGGCGGTCATGCGCCGCATCTCGCTGGCGTGGGTATCTGGCATGGACCAGTGCTCCACGAACTCGTAGGGGCTGCGTGCGTCCAGGTACTCCTTGCGGAAGAGCTGCCAGATGGCGTCGGCGCTGATCTCCTGGCTGGTCTCGTCGGTGACCGCCTGCACCGCCCTGGAGAACTCCACCTGAAGACCCCGCGGCAGGTCGAGCCCGTGATCCGCGTTCAGGATGTAGGCGACGCCGCCCTTCCCGGACTGGCTGTTGACGCGGATGATGGCCTCGTAGCTGCGCCCGAGATCCTGCGGGTCGATGGGCAGGTAAGGCACCTCCCACATCCCGCTGTTGCTCTTCTCCAGCGCCGCCATGCCCTTCTTGATGGCGTCCTGGTGGGAACCAGAGAACGCCGTGAACACCAGGTCTCCGGCGTAGGGATGGCGCGGGTGCACCGGCAGCTGGTTGCAGTACTCCGCCACCTCGCGCAGGTCGTCGATGTCGGACAGGTCCAGCTTCGGGTCGACCCCCTGGGTGTAGAGGTTGCCGGCCAGCGTGACCACGTCCACGTTGCCGGTGCGCTCGCCGTTGCCGAACAGGGTGCCCTCGATGCGCTCGGCGCCCGCCATCACGCCCAGCTCGGCGGCGGCCACGCCGGTACCGCGGTCGTTGTGAGGGTGCAGGCTCAGCACGATGCTGTCGCGCCGCGCCAGGTTGCGGCTCATCCACTCGATCTGGTCGGCGTAGATGTTGGGCGTCGCCATCTCCACGGTGGCCGGCAGGTTGATGATGGCCTTGCGCTGCGGCGTCGGCTCCCACACGTCGCACACCGCATCGCAGACCTCCACGGCGTAGTCCAGCTCGGTGCCCGTGAAGCTCTCCGGCGAGTACTGGTAGATGATCTCGGTGCCGTCCATCTTCTCCGCGAGCTCGCGCACCAGGGCCGCGCCGCGCACCGCGATGTCACGGATGCCGTCCCGCTCGAGGCCGAACACCACGCGGCGCTGCAGGGTGGACGTGGAGTTGTACAGGTGCAGGATGGCCCGCTTCGCGCCGGCCAGGCTCTCGTAGGTGCGCTGGATGAGCTCCGGACGCGCCTGGGTGAGCACCTGGATCACCACGTCGTCGGGCACGAGGCCCTCGTCGATGAGCTTGCGGGTGAAGTCGAAGTCGGTCTGGGAGGCCGACGGGAAGCCCACCTCGATCTCCTTGAACCCCATCCTCACCAGCGTCTGGAACATGCGCAGCTTGCGCTTGCCGTCCATGGGGTCGACCAGTGCCTGGTTGCCGTCGCGAAGATCCACGCTGCACCAGGTGGGCGCCTCGGTGATGGTGCGCGAGGGCCAGGTTCGATCCGTCAGGTTGATGGGCTCGAAGGGCCGGTACTTGCCGGCGGGCATCTGCATCATGGAACTACGTCTCCGCCGCGCGGGCCCCGGACCCGCTCGGCCGCCTGGAATGAACTTGTCGAATGATAATGCAGCCTTGCCCGGGTGCCGAGTTGAGCGGGATCAACGGCACGTGGTGCCGGTGCCGCGCAGGCAGGCCAGGTTCTCGAGGAAGACCTGGCGCTGGGCCCGGGCAAACGCCACGAGGTGGCCGCCGGCCACCGCAAGACGCTCGTAGCGCTCCAGATCCTCTCGCGACCCCTCGCGCCAGTAGCCGACGAAGAGCTGGACGGGCAGGGGCTTGAGCGCCGGCAGGGTGTTGTAGGCGGCTCCGGAGGGCCGTCGCGCCCCGGAAGCAGGCGGCGCTCACCCGGGTAGCCCCGGAACAGATAAAAGGGATCGTCGGCGCCCAGGTACTGGGGGACGTAGTCCCCCTCGCGGCCGGTCACCGTGAGGTCTGGGGCGGCCAGCAGTGGCTCGTCGCCGAAGCCCATCAGGTAGCGCACCGCGGGCGGATCGGCGAATCGCACCGCGCGCCGCCGCGCCGGGCCTGCTCGCGCCACGCCTCGAAGCCCGGGTGCTGGGAAAAACTCGCGGCCGTTGCGCTGCCCGCGGCCAGCGCGGCCGCCAGCAGACCCCACGCACGGGTGTCGGCGACTATATTTCCGCACCGCAAGCCCCGTCTCGAGGATCCTCCATGCCACGTCCCCTGTGCGTACCCTGCCTGGCCGCCGTCCTCGCCCTCGCGGCCGGCGCCGCCGCGGGCCACGATAACCCGCCGCGCTACGACCAGGTCCACCTGTCCGCCAGCGCCGGCGCCGAGGTGGACACCGACCTGCTCGTGGCGGTGCTGTTCCGGGAGGAGCAGTCGGATGTGCAGGCAACCGCCGCGGACGAGGTCAACCGCGCCGTGCGCTGGGCCATCGACCAGGCCAAGGCCGCGGGCGTGAGCGTCGAGACGTCGGCCTATCGCACCCAGCCCGTCTACCAGAAGCAGCAGATTCGCGGCTGGCGGGTGCACCAGAGCATCCGCCTCGAGTCCCGGGACCCGGACAAGCTTGCGGCCCTGCTGGGCGAGCTGCAGCAACGCCTGTCCATCCAGTCCCTCGGCAACGAGCTCTCACCGCAGGCACGCAAGGCCGCCGAGGACGCCCTCATCGGCGCGGCCGTGGACGCGTTCCAGGCCCGGGCCGCCCTCATCGCCACGACGCTGAAGCGCGACGGCCACCGCATCGTGAGCCTGGACGTGAGTACCTCCGGCGCGGCGCCGCCCCCCGGGATCGTGATGCGCGCGACGGCGATGGAGTCCGCGGCGCCACCGGCGCCACCGGCGGTGGAGCCCGGCACGCTGACGGTGGAGGTGCACGTGAGCGGGACGGTGGAGCTCAACGCGCCGCGCAGGAAGTGACTGCGCCCCCGGGGCGCAGGCGCGGCCCGGGACCGCGGTGCGACGGGATCAGCCCGCGCAGAGGGCGCGGGCGCGGCGGCGCAGGTCGCCGTCCTCGCCCAGACGCACGCAGCCCTTCGGCAGCGCCTCCGCGTCCAGGCAGCGGGTGGAGCAGCCGCCCAGCCACAGCTCGCAAGCCTCCGGCAGGCGAGCCCGCAGGTCGGTGATCGCCGCCAGCAGGTCCCGGTCGGCGGATCGGGTGACACAGCTCAGGCCCACGCAGCGCGCCGCGGTGGCCTTGGCCGCGGCCACCATGTCCAGCGGCGGGATGTCGGGGCCCAGGTAGACGCAGTCCAGCCCCTCCGAGGCGGCCGTCAGGGCCGTGACCATGAGCCCGATGTCGTGGTACTCGCCGGGCAGGGTGGCCAGCACCAGCACCGGCCCGTGGGCCCGGCGCCGGTAGGTGGCGACGAGGGATCCCAGAGTGCGCCGCACGCTGGCACTGAGCAGGCGCTCCTGGGCCGTGGTGAGCTCGCCCCGGTGCCAGCGCTCCCCGACCGCCTGCATGGCCGGGCCCACCACGTCGCGCACGAGCACGTCCGGCTCCAGCATCATGGCGGCGAGACCCAGCACCTCGTCACATTCGTCGCCACGGTAACGCTCCACCGCGTCCAGGAGGCGGGCCACCAGGTGGCCCAGCTGCCCGTCCGGCTCCCGCGCCGCTTCCGCGGGGCAAGCCTGGCACACGCGTCCGAGCTCCTCCGCGCTCAGGCAGGCCAGCCGGCTGATGGCATGACCGAGCTCGGTGGCGCGGCGCAAGAGACGCAGGCGCTCCACGTCCTCGGGGGCGTACACTCGGCGACCCCGCTCGTCGCGCCGGGGCTGGATGACCTCGTAGCGGCGCTCCCAGGCGCGAAGCGTCGCCGGCGGCACCCCGCTCATGCGCGAAGCGGCTGTCACGCTGTACATGATGACTAAATGTCCATGATTTGTCCGGGGAGTCTACTTGTGCAAAGCCTGTACAGGCAAAACTTGCATCCCTATACTGAAACTCCTTCCCGGCGCCACGCTCCAAGGACCGGGACCCGTCCGATCGCCTGACAAGAAAGCCCGACTCAATGGACACGGAACTCGATCGCGAAGATTTCGACCGGGTCGCGACCATCGAGGAGCTGGAGGCCCTGGAGGCCACCGACGCCCTCGAGGTCGCCAACCCCGACGCGCCCCAGCAGGCGTCCGAGGACGAGGCGGCCCTCGAGCCCGAGTCTCATGCCACCTCCGAGCAGGAGGGTGGCTACGGTACTTATGGCCACGTCATCCGCCAGCGCCCGCTGCTCACCGCCGAGCAGGAGCAGGCCCTCGGCGAGCGGCTGCTGGCCGCGCGTCTGGAGATGACCGACGCGCTGTCCGTGGTGCCCGCGATCGTGGCACAGCTCGTGGACTCCTGGGACGAGGCCCTGGCCGGCGAGCGGCCCATCTCCGAGGTGCTGCAGTGGCCCCTGGGCGAGCCGCGGCGTCAGGACGAGAGCGAGCCGTCGGACACCGCGGACCTCAGCCCCCGCGAGCGCATGAAGCTGATGGACGAGCGCCATGAGCGCTGGCGCGCCGGGCGCGCCCGGCGCCGGGCCACCGGGGCGGGCCGCTGCCCGCCGGCGCTCAAGGCCCTCTTCAACGAGACCGCGCCGGCATTCGCCATGCTCTGCGAGCTGCGCTCGCTGGCCGAGACGCTGGTGCGCGAGCTGGACCAGGTGCGCGGACGCAGCGCCGCGGCAAAGCGCCGCCGCGCCGCCATCGAGGACCGCGCCGGCACCGACTCGAAGACGCTGCGTCGTGCGGTGGACCGCGCTCGCGGCGCCGAGGCCCGCTTCCAGGCCTCGCGGCGGATCATGTTCGAGTCCAACATCCGGCTGGTCTTCTACATTGCCGGCAAGTTCGTCAACAACGGCCTGACCCTGGACGACCTGGTCCAGGAGGGCTCCATCGGACTGCTGCGGGCCGTGGAGAAGTTCGATCACCGCCTGGGCTACAAGTTCTCCACGTACGCCAGCACCTGGATCTGGCAGGCGGTCACCCGGGCCATCGCCAACCAGCGGCGCACGGTGCGGGTCCCGGCTCACCTGCACGACAAGATGCTGAAGGTGCGTAGCGCGGCGGCGGCCTTCGAGCAGCGCAGCGGGCGCGCGCCCAGCATGCCGGAGCTGGCGAAGGAGACGGACCTGCCGGAGAGCACGGTGCGCCGTGCCCTGGACGCCTCGCGCTCGGCGCTGTCCCTGGACGCGCCCATCGCGGCGGCGGATTCCACCACCTTCGGCGAGCTCACGCCGGACCGCTCCCTGCGCGACGCCCACGAGCCGGTGTTCGAGGACGAGCTCACCCGCAAGCTGGAGGACCTGCTCTCGGAGCTGCCGCCGCGGGAGGCCATGATCCTGCGGCTGCGTCACGGCCTGGGGGGCACCGAGAGCCATACGCTGGAGGAGATCGGGGCGCTGCTCAGCATCACCCGCGAGCGTACCCGCCAGCTCCAGAACCGGGCGCTGAAGAGCCTCAAGGAACGGCTGGATCCGCGCCTGGCGGAGGCCTTCGCCGAGTAGCCTGCCGCGGCCGCGCGGTCGCCATCACGCATGCCACCGGTGCCGCACCGGGGCGCCGCCATGTCTGGCTCCCACGAACCCTTCCCGGTCGCAGCAGCGGGGCACGCACCGGGTGCGCGAGGACGGCCCGAAGGGCGGCCGACGGTGGGCCGGCACACCGGTCCCGGATCCCGTCCCCCGTTGACGAGGGGGAGGGGGGAGCAGGGAGCGAAGCCGCGCCGCTCGACCGCGGCGGCGGCGGGGTTGCCTCGGGCGCCTTCCTAGTACCGCGGCACGTCCGGGTCCACGTCCCGCGACCAGGCGTCGATACCGCCCGCCAGGTTGTGGACGTTGGTGAAGCCCTGCATGCGGAAGTGCTCTGCCGCCGCCTGGCTACGCTGGCCGGTGTGGCAGTAGAACACCAGGGCGGCGTCCTTGGGCAGCGACTCCACGTAAGCCATGCCGCCCTCGTCCAGGGCGCGGGCACCCTGGATGGAGGCGCGGGCGCGCTCGTCGGCCGGGCGCACGTCGATGAGCTGGACTGCCTCCCCGGCGTCTATCCGTGCCTTCAGCTCCGCCGGCGCGAGCTGCTTGACCGGCGCCGGGGCATTGGGGTTCTCCACCTTGAAGGCCTTGCCCTGGAAGGTCTCCTCCACGCCCAGCCGGAGCCCCTTCGCCTTCTGCGCGGTGGCCACGTCCATCAGCACCACGATCCCGTTGGACTCGGCCTTCACCTCGTGGCCCTCGGCGGGGCCCAGGGAGAAGCCGTGCTGCCAGCGGGCATCGATGGACAGGTGCACGGACATGCCCGGGTTGCCCTCCAGGGCGCTGCGGATGGTGGCGGCGGCCGCGTCGCTGATGTCGAGCTCCGGCGGCGTGCGGTCCGGCTCGCCCAGGCCCAGCACCTGGTGCAGCTCGCCGGTGTTGAACATCTGCTTGGTGATGTCGCTGCCGCCCATGAACTCGCCGTTCACGTAGAGCTGCGGGATGGTCGGCCAGTTCGAGTAGGCCTTGATGCCCTCGCGCACCCCCTGGTCCTCGAGCACGTTGTAGGTGGTGTACTCGGGCACCAGGGAGTCCAGGATGCCCACGGTGGCGGCGGAGAAGCCGCACTGGGGCATGCTGCGGGTGCCCTTCATGAACAGCACCACGCGGTCGGAGCGCACCAGCTTCTCGATGCGCTCGCGGGTCTGCTCGTCGAGGTTCATCGCGATTCTCCGGGCGGTTGCCACTGAATGGGACGACGAAAGACGGTAATCCTGCGCCCGGGTTCGCGCAAGGACGCCACGCTCTACAATGGGGCACGGGCGTCGGCACGACTCGCCGGGCCCGTGGATCGGCCTTTCCGGGGGGTGAGCAGCATGAAGATCGCGGTGGTGGGGACCGGCGCCATGGGCTCGGTGTACGCCGGACTGCTGGCAGACGCCGGCAACGAGGTGTGGGCCGTCGACCTGTGGCGCGAGCACGTGGACGCCATGCGCGAGAAGGGCCTGCGGGTGGAGGGCGCGAGCGGCGACCGCACGGTGCGCCTGAACGCCACCACCGACCCTGCCGAGGCCGGCCCCTGCGAGCTCGTGATCCTGGCCACCAAGGCGAGCGGCGTGGCGCCGGCGGCGAAGGCCATGGGACCGCTGCTCCGCGACGACACCCTGATCCTCACCATCCAGAACGGGCTCGGCGCCGCCGAGCGTATCAGCGAGGTGCGCTCGCCGGACAACATCCTGATCGGCGTGGCCGGCGGCTTCGGCGCATCCATGCGCGGCCCCGGCCACGTGCACCACAATGGCATGGAGCTCATCCGCCTGGGCGAGATGAACGGCGGCTCGAGCGAGCGGCTCGCGCGGGTCGAGAAGGTGTGGCGCGACGCCGGCTTCAACGTGAAGAGCTTCGACGACATCCAGCAGCTCGTGTGGGAGAAGTTCATCTGCAACGTCACCTTCAGCGGACCGTGCACCGTGTTTCGCAAGACCATCGGCGAGGTCATGGCCAGCGAGCACGCGTGGGGCGTGGCGCTCCGGTGCGGGCTGGAAGCCCACGCCGCCGGAGCCGCCAAGGGCGTGAAGTTCTCCTTCGACGACGCGGCTGCCTACATCCACCGCTTCGGCTCGGCCATGCCCGGAGCGCGTCCGTCGATGTTGTTGGACCACCTGGCGCGGCGGCGCTCCGAGATCGACGCCATCAACGGCATGGTGCCGGTGGTGGCGAAGCAGGTGGGTACCGAGGCGCCCGCCAACGAGGTGATCTCGGCCATCGTGCGCGAGTTCGAGCAGGATTTCGGCTGAGCAGCTGCGGAGGTATCACCGCGCCGGCGAGACCGGCCGCATCCGGCCGCCGCCCGCCCCCATGCCCCCGCTGCCCGAAGCTCACGCCATCGCCGTCATCGCGCTCACCGCGGTGGCGCTGTTCCTGTTCACCCGCGAGCGCATCCCGCTGGAGACCTCGAGCCTTGCCGTCCTCGCGGTGCTGGCGGCGGGCTTCGAGCTGTTTCCCATGGAGCACGCCGCGGGGCAGCTGGGCGCGGAGGTGTTCTTCCGCGGCTTCGGCCACGAGGCGCTGGTGGCGGTGTGCGCCCTCATGATCGCGGGCCAGGGGCTGGTGCGCACCGGGGCGCTCGAGCCCGTGGGTCGGGCGCTCGCCGGCCTGTGGCGCACGAGCCCCGCGCTTTCGCTGCTGGTGACGCTGCTCATCGGCGCGGTGCTGAGCGCCTTCGTCAACAACACGCCCATCGTGGTCCTGCTGCTGCCCATTCTCGTCAGCGTCAGCCTGCGCACCGGCAAGTCCGCGTCCGGTGTGCTCATGCCCATGGGCTTCGCGACGCTGGTGGGCGGCATGGCCACCACCATCGGCACCTCCACCAACCTGCTGGTGGTGTCGGTGGCCTCGGACCTGGGCCTGCCACGCTTCGGGATGTTCGACTTTGCCGGGCCCGCGGCGGTGGCCGGCGGCGTCGGGCTGCTGTACCTGTGGCTGCTGGCGCCGCGGCTGCTGCCGGAGCGCCAGGCACTGCTTCGCAACACGTCACCGCGGCTGTTCTCCGCCGCGCTGCACGTGCCGGAGGACAGCTTCTGCGACGGCAAGTCACTCGGCGACGTCATGAAGAAGGCGGGCGGGGGCCTGAAGGTGATACGCATCCGCCGCGGCGAGCACAACGAACTCATGCCCCTGCCCGACGTGATCATCCGCGCAGGCGACCAGCTGCTGGTGGAGGATACGCCCACGCAGCTGAAGGAATACGAGCAGGTGCTGGAGGCGGATCTCTACTCCGGCGACAACCGCGTGGACGAGGACCATCCGCTGTCTGCCGAGGACCAGCAGCTCGCCGAGATCGCGGTGTTCTACGGGTCCTCCCTGGTCGGCCGGACCCTGCGCGGCACGTACTTCCTGGAACGCCACCAGGTCGCGGGTCTCGCACTGCACCGCGCCGGACGCCAGCTCGCGACAGACGGTCAGAATATGGGCGACGTGCGGCTGCGGGAGGGCGACGTGCTCCTGGTGCAGGGCCCACGGGAGCGCATCGCGCGCCTGCGCGACGCGCAGGAGCTGCTGGTGCTGGACGCCACCGAGGACCTGCCCCACTCGGACCGTGCGCGGCTCGCGCTGGGCATCATGGTCGCCATCGTCGGCTTCGCGGCATTCGGCGTGCTGCCCATAGCGGTGAGCGCCGTTTGCGGCGCGCTGCTCATGATCGCCACGGGCTGCCTGAGCTGGAAGGACGCGGTGAACGCCCTAAGTGCCCAGGTAATTCTCATCGTGGCGGCGAGCCTGGCGCTGGGCGCCGCCCTGCAGGCCACCGAGGGCACCGCGTACCTGACGGCGCTGTTTCTGGCGGCAACTGCCGGTGCGCCGCCCGCAGTGGTGCTGAGCGGCCTGATGCTGCTGATGGCGGTGCTCACCAACATCGTGTCCAACAACGCCGCCGCCGTCATCGGCACCCCGATCGCCATCGGCATCGCCGCCAAGCTCTCGCTGCCGCCAGAGCCCTTCGTGCTCGCGGTGCTGTTCGGCGCCAACATGAGCTATGCGACGCCCATGGCCTACAAGACCAATCTGCTGGTAATGAGCGCAGGCGGGTACACCTTTAGCGACTTCCTGCGCATCGGCGTACCGCTGACGCTGCTCATGTGGCTGGCCCTGTCGTGGCTGCTGCCAGCCATGTACGGATTCTGAATGACTCGGCAGCGCGGAAATCCGGCGCAGCTTCCCGCGCCGCCCCTACCGCGGCGCGGCGCACGGCGCCCCGCGCCGCGCTAGACTTGATGCCAGGTTCGAGCCGCCCAGGCGCGCGGAGATGTTCATGCGGGCAGTGATTGCCATCGTGGTCCTGCTGGCCATCGCCGCCGGCGCCTGGCTGCTGCGCGATCGCTGGCTGCCCCGCGAGCCCGTGCCCGAGCGCGCCGCCGCCTCGCCGCCGGCAGCCGCGCCGGTGGCCGCGCCGGAACCGGGCACTGCCACCGTCCTCGGCGGCAGCGCCGAGCCGCCCTCCGAGCTGGTGCGCGAGCAGGCGGAGCACTACGTCGCCAAGCTGACCGAGCCGGACCCGGAGCCCGTCAACGTGGCGAGCGCCGATCACTTCGTCACCGGCGACCAGGTGCTGTCGATGATCCCCGAGGAAGCGGTGGAGCGCACCACCGTCGAGGCGATCGGCAACGACCCCACCATCGGTCCCGACACGCCGATCACCGTGGTGCGGGAGGTGGAGCAGGTGGAGCGGCTGACCCCGGAGAAGCTGATCGCCGAGAGCGGCGGCAATCTGGACAAGCCGATCCGCGTGCTCGAGGACAGCCAGGTGCGCGAGACCACCGTGCGCGAGGTCCTCGAGAAGTTGCGCCGGACGCCGGACACGCCCATCGACGTGGTCACGACCAGTGACTACTACGAGCAGACCACTCCCCGGGAGCTCGCCCAGCGCCTCGACATCGCGGCGGCCGAGCCCATCCGCATCATCCGCAAGCGCCACGGCGTGGAGGCCTCCAGCATCGAGGACCTGATGCGCACCCAGGCAGTGAGCGAGGACTCGCTGTACTACGTGCGCACCGTGCGTCCCGGCGACGAGCAGGGGATCTGGGGGATCGTGCACGACGGCATCATCAAGAACTTCGCCCGCGGCATGGCCATCCGCCGCGGCAAGGAGATCAATACCTACCAGGTGGAGATCCCGAAGGACGCCGACGAGCGCCGTCCCGACCAATCCAGCTCGTTCCTCGGCAGGCTGATCCACGAGAAGACCAAGGCGTCCTACGTGTACAACTACAGCCAGAACCGCATGGGCCGGAACCCGGATCGCATCTACCCGGGCCAGGAGATCGTGATCATCAACTTCCAGCCCGACGAGCTGATTCGCATCTACACCCACTTCGTGGATCAGCGCGGCTGAGGGCAGCGCGCGCGCCACGGCGGGGTCGGCCGGCGGCCGCGCCTTGAGCCCGTCCCCGCGGACCAGCCTGCCGGACTCACGGCGCGCGTTGAACGCGCGGGTGTGGGCGCTCGCATGGCCCATCATCCTGTCGAACATGACGGTGCCGCTGGTGGGCGCGGTGGACACCGCCGTCGTGGGACGCCTCCCGGACCCGGCCTACATCGGCGCCGTGGCCATCGGTGCGGTGGCCTTCAACTTCGTCTTCTGGGCGTTCGGCTTCCTGCGCATGGGCACCACGGGCTTCGTGGCCCAGGCCTACGGCGCCGGCGATACCAGCGCGCTCGCCGCGGCGGCCGCGCGCGCCGGGGTGCTGGCGGTGGGGATCGGCCTCGCCCTGATCGCGCTGCAGGTACCGGTGGGTGCGGCGGCGCTCGCGCTCATGGACGCCAGCGACACGGTGCGGGATCTCGCGGCCACCTACTACGGCGTGCGCATCTGGAGCGCACCGGCTGCGCTGCTCAACTACGTGGTCCTGGGCCTGCTCATCGGAGTGCAGCGCACGCGCGCGGCGCTGGCAGTGCAGCTGTTCATGAACCTCTCGAACATGGCGCTGGACGTGCTGTTCGTGCTGGTTCTCGATCTCGGGGTCGGCGGCGTCGCCGCTGCCACCCTTGTCAGCGAGTACGCGGCGGCGGGCATGGGCGTGTGGCTGGCGCGCGGCACGCTGCGCCGCCTCGGCGCGTGGGCGCCCCCGGGCGAGGTGTTCTCGCGCCGGGCACTCGCCGCCACCGTCAGCGTGAACGCCAACATCTTCGTGCGCACGCTGGGGGCCATCGCCGCCTTCTACTCCTTCACGTCACTGAGCGGCGGCCTCGGAGATCTGGCGCTGGCCGCCAACGGTGTCCTGCTGCACTTCACTCACGTCATGGCCTACGGCCTGGACGGCTTCGCCCACGCGGCGGAGGCGCTGGCCGGTGGCGCGTACGGCCGGCGTGACCGCCGCGCATTCCGCGCCGCGGTCGCGAGCACCACCACCTGGGCGCTGGTGGTGGCACTGGTCTACAGCCTCGTCTACGCCGCCGCGGGTGGCCTCTTCATCGACGCCCTCACGTCCATCCCCGAGGTGCGCGAGACCGCGCGTGCGTTCCTGCCGTGGGCGGTGGTCGCGCCGCTGGTGGGAGTATGGAGCTACCAGCTCGACGGCATCTTCATCGGCGCGACCCGCACCCGCGAGATGCGCGACGCCATGCTGCTGTCCCTGGCGGTGTACGCGTTGGCGGTGGCGGTGCTACTGCCCGCGTTCGGCAACCACGGCCTGTGGGCCGCGCTGATCGTGTTCCTGGCGGCACGCGCCGTGACGCTCGGACTGTGGCTGCCGCGGGTGACCCGCACGCTCGAATAAAGACGAATGTGCTCGCCCCTCACCCCGCCCTCACCCCGGGACGGGGGGAGAGGGAGAAAGGGCGTGATCCCCTCTCGCCGCTCGCGGGGAGGGGGCCGGGGTGAGGGGCAGTGGACCGCGCGTTCCCACACCCCTTCTCCCTCGGAGTGAGAGGCTAAAGCGCAGCGCCGCGGCGGGTGAAGCGCTCAGGCCTGCTCCAGCTCCACCAGGGTGCCGCAGAAGTCCTTCGGGTGCAGGAACAGCACCGGCTTGCCGTGGGCGCCGATACGGGGCTCGCCGTCGCCCAGCACCCGGGCCCCGTCCGCGGCCAGGCGCCCGGCGGCGGCCCGGATGTCGTCCACCTCGTAGCACACGTGGTGCATGCCGCCGTCGGGATTGCGCTCGAGGAACTTCGCGATGGGCGAGGCGTCTCCCAGCGGGTGCAGCAGCTCCACCTTGGTGTTGCCCAGATCCACGAACACGGTGGTCACGCCGTGCTCGGGCAGTGCCACCGGGTCCGAGACCGCCGCGCCCAGGGTGTCGCGGTAGGTGGTGGCGGCACGCGCCAGGTCGGGCACCACGATGGCCACGTGATTCAGCCGTCCGATCATCGCTTTCCCTCCCGCCCTGCGCAGGCCTGCACTGTATCCAGGAATTGCGCCACCAGGCGCTCCGCGCCGGCCGCGGCCGGGATGTCCCCGTCGCGCACCCGTTGCTCGAGGCGCGGCAGCTCGGCGCGTACCCGCGGGTCTGCCTTGAAGCGCTCCAGCAGCTGCTCGGACACCTCTGACCACAGCCAGGCCCGGGCCTGGGCCTCGCGGCGCGCCGTGAGCTCGCCGCTCTCGGCCATCACCCGCTGATAGTCGAGCATCGTCGTCCACGCCTCGACGATGCCGCGTCCCTCGATCGCGGAGCAGGTGGCCGCCACCGGCGTCCAGCGGGCGGAGCGGCGCCTGAGCAGCCGCAGCGCGTTGGCGCAGTCGGCGGCCGCGCGGCCCGCCGACGCCGCGAGGTCGCCGTCGGCCTTGGTGACCAGCGCCAGATCCACGAGCTCCATCACGCCGCGCTTGATGCCCTGCAGGTCGTCGCCGCCACCGGGTGCCAGCAGCAGCACGAAGAGATCCGTCATGCCCGCCACGGCGGTCTCCGACTGGCCCACGCCCACCGTTTCCACGATCACCGTGTCGAAGCCCGCCGCCTCGCACAGGGCGATGGTCTCCCGGGTGCGGCGCGCGACGCCGCCGAGAGTGCCGCCCGTCGGCGACGGGCGCACGAAGACCCGCACGTCCCGGGCGAGCTCGGGCATGCGGGTCTTGTCCCCGAGGATGGAGCCGCCGCTCAAGCTGGAACTCGGGTCCACCGCCAGCACCGCGAGGCGACGTCCGGACTCGACGATGTGGTGCCCGAGGGCCTCGATGAAGGTGGACTTGCCCACCCCCGGCGCCCCGGAGATCCCGATGCGCAGGGTAGCCGCCGGCGCGCCGGCGAGGCGGGCCAGCAGCGCCGCCGCCTGCTCCCGGTGCGCTGCACGCGTGGACTCCACGAGGGTGATGGCACGGGCCAGCGCCCGGCGCGAGCCGCCGACGAGCTCCGCCGCCAGCACCTCCACGTCCACCTCCGCGCCGCGCGCGCTCATGGAGCCGGAGCCGGACCGATCACTCGAACTCCAGGATCTTCTGATCGACCGACAAGCTGTCCCCGGGCTTTGCGAGCACCGCCTTCACGGTGCGGTCCCGGTCGGCGCGCAGCACGTTCTCCATCTTCATGGCCTCGATCACCGCGAGCTCCTGCCCCGCCTTCACCGCTTCGCCCGCCTGCACCGCCAGGGACAGCAGCAGCCCGGGCATGGGCGAGAGCAGGAAGCCCGAGAGATCCGGCGGCGCCTTCTCCGGCATCAGCGCATGCAGCTCCGCCTCTCGCGGCGTGAGCACCAGCGCGTCCACCCGACCGCCGCCCTGGAACAGCTGGTACCTGAGCCCCCGGCGCTCCACCTGGATGCAGTGACGCACGCCGTTGATGGTGCCGCGGAACAGCGGCTGGCCGAACTGCCAGTCGCTGTGCACCAGGTAGTCGCGCCCCGCGTGGCGCACCTCGTGACCGCCGCTCACCGCCTGCACCGTCACCGGGTGCTGTGCGCCGCCCATGGAAACCACCCACTCGTCCGCCACCCGGCGCTCGTGACCCGGCATCTGCCCGGAGATGGCCGCCGCGCGATCCCGGTAGCGCCGGTGCACCGAGGCCGCCACCACCACGAACACCGCGGCATCCTCCATGCGCATGTGCTCCTCGCCGAAGCCGTCCGGGAACTCCTCTTCGATGAAGTGGGTGGACAGGCGTCCGGCCACGAAGCGCGGGTGCGCCATCAGCGCCGCCAGGAACGGGATGTTGGTCTCGATGCCGCGGATGTAGTAGCCGTCGAGCGCCTGGCGCATGGCGGCGATGGCCTCGGCACGGTCGTCGCCGCGGGTGACGAGCTTCGCCACCATGGGGTCGTAGAACATGCTCACCGACCCGCCCTCGGCGACGCCGCTGTCCACCCGCACGCCCTCGCCCTGCGGCGGCGGCAGGTAGCGCACCAGGCGTCCGGTGGACGGCAGGAAGCCGCGCAAGGCGTCCTCCGCGTACACCCGGCACTCGAGTGCCCAGCCCACCAGCCGCACCTGGTCCTGGGTGAGGGGCAGCGGCTCGCCGGCAGCCACCCGCAGCATCAGCTCCACCAGATCCAGCCCGGTGACCAGCTCGGTCACCGGGTGCTCCACCTGCAGGCGGGTGTTCATCTCCAGGAAGTAGAAGTTGCGATCGGGATCGACCACGAACTCCACGGTGCCCGCCGAGCGGTAGTCCACTGCGCGGGCCAGCGCCACCGCCTGCTCACCCATGGCGCGCCGGGTGTCCGGATCGATGAACGGCGACGGGGCCTCCTCGATGATCTTCTGGTGGCGGCGCTGGATGGAGCACTCGCGCTCGCCCAGGTACAACACGCCGCCGTGGGCGTCGGCCATCACCTGGATCTCGATGTGGCGCGGCTGCTCGATGAACTTCTCGATGAACACGCGCCCGTCGCCGAAGCTCGTCTTCGCCTCGCTGGTGGCGCGCGCGAAGCCCTCCCGGCAACCCGCCTCGTCGCGCGCCACGCGCATGCCCTTGCCGCCGCCGCCGGCGCTCGCCTTGATCATCACCGGGTAGCCGATGGAACCGGCGATGTCGGCGGCATGCGCGGCGTCGCGCACCACGTCGGTGTAGCCCGGGATCACGTTCACGCCTGCCTTCTCGGCGATGCGCTTCGAGGTGATCTTGTCGCCCATGGCCTCGATGGCGCCCCCGGGGGGCCCCACGAACACCACCCCCGCCTCCGCCAGCGCGGCGGCGAAGGCCGCGTTCTCCGACAGGAACCCGTAGCCCGGGTGCACCGCCTCCGCGCCCGTCTCCCGGCACGCCGCCACGATGCGCTCGATGCACAGGTAGCTCTCCGCCGGCGCCGGTGGCCCGATGCACACCGCCTCGTCGGCCATCTCCACGTGCAGCGCGTTACGGTCGGCCTCGGAGTACACCGCCACCGTGGCGATGCCCATGCGCCGCGCCGTGCGCATCACCCGGCACGCGATCTCCCCCCGGTTGGCGATCAGGATCTTGCTGAACACGTGGCGATCTCTTCTCGTTGTCCGAATCTGCTTCTGTCCTGCGACGTCGTCGCCCCCCGGGAGGCGGGTGCCCCCTGCCGCGGCCGTGCGCGCCAGGGATGGCGCGCTCCAGCCAAGCCCGCATTACTCATGAACGCGACCAGCGAGGGCGCGGAGGTGCCGGCAGATGCAAGGCGGGCGCCGCCGCGGGCGCGCAGGCGTACCTGGAAGGTACGTCGAGCACCCGGGGCAAGCCTGACGCCGCACAAATCGGCAGGATTGCCGATTTGGTCGCGCGCAGCGCGCCCGAAGGGGGCGGGTGCAGGGACGCACCCGCCACAGATGCCGGCAGATCCGCGTCCGCAGCCGAGCGTTCATGGGTAATGCGGGCTTTGGATGTATTCACGGCGTGTCGCGGCAGGGGGTGCCCGCCTCCCGGCGCCAGGCTTCTCGATTGGCGATACTTTGGTCGGAGCCCGCGCGGCGCGTCACAGCGGGATGTTCGAATGCTTCTTCCAAGGATTCTCCAGCTTCTTGTCCCGCAGCATGGCCAGCGAGCGGCAGATCCGCTGCCGGGTGGCGTGGGGCATGATGACGTCGTCGATGTAGCCCCGGCTGCCTGCCACGAAGGGATTGGCGAACTTGGTGCGGTACTCCTCGGTGCGCCGTGCGAGGCGGTCCGGATCGGAGGCGTCCTGGCGGAAGATGATCTCGACGGCGCCCTTCGGCCCCATCACCGCGATCTCGGCGCTGGGCCAGGCCATGTTCACGTCGCCCCGCAGGTGCTTCGAGCTCATCACGTCGTACGCTCCGCCGTAGGCCTTGCGGGTGATCAACGTGACCTTCGGCACGGTAGCCTCGGCGAAGGCGAACAGCAGCTTCGCGCCGTGCTTGATGATGCCGTTGTACTCCTGGTCGGTGCCCGACATGAAGCCGGGCACGTCCACGAAGGTGATGATGGGGATGTTGAAGCAGTCGCAGAAGCGCACGAAACGCGCCGCCTTGATGGACGAGTCGATGTCCAGGCAGCCCGCCAGCACCATCGGCTGGTTGGCGACGATCCCCACCGGCCAGCCGTCCATGCGTGCGAAGCCCGTGATGATGTTCTTCGCATACGCGGGCTGGATCTCGAAGAAGTCCGTGTCGTCCACAACCTTGAAGATCAGCTCCTTCATGTCGTAGGGGTGGTTCGGGTTCTCCGGCACCAGCGTGTCCAGGGACATCTCGGCGCGCTCGGCGGCGTCCGGGGTCGGGCGGTACGGGGCAGGTGCACGGTTGTTCGCGGGCAGGTAGTTGATGAAGCGGCGCAGCATTATCAACGCCTCCACGTCGTTCTCGAAGGCGCGGTCCGCCACCCCCGAGACCGTGGCGTGGGTCAGGGCGCCCCCGAGCTGCTCCGCGGTGACCGACTCGTGGGTGACGGTCCTCACCACCTCGGGGCCGGTCACGAACATGTATGACGAGTCCTGCACCATGAAGATGAAGTCGGTCATGGCCGGCGAGTACACCGCGCCGCCCGCGCACGGCCCCATGATGAGGGAGATCTGCGGCACCACTCCGGAGGCCAAGACGTTGCGCTGGAACACCTCCGCGTAGCCGCCCAGCGACGCCACCCCCTCCTGGATGCGGGCACCGCCGGAGTCGTTGATGCCGATGATAGGCGCACCCACCTTCATCGCCTGGTCCATGAACTTGCAGATCATCTCGGCGTGGGCCTCCGAGAGCGAGCCGCCGAACACCGTGAAGTCCTGGCTGTAGACGAAGACCACCCGACCGTTGACGACACCGTAGCCGGTGACCACGCCGTCGCCCGGGATGGTCTTCTCGCCCATGCCGAAGTCGGTGGAGCGGTGCTCCACGAACATGTCCCACTCCTCGAAGCTGCCCGGGTCGAGCAGGATCTCGATGCGCTCCCGGGCCGTGAGCTTGCCCTTGGCGTGCTGTGCCTCGATGCGCTCGCGCCCGCCACCCAGCCGGGCACGGGCGCGCTTCTCTTCGAGCTGCTTGAGGATCTCTTGCATGGCTGGCTTCCGTCGGCGCGGGCAGGAGCAGCGGATCGGCGACCGCGGGTCAGGCCGCCTCCCGGCGCCGCTCCAGGAGGCGCAGGATCTCCTGCGCCGCGAGCGGGATGTTGGTGCCGGGCCCGTAGATGGCCGCCACGCCCAGGTCCTGCAGGCGGGCGTGGTCCTGGGGGGGGATGACCCCGCCGCACACCACGATCACGTCGCCGGCGCCCTCGGCCCGAAGCGCCTCCATGAGCTTCGGCACCAGGGTCATGTGGCCGGCGGCCTGGGACGACACGCCGATCACGTGCACGTCGTTCTCCACTGCCTGGCGGGCGGCTTCCTCCGGAGTCTGGAACAGCGGACCGATGTCCACGTCGAAGCCGAGATCCGCGAACGCGGTGGCGATGATCTTGGCACCGCGGTCGTGGCCGTCCTGGCCCAGCTTCACCACCAGCAGCCGCGGGCGGCGCCCCTCCTCCTCGGCGAACGCCGCCACCTGGCTGCGGATGGACTGGAAGCCCTCGTCGCTCTCGTAGGCGGCACCGTAGATCCCGGAAATCGAGCGCACGACGGCCCGATGACGGGTGTAGACCTGCTCCAGCGCGTCGGAGATCTCGCCCACCGTGGCACGGGCGCGTGCCGCGTCCACGGCGGCCTCCAGCAGGTTGGCACCATTGTCGGCGGCGGCACGCGAGAGCGCCTCGAGCGCCTTGCGGCAGGCGGCGGCGTCGCGCGCGCCGCGCACCTTCTCCAGACGCTTCTTCTGCCCGGCAAGCACCGCCGCGTTGTCGATGTCCAGGATCTCCACCTCCTCGGCGGACTCGGACTGATAGCGATTGACGCCGACGATCACCTCCTCGCCGCGGTCGATGCGGGCCTGGCGGCGCGCCGCCGACTCCTCGATGCGCAGCTTCGGCATCCCGGAGACCACCGCCGCGGTCATACCGCCAAGATCCTCCACCTCCACGATGAGCTTGCGGGCCTCCGCGGCGAGGCTCGCGGTGAGGTGCTCCACGTAGTACGAGCCCGCCAGCGGGTCCACCACCCGGGCGACGCCGGTCTCCTCGCGCAGGATGAGCTGCGTGTTGCGCGCGATACGCGCCGAGGTCTCGGAGGGCAGCGCCAGCGCCTCGTCGAATGCGTTGGTGTGCAGCGACTGGGTGCCGCCCAGCACCGCGGCCAGCGCCTCCACGGCGGTGCGCACCACGTTGTTGTAGGGATCCTGGCTGGTCAGGCTCACCCCGGAGGTCTGGCAGTGGGTGCGCAGCATCAGCGAGCGCGGGTCCTGCGGCGCGAAGTGCTCCTGCATCAGCTCCGCCCACAGCAGGCGCGCCGCGCGCAGCTTCGCCACCTCCATGAAGAAGTTCATGCCGATGCAGAAGAAGAACGAGAGCCGCGGCGCGAACGCGTCCACCGCAAGCCCGCCGTCGATGGCGGCGCGCACGTACTCGATGCCGTCGGCCAGCGTGAAGGCCAGCTCCTGCACGCAGGTCGCGCCCGCCTCCTGCATGTGGTAGCCGGAGATCGAGATGGGGTTGAAGCGCGGCATGTGTCTCGACGTGTACGCGATGATGTCGGACACGATGCGCATGGACGGCCCGGGTGGGTAGATGTAGGTGTTGCGAACCATGAACTCCTTGAGGATGTCGTTCTGCAGCGTGCCGCTGAGCGCCTTCGCCTCGACGCCCTGCTCCTCGGCGGCGACGATGAACATCGCCAGCACCGGCAGCACCGCGCCGTTCATGGTCATGGACACGGACATGCGGTCCAGCGGGATGCCGTCGAAGAGGATCTTCATGTCCTCCACGGAGTCGATGGCCACGCCCGCCTTGCCCACGTCGCCCTCCACGCGCGGATGATCCGAGTCGTAGCCGCGGTGGGTCGCGAGATCGAAGGCCACCGAGAGCCCCGTCTGCCCCGCGGCCAGGTTCCTGCGGTAGAAGGCATTGGACTCCTCGGCAGTGGAGTAGCCCGCGTACTGGCGAAGGGTCCAGGGTCGGCCCGCGTACATGGTGGCCCGCGGGCCCCGCACGTAGGGTGCGAAGCCGGGCAGCGAGTCCAGGTGCTCGAGGCCCTCCAGGTCCGCGGCCGTGTACAGCGCCCGGACCTGGATGCCCTCCGGCGTGTCCCAGGCGAGGCTGTCCGGCGTGTCGCCCTTCAGCTCCTTCTGCGCCAGGGCGCGCCAGGCGTCCAGCGACTGCTTGTCGAAGGCGGTCATGTGGGCGTGCTCATGTGGCTCCTCCCGGGCAGTGGCGCACCCGTCACCGGCCGATGACGGGGATTGTACGGCCCCGGCGCACGCGGGTGGGTCACGCCCGTTTCGCGTAGCCCACCGTCTTCAGCGCGCCTGCGATCTCGTCCAGTATCGCCGGGTCGTCGATGGTGGCGGGCATCCGCCACTCCTTGTCGTCGGCGATGGCCTGCATGGTGCCGCGCAGGATCTTGCCCGAGCGGGTCTTGGGCAGCCGGTTGACCACCGTCGCGGTCTTGAAGGCCGCCACCGGTCCGATCTGCTCGCGCACCAGCTTCACCACTTCCCTGACGATCTCCTCGTGCGGGCGGTCGACGCCGGACTTGAGCACCAGGAAGCCCAGCGGGAGCTGGCCCTTCATCGCATCGTCGACGCCGATGACCGCGCACTCCGCCACGTCCGGGTGCGAGGCCAGCACCTCCTCCATTCCGCCGGTGGACAGCCGGTGGCCAGCCACGTTGATGATGTCGTCCGTGCGCGCCATGACGAAGACGTAGCCGTCCTCGTCGATGTAGCCCGCGTCGGCGGTCTTGTAGTAGCCGGGATACTCCTCGAGGTACGCCTCGCGGAAGCGCTGCTCCGCGTTCCACAGCCCGGGGAACGTGCCCGGGGGCAGCGGCAGCTTCACCACCAGGGCGCCGATGGTGCCGGGCTTCACCGGGTGCCCGTCCTCACCCAGCACCTGCACGTTCATGCCCGGCGACGGGCGAGTGGCGGATCCGGGCTTCACCGCCAGGCGCTCGATGCCGATGCAGTTGCCGCAGATCTGCCAGCCCGTCTCGGTCTGCCACCAGTGATCCAGCACCGGAACGCCGAGCTTCGACTGTGCCCATTCCAGCGTGTCCGGGTCGGTGCGCTCGCCCGCGAGAAACAGCGTGCGGAAACACGACAGGTCGTACTGGCCGATCAGCGCGCCCTTCGGATCCTCCTTCTTGATGGCGCGGAAAGCCGTCGGCGCCGTGAACAGGGTGGACACCTGGTGCTGGGAGATGACCCGCCAGAACACGCCCGCGTCCGGCGTGCCCACCGGCTTGCCCTCGAACAGGACCGTGGTGTTCCCGCTGAGCAGCGGGGCGTACACGATGTAGGAGTGACCCACCACCCAGCCCACGTCGGAGGCCGCCCAGAACACCTCGCCCGGGTCCACGCCGTAGATGTTCTTCATGGTCCACTTGAGCGCCACCGCGTGGCCGCCGTTGTCGCGCACCACGCCCTTGGGCTGTCCGGTGGTACCCGAGGTGTAGAGGATGTAGAGCGGATCGGTGGCCTTCACCGCGACGCACTCCGCCGGCTGCGCGTTCGCCACCGCGTCCGCCCAGTCCAGGTCGCGCCCGGGCGTGAGCTTAGCCTCGGCCTGCGGGCGCTGCAGGACGATGCAACCCTGCGGCTTGTGGCGCGCCATCTCGATGGCACGGTCCAGGAGTGGCTTGTATTCCACGACGCGGCCGGGCTCGATACCGCACGACGCGGACACCATCAGCTTCGGCTTCGCGTCGTCGATGCGCACCGCCAGCTCGTTGGCGGCGAAGCCCCCGAACACCACCGAGTGCACGGCCCCGAGCCGCGCGCAGGCGAGCATCGCGATCACCGCCTCGGGCACCATGGGCATGTAGATGACCACCCGGTCGCCCTTCTCCAAGCCCTGCTCGGCCATCAGCCCCGCGAACGTCGCCACGGCATCGCGGAGCTCGCGATAGGTGTAGCTCTTCTGGGTACCGGTGATGGGGCTGTCGTAGATGAGGGCCGCCTGCTCGCCGCGGCCCTCGTCCACGTGGCGGTCGAGGGCGTTGTGGCAGGTGTTGAGCTCGCCGCCAGTGAACCAGCGGTAGATGGGCGCGTTCGAATCGTCCAGCACCTTGTCCCAGCGGCGGGTCCAGTGGATCGCCTCCGCCGCCTCTGCCCAGAAGCCGTCCGGGTCCTCGATGGACCGGGCGTAGACCTCGTCGAAGCCACCGCTCATGGCATCCCCCTTGCTCGTTCTCGACCCGGTTCCCGTGACGGATGACACAGACCGGGAATAATGGCACAGATTGTGCAATGCACCAACGCGCACCCGTGCGTCGCGGCGCTTGCGGGGCCCCGTCATCGCCGGCAACCTTCGCAGGCGGCGATGTTAGCGCAGCGGCACCGCGATCCCCCCTGACGGGGATCAGGCGGCCGGTGTGCGCGGGCACAGGAAGCGGAGCGAAAATGTCATACGAGACCATCATCGTGGAGCGCGAGGGGGCGGTGGCCCTGGTGCGACTGAACCGCCCGAAGGCACTCAACGCGCTCAACCTGAGGCTGAAGGAGGAGCTCACCGGATCCCTCGTGGACCTGGACGCGGACGACGGTGTCGGCGCCATCGTCATCACCGGCAGCGAGAAGGCCTTCGCCGCCGGGGCGGACATCAAGGAGATGCAGGACAAGGGCTACATGGACGCCTACCTGGGCGGGCACTTCGACGGCTGGGATCGGGTGGCCGAGTGCCGCACCCCCGTCATCGCCGCGGTGGCCGGCTATGCGCTGGGCGGCGGCTGCGAGCTGGCGATGATGTGCGACTTCATCATCGCCGCCGACACGGCGCGCTTCGGACAGCCGGAGATCAAGCTCGGCACGCTGCCTGGGCTCGGCGGCACCCAGCGCCTGACCCGCTTCGTGGGCAAGGCCAAGGCCATGGACATGTGCCTCACCGGGCGCATGATGGACGCGGCGGAAGCCGAGCGTGCCGGGCTGGTAAGCCGGGTGGTGCCCGCGGATCGGCTGCTGGAGGAGGCCATGGCGGCGGCGCGCACCATCGCGGGCTTCTCGCGCCCCGCGGTACGCATGACCAAGGAATGCGTGAACCGGTCTTACGAGAGCACGCTGAGCGAGGGCGTGCGCTTCGAGCGGCGGGTGTTCTTCTCCACCTTCGCCCTGGAGGACCAGAAGGAGGGCATGCGCGCCTTCGTGGAGAAGCGCGAGCCCGCGTGGAAGCACCGCTGACCCCGTGCCCGTGAGCCGGTACCCGTCGTGAGCGCCACCCCGGCCGGGCAGCCCGCGGAGGGCCTCTGGGATCGGACCCTGCGCCGGGTGCGCCGGGCCTGGCGGCTCGGGCCCCGCGGCCCGCTCAAGGACGCGGTGGCGCCGCACCTGCCCGAGGACGACGTGGCCCGGATCCGGCGCCAGATCGACGCCTGCCTGGAGGCGCGCGGCGGCGAGGTGTCCGCCCGCGCCCGCGCGGCGGAGCTCGGCGAGACGTACCTGGTGCTGAGCGCCGACGGGCGCCGGCGCTTTCTCGAGACCCTGGCCCGCGACTACGACGTGGACGGGGGCGCCATCGACGCGGTGATCGGCGAACACCAGGGCGCCCGCGACGCCGCGAGCCGACAGCGCGCGGAGGCACGGCTGCGCGACCTGCTCGAGCCGCCGCGGGTGAAGCTGCTGGCTCAGTTCAACGGGCTGGAGGCGGGCGTCAAGTTCCTGGTGGATCTGCGTGCCGAGCTCATCGCACTCGCGAAGCAGGACCCCGCCCTCAAGGCCCTGGACCGGGATCTGCGCCGGCTGCTGGCGTCCTGGTTCGACGTCGGGTTCCTGGACCTCACCCGCATCACCTGGGACACGCCCGCATCGCTGCTGGAGAAGCTCACCGAGTACGAGGCGGTGCACGCCATCCGCTCCTGGGACGATCTCAAGAACAGGCTGGGCGACGACCGGCGCTGCTACGCCTATTTCCACCCCAATATGCCCGAGGAGCCCATCATCTTCGTGGAGGTGGCGCTGGTGAACGGCATCGCCGACAACGTCCAGGACCTGCTGGACGAACGCGCCCCCGTGGTGGACCCGGAGCGCGCCGACACCGCCATCTTCTACTCCATCTCCAACTGCCAGGCGGGGCTCGCCGGGGTCGGCTTCGGGAACTTCCTCATCAAGCGGGTGGCCCGCGATCTCGCCCGGGAGCTGCCGAACCTGAAGGCCTTCGCCACCCTGTCGCCCATGCCGGGCCTGCGTGCCTGGCTCGACGAGCAGCTGGCCGGCGCCGAGCACGGGCTCGAGGAATCGGAGGTGCGCTCGCTCGGGGCGCTCACCGGCGAGACCTGCACGCCCGAGACCTTCGCCCGGCTGTTGAACCGGCGCGACCTGACGGGAAACGGCGAGCTCGGCAAGGTGCTGGAGCCGCTGCTCATGCGCCTCGCGGCCCGCTACCTGCTGGAGGCGCGCCGCGGCGACGAGGCCCGCGACCGGGTGGCCCACTTCCACCTCTCCAACGGGGCCCGGGTGGAGCGGCTGAACTGGGCCGCCGACCTGTCGCACAACGGCATCAGCCAGTCCGCGGGAATCATGGTCAACTACCTCTACCGCCTGGCCGACATCGAGCGCAATCACGAGGCCTACAGCGAGGGAGGCCGGATCACCGCGTCGGGGGCGGTGCGCAAGCTCGCCCAGCGCTGAGCCGCGTCAGCGTCCGTTCCAAGGCTTCCCCGGAGGGCCTGAACTCCCCCGCCCGACGAGCGACGGGCGCAGTGGGTGCGTGCGCTTCGGGGATGTGCTCGAGGATGGCAGCCACCACGGTCGGATCGCCGACGCCGCTCCCGTCATCCTGCCTCCCGCGGCATACGTACATCCCTGTACGGCACACACCAGCACGCGCAGTTCTGCGCCGCGATGTGGGCAGTGGCAGACGTCGATCAAGCGACGACCGCGAGGTGGAGCCATCCGTTTGCCGCGGCCCGTGCGCGTGACCTCTCGAGATGGCGCACCGATCCCGTCCGGCGCGAGCTTGCCCGTCGCGGGCCTTACTGCAGCGCGCCGCTGGACAAGAGCTCCGCCTCGATTCGCGCCTCCACCGGATCGATGAGCAACGATTCCAGGAGGTAGGTCTTCACGGCGACGCCTCGCTCGAAGTTTCGCAGGTCCTCGAGCGTCTGCAGCTGCCCCGGTGACATCTGGTGGACGGGGATCTTCCCGCCCAGCGTCAGTGCATCGAGCCTCGCTCTGATATCGGCTTCAACCTGATCTGGGTGTGTGTACTCATAGCCGGCGTCTCGCATCTTCGCCGCATACTCGCGTAGCGCCTCGGTCATCTTCGGATGCTTGTTGATGAGGGCATCCCGTGGGTTGTAGTAGCCCGCCTCGAGCTGCTCGGGCCTGAACTCATGGGCGATGGCCTGACGCGTGCAGCCGCCGGTGCGGGAGAAGTCCTCGGTCTCCAGCGCCACCGCGAATGAGGCGTCGGCGTTCTCACCGAACAGGGCGCGGTTGTAGGCTGCCCGGTCGGCGGGTGACAGGCCCCTGAAGATGACGTTGTTCTGCTCGCCCAGACCCACGCGGGCCGGGCTGTAGCTCTGCACGAGCTGGGGCGCCTCGCCGGTGTACATGGTCGCGACGCCGAAGCCGAACCTTGCAACGAACTCCTCCTCGCTGACCCCTGGCAGATTCTTGTCCGCGCTCATTCCTCGCCGCACGGTGGCGTAGTCCGCAGCAAAGTACTGGAAACCTTGCGCACGCATGCATCTCGCGATCAACGCTTCGACCTTCTCGACCGCCTGCACGAGCTCCTTCGGCGTGAGGCCGAACTCCTCCGAGCCCGGCGCCTGCGCGACCGCCGAGGGTATGCCGACGACGACGCCGAGCAGGCATCCGACCAGGAGCATCGCCTGCATCCCGTGTCTCATGTCACCCACCTCACCGGGAAACCGGTGACATCGGTAGCAGCGCACCTGCTGCAATTATCGCGCACAATGGGACATGCCGGTAACGAGCGACTGGCGCCGAGATCGGCGGCCCGGGGCGGGTAGCCGATGAGGGCACGGATGGTCGCGTCCAGCCTTCAGTGAACGACAGCTCGGTCACGAAGGAGAGGACGGTGATGATCATCTTCGACGGCCCGCCCGCCGCCGACTACAAGCACCGCAGCCTGCTCGATCCGGTCGCGAAGACCGGGCGCGACAGCGACGGGCGACGCGCGCTGTTCGCGCGTCTGAGGCGCGAGCTCGCATCCGTGTTCGGATAAGGCCGGTCCGGTGCGGGTCGCGGGGACCGTCGGCCGCAGGGATGCGGCCGTCGAGCGTACAGGGAGGTATTTACAGCGTGTCCCGGCGGCCCGTACCGGACCGGCCGCCCCCGGGAATGCCGTTAACCGATCACGGATGCGCGGGCTCGGGGCACGGGCGAAGCGGCTGAACCGGGCCGCCGACCTGTCGCACGACGGCATTCGCCAGTCCGCGGGAATCATGGTCAACTACCTATTACCGCCTCGACGACATCGAGCGCGATCACGAGGCTTTCAGCGAGGGAGGGCGGATCACCGCGTCGGATGCCGTGAGCAAGCTGGATCAGCGCCTGGTGCGCGTGAACGCAGCACCGCGCCCGGCGGCGGCGGGCGACGCCGCCACGGGGTCCGCGCAGGAACAACTTTCATTCCAAGGGCCACGCAAAGCGCCTAAACTCCCCCGCTTGACGGCCGACATCCGCAGTTCCCGCCTGCGCCCAGAGGATCCCGTTGAGTAGCCGAACGCCGGTGGAAGGCGAGCCTGGCGGCACCATCACGCCGCTCATCCGCGACGTGGCGGGTCCGCTGGCGCTCGCCCGGGGCCTCGCCGACCGGTCCCGCGAGCCCATGCTGCTGACGAGCGGCGACGGCACGGTCATCTACGCCAACGCCGCCGCGGCGTCGCTGTTCGGCGCCGCCCCGCCCCAGCTGGCCGGGCGCGACCTGCGGGTCCTGGTGCCCGGCTGTCCCGGCGATCTGCGTAGCGAGAGCGGTACCCGCACCTGGCGCGTGCGCATCCCCGCCCTCGCCGGCGCTTCCACGGAGATGGAGGTGCGCCTGGGCGCGCTGGACCCGCCGCGCTGCTCGGTGCTGGCGCTGGTGGCCGCCGAGCCGCGGCCGGCGATCGAGTCGGACCACGCCGGCGTCGAGCTGGAGCGCTGGGCGCTGGCGGCGCAGGGATCCACCGACGGCTTCTGGCACCGCCCCGACGTGGGGCTGGACGACGCCTGGTGGTCGCCACGCCTGTACGAGATGCTGGGCTACGCCCCCGGCGAGATCGCGCCGCGCTTCACAGCCATCGTCGAGCGCCTGCACCCGCAGGACCGCCCCCGTTTCCTGGCCGAGCGCGAGCGCCACCTGCTGCGGGGCGAGCCCCTGGACATCGAGGTCCGGCTGCGCCACCGCCGCGGCGATTACCGCCGATTCCGCGTACGCGCGCTGGTCACCCGCGAGCGCGACGGCCACCCGGTGTCCCTGTCGGGCTCGTTCCAGGACGTCACCGAGCTGCACCGGGCGCGAGAGGCGCTGGAGACGAACCAGGCCCGGATGCGGGACCTCGCCACGGCCGCGTCGGATTTCTTCTTCGAGATGGACGAGCGGTTCACCATCACCTGGCTGAGCGACAACTTCGCCCAGGTCACGGGCATCGAGCCCGAGTCCCTCCTCGGCCGTGACTCGGCGTCGCGGCGGCCCGCCGGTAACGTGGCGGACGCCGAGGCGTGGGACCGCTACGTGGCGGTGCTCGAGAGGCGCGCGCCGTTCCGGGACCTGGTGCGCAGCCGCCTGCGCCCCGACGGGCACATCGTCTATGCGGCGCTGAGCGGCCAGCCCGTGTTCGACGAGCACGGGGTATTCCGCGGCTATCGGGGCAGCGGCACCGACGTCACCGCGCGGGTGATGATGGAGAACGCGCTGCGCGAGAGCGAGGAGAAGTACCGCACCATCGTCGAGACCGACCACGACGCGGTGCTGGTCGTGGACGCGTGCGAGCACGTGGTCCTGGACGCCAACACCGCCGCCACCAGCCTCTACGGTCTGGACGGCAAGTCGCTGCTGGGCAGGTCCGCGACGACGCTGGCCGCCGATTCCACGTCGGCGCGCGGGCTGTTGGAGTCGGTGAGCGACGGCGGGGCCGCGCGCCGCCAGCGCGACACCCATCGCCACGCCGACGGTCACACCTTCCCCGTGGAGGTTTCGGCGCGCCGGGTGCGGCTGTCGGGACGCGACGCCATCGTGTGCATGGTGCGCGACGTGTCCGAGCGCGAGCAGGCTCTGGCTGCGCTCGAGCAAAGCGAGGCGCGCTTCAAGGCGCTCATCGAGAACGCGCCGTTCGAGATCTGGCTCAAGGACGCGGACGGGCGCTACCTGTTCGCCAATCCGAGCGTCGCCGCCGGCTGGGGCAAACCCGTGGAGGAGATCATCGGCCGCACCGTCCACGACCTGTTCGACGCCGAGTTCGCCGGGCGCTCTGCCCGCCAGGACCGCGAGGTGATGGAGACGAACATGCCGGCGGTGCTCGAGTTCACCACCCGGCGCCAGGGGCAGGAGCGGGAGATCTACCGCGTCAAGTTCCCCATCCCCGATGCATCGGGACGCGCCGCGGGCGTCGGTGCCATCAGCCACGACATCACCGACCGCCGCCGCGATCAGGCGGCGCTGGAGCTGAGCGAGCGCCGCTTCCGCGACTTCGCCGATCTTGCCGCCGACTACTTCTGGGAGACCGACGAGAACCTGGTCTACACCTTCGTCTCGGAGCGCTGTCTGGAGGTCAACGGCATCCCCGCGGAGGAGGTGCTCGGCCGGCGTGCCCTAGAGGTGTACGAGGACAACAGCGACGACGACGATCTCAAGGTGCAGCACCGCGCCGACATCGCTGCCCGCCGGCCTACCCAGATGGAGTGGAACCGCACCCGCCCCGACGGCTCGGTGGTGCGCGTGTTCGTGCGCACGCGGCCCATGTTCGACGGCGACGGACGCTTCCTCGGCTACCGTGGCATCACCCGCGACGTCACGGGCCCCCACGAGATGGCCGCCCAGCTCGCCTTCCAGGCCACTCACGACGCGCTCACGGGTCTGGTGAACCGAGGAGAGTTCGAGCGCCGGCTCGCCCGGCTGCTCGAGTCGGCACGCACCGAGGGCAGCTCCCACGCCCTGTGCTATCTGGATCTCGACCAGTTCAAGGTGGTGAACGACACCTGCGGCCACATGGCCGGCGACGCGCTGCTGGAGCGCCTGGCGGAGACACTGACCTTCAGGGTGCGCCAGCGCGACACCGTCGCGCGCCTCGGCGGCGACGAGTTCGGCGTGCTCATCGAGCACTGCTCCGTGGCACAGGCCACCCGCGTCGCCAGCGTGCTGCACCAGGCGCTGTCGGACTTCGTGTTCAGCTGGGAAGACAAGCAGTTCCAGGTGGGGGCGAGCGTGGGCCTGGTGCCCATCACGCCGGAGTGGGGCGACGTCGCCGACGTGCTGGGCGCGGCGGACAGCGCCTGCTACCTCGCGAAGGACCAGGGTCGCAACCGCATTCACGTCTACTCCAGGGACGACGCGGAGCTGACCCGCCGGCGCGGCGAGATGAACTGGGTCAGCCATATCTCGGGCGCGCTCGCGGACGACCGCTTCCGGCTGCGAGCGCAGCCGGTGGTGCCGCTCGCACCGCGGCGCGCGGGCGCGCACCACTGCGAGCTGCTGGTGATGATGGTCGACCGCGACGGCAACGAGATCCTGCCGGGCGCGTTCCTGCCGGCGGCGGAACGCTACAACCTGGCCACGCGCATCGACCGCTGGGTGATCCGCGCTGCCCTCGCCTGGCTCGCCGACGATCGGGACAACCGCGGCCGGCCGGCGCTCACGGGCATCAACCTGTCGGCGCAGTCCCTGGGGGAGGTGGACTTCCTGAAGTACGTGCGCAGCGAGTGCGGGCGTGCGCAGGTGCCGGCTTCGCGGCTGTGCTTCGAGATAACGGAGACCGCCGCCATCTCGAACCTGGACACGGCGCGGCGCTTCATGAACGAGCTCAAGCGCGACGGCGCGCGCTTCGCCCTCGACGACTTCGGCAAGGGCCTGTCCAGCTTCGGCTATCTGCGGGCGCTGCCCGTCGACTATATCAAGATCGACGCGCAGTTCGTGCGCGACTTGCTCACGGATCCTATCGATCTCGCCATGGTGCGCGCCATCAACGACGTGGCGCGGCTGATGGAGAAGCGCACCATCGCCGAGGGCGTGGAGTCCCACGAGACCCTGGCGAAGCTGCGAGAGGTGGGGGTGGACTACGCCCAGGGCTTCGCCATCGGCGCGCCGCGCTTCATCGACTGAGGATCGGTTCCAGATCGGCCAGCGCGGCGAGGACGACGGGGGTCGACGCGACCCGCCGTGAACCCGTCACTGGGGGCTCGAAGGCGGCCCACCGCGCGGCGCCGTCCTGCGCCGCTTGCGGAACCGGGGCCCGCCGTCCGTGGCGGGCCCGCTCGGCGGGCGAAAGGTCCACCGGACCGTTCGCTGGCTCCGCCTCGCCCCTGCCGCCTGCGGTCGCGTCGATCCGTGTCGTCCTCTCGAGGCGACCGGCGATTGGCGATCGGCAATTCCGGAACGTGCGCGTTACCGCACAGCCGCGGCCGGGAGCTCGCCGGGATAGCCCTTCGGCACCACCACGACGCCCTTGGGGGTGACCTCGAAGCGGGCCGCGTCGTCGCGGCCGTCGAAGCCGATGCGCGTGCCCGGCGGGATGCGCGCGTACTTGTCGATGATGCAGTTGCGCAGCTCCGCGCCTTCGCCCACCTCCACCGCGTCGAACAGGATGCAGCGCTCGACGCTCGCCGAGTCGTTCACACGCACCTGCGGGCACAGCACCGAATGGCTCACGGCACCCCCCGTGATCACGGTGCCGTTGGAGACGATGGAGTTCACGAACAGCCCCTCGTTGCCCTTGCGGCTGCCCACCGTGCGCGCCGGCGGCAGGCGTCGCGAGTGGCTCCAGATGGGCCAGTCGGTCTGGTAGAGATCCAGCGGCGGCACCGGCTCGAGCAGCGCCATGTTGGCCTCGAAGTACGCGTCCAGCCCCGCCACGGGGCTGAAGAAGCGGTCCTGGGACACGCGCCCCTCGCGCCCACCGAAGCGGTAGCCGTACACGCGATGCCCGGCCACCAGGTCCGGCAGTAGCTGCGCCTCGATCCCGCCCGGGACGTTGGCGCCGCGCAGTCCCCGCTCCAGCAGCGCCGCGAGCACCTGCGCCTCCACCACCATCACCCCCATGGTCGCGGTCACGTCAGTCCCGGGCGGCGGCGTGGGCGCCGCGTGGCCGGCGTGGAAGGCGGTCACGTGTCCGGACCCGTCCAGCTCCACCCGGTCGAGTCCGCCGGCACGTGCGGCGGGCACGTCCACCACGCCCAGGGTCACCTGCGCGCGGTGCGCGCGGTGACTTTCCAGCAGCGCGGCGTAGTCCATGCGGTAGACGTGCCCGCCGGTGAGCACCAGCACGTGGCGGGCGCCGCTTCGCCGGATCAGGAACAGGTTCTCCGCCACCGCCTGGGCGCTGCCCGCGTACCAGCGCTCGCCGTCGTGGATCTGCGGCGGGATGGCGGTAATGAACTCGCCGAGCTCCGGGTTGAACACCGCCCACGCGGCGCGCAGGTGCTCGTGCAGGGAGTAGGCGTGGTATTCGGTGAGCACGTACACCCGGCGCAACCCCGAGTGCAGGCAGTTGCTGAGCACGAAGTCGATGATGCGGTACTCGCCGCCGAAGGGCACCGCCGCCTTGGCCCGGTCGCGGGTCAGCGGTCCGAGCGCCGCCCCGCGCTCGCCGGCCATCACGATGGTGACGGTCTCGTCGAGGATGGACATGCTCTCGATCGGCCTCGGCACGGCAACATGCCAGCGGCAACACTACCCGCGATCGGCGCCCCCGGGGAGATCCTGCCCGTCCGCTGCAGGCCCTTGGCACCACCTGCCTGCCGGCCCGCACCGCGATCCGGCGCCTTCGCGAGCCGCCTTTCCCCGCTGCGATCCCTGCACCCCGGCGACGGAGGGGCGCTTGCGACGTGCCCGGGTCCGACTACTCCGCGGCGTCCTCGTAGGCCGACATGGGCGGACACGCGCACACCAGGTTCTTGTCGCCGTAGACGTTGTCCACCCGGGCCACGGGCGGCCAGTACTTGTCGTCGCCGGAGACCACGCCGCCGGGGAAGAACGCCTGCTCGCGGGTGTAGGCCCGGTCCCAGTCCGCGAGCAACAGGCGGTGGGTGTGTGGCGCGTGGCGCAGCGGGCTCTTCTCGAGCGGCACCTCGCCCTTCTCCACCGCGGCGATCTCGCGGCGAATGGCGATCATGGCGTCACAGAAGCGATCCAGCTCGCGCTGCGACTCGCTCTCGGTGGGCTCGATCATCATGGTGTCGTGCACCGGCCAGGACATGGTGGGGGCATGGATACCGAAGTCCACCAGGCGCTTGGCCACGTCGTCCACGCTCACGCCGCAGCGGTCCTTGATGTCCCGCAGATCGATGATGCACTCGTGGGCCACCCGGCCGTTCTTGCCCGCGTACACGATGGGGAAGTGCCCGGCGAGCCGCGAGGCCACGTAGTTGGCCGCGAGGATCGCCATGCCGGTGGCGCGGGTGAGGCCCTCCGCGCCCATCATGGCGATGTAGGCCCAGCTGATGGGGAGGATGCTCGCCGAGCCCCAGGGTGCCGCCGACACCGGGCCGATGGTGCCGCCCTCGCCTGCCGCCGGGTTGACGCCCTGGACGACCGGGTGGTCGGAGAGGAACGGTGCCAGGTGCGCGCGCACGCCGATGGGCCCCATGCCGGGTCCGCCGCCGCCGTGGGGAATGCAGAAGGTCTTGTGCAGGTTCATGTGCGAAACATCGGCGCCGATCTCGGCAAGCCGCGCGAGACCCACCAGCGCGTTCAGGTTGGCGCCGTCCAGGTACACCTGGCCGCCGTGCTCGTGCACGATGGCGCACACCTCGTTCACCGCCTCCTCGAACACCCCGTGGGTGGACGGGTAGGTGATCATCAGCGCCGCGAGCACGTCAGCGTGCTCGGCCGCCTTCGCCCGCAGATCCGCCACGTCCACGTTGCCGTCGCGGTCGCAGCCCACCACCACCACCCGCATCCCGGCCATCACCGCACTCGCCGGGTTCGTGCCGTGGGCGGACGAGGGGATGAGGCACACGTCGCGGTGCGCCTCGCCGCGTGTCTCGTGGTACTTGCGGATCACGAGCAGCCCCGCGTACTCGCCCTGGGAGCCCGCGTTGGGCTGCAGCGACACGGCGTCGAAGCCGGTGATCTCGCACAGCCAGCGCTCCAGCTCCGTGAACAGCTCCGCGTAGCCTGCGGCCTGGGCCCGGGGCGCGAACGGGTGCAACGCGCCGAAGGCCGGCCACGTCACCGGCACCATCTCGGTGGTGGCGTTGAGCTTCCTGGTGCACGAGCCGAGCGGGATCATGGAGCGGTCCAGGGCCACGTCCTTGGCCTGCAGCCGGCGCAGGTAGCGCAGCATCTCCGTCTCGCTGTGGAAGCTGTTGAACAGGGGATGCGTCAAGAACCCGCTCTCGCGCCGCAGCGCCTTCGGGATTCCTGCCGGCGCCGCGGCGTCCAGCGCGTCCAGATCGGCGTCGCCGCCGCCGTCGAAGGCCGCGATCAGCGCCGCCACGTGGTCGCGGGTGGTGGTCTCGTCCAGGGCCACGCCCACGTGGTCCGCGTCCACCGGGCGCAGGTTGAGGCCCATCTGGAGCGCGCGCGCCAGCACCTCGTCCGCGCGCCCCGGCACCTTTACCGTCAAGGTGTCGAACCAGGCATCGTTCACCGTCTCGATGCCCTGCTCGGCGAGCGCCGCGGCCACCAGGTCGGTGAGCCGCGCCACCCGGGACGCGATGCGGGTGAGGCCCGCGGGGCCGTGGTAGCAGGCGTACAGCGCGGCGATCACCGCCAGCAGAACCTGCGCCGTGCAGATGTTGGAGGTGGCCTTCTCGCGGCGGATGTGCTGCTCGCGGGTCTGCAGCGCCATGCGCAGTGCCTGGCGCCCCTCGGCATCCACGGACACACCGATGACCCGGCCCGGCATGGAACGCTTGTACTCGTCGCGGGTGGCGAAGAACGCCGCATGCGGGCCACCATAGCCCATGGGCACGCCGAAGCGCTGGGCGCTGCCCACCACCACGTCGGCGCCCATCTCGCCGGGCGGCACGAGCAGCACCAGGCTCAGGAGATCTGCGGCCACCGCCACCAGGGTGTCCTGCGCGTGGGCCGCCGCGATGGTCTGCGACAGGTCGCGCACCTGGCCGCCGCTGCCGGGATACTGCAGCAGCGCGCCGAAGGCCCCGGACCCGGCGAGCTCCGTCTCCGCGTCGCCCACCACCACCTGGATGCCCAGCGGCCGCGCCCGGGTGCGCACGACGGCAAGGGTCTGCGGGTGGCAGTCCCGATCCACGAAGAACGCGTTCCCGCGACTCTTGCGGTTGACCCGGCGGATCATGGTCATCGCCTCTGCCGCCGCGGTGGCCTCGTCCAGCAGCGAGGCGTTGGCGAGCCCCATGCCCGTGAGATCGATGACCACCTGCTGGAAGCTCAGCAGCACCTCCATGCGGCCCTGGCTCACCTCCGCCTGGTAGGGCGTGTAGGCGGTGTACCAGCCCGGGTTCTCCAGCACGTTGCGCTGGATGACGCCGGGCAACAGGGTGCCGTTGTAGCCCATGCCAATCATGGACTGGCGCACGACGTTGCGCGCCGCGAGAGCCGCGAGCCGGTCCAGCGCCTCGCGCTCGGTGAGCGCCGGCGGCAGGTCCAGGCCGCGCGCCGTGCGGATGCTGCGCGGTACCGCCTCGTCCACGAGCCCGTCCAGGCTGTCGTGGCCCAGCGCCTCGAGCATCGCCGCGGTCTCCGCCGCGTCCGGGCCGATGTGCCGCGCCTCGAACTCCCGGTGTCCTTCCAGGTCGCGCAGTGTGGGTCGCTTCGGGCTCATCGCTTCGTGTTCCTGAGTAGGTGTTCCGAATTTCAGATCACCGGCCAAGGAGGAGGAAGGCATGGGTCGATGCGCCCCGCCGTGAACCCGTCCCTGGGGGCTCGGAGGCGGCGTCCATGCCGCCTACGAGCGCCTCGACCCATGCCTTGCTTCGCATCACTACTGGTCTTCAGCGCAATTCGCGACAGGCAATCAGCCGAGGCCCTCCACGTAGGCCTCGTAGGCGTCCTCGTCCATCAGGTCCTCGAGCTCTTCCGGGTCGTCCACCTTCATGCGCATGAACCAGCCGTCGCCGGTGGCGTCGCTGTTGATCCGCTCCGGCTCGTCGGCAAGCACCTCGTTGACCTCGGTCACCGTCCCGGTCGCCGGGGCCTTGAGCTCGCCGGCAGCCTTCACCGACTCGATGACCGCGCACTCCTGGCCCTTCTCCACCTCCTGACCCGGCGTGGGCAGCTCCACGAACACGATCTCGCCGAGCTGGTCCTGGGCATAGTCGGTGATGCCCACCACCGCGGTGCCGTCGCTCTCCATGCGGATCCACTCGTGATCCTCGGTGAACTTCATCGCGCTCATTGTCTCCGCCTCCCCGTCCGTCTCGTCGTGGTGAATCACGCGCGAGGCGCATGGTACCGCGCCCACTCGCCGCCATCCGCCCTCGGCCGGGCACGGGCACGCTTCTGGGACGGGTGCGACAAGCCTACCGTGCGGGGCGGGTCGTCAAAAAGTCGCGCGACGCCTGGAGCCCGGGCGGCGCCCGCGCGACAATCGCGCCATGTCACGCCCGAACCCATCCGCCGACCCCGACCGGCTCGTGGCCGAGGGCCTGCGCCGTCACGGCGCGGGCGACCTGGACGGGGCGGACGGCCTCTACCGCCAGGCGCTGCGCCTGCGCCCGGACCATCCGGACGCGCTGCACCTGCACGGGGTGGTGGCGCACCAGCGCGGACGCCATCAGGAGGCGGTGGACAGCATCGGCCGGGCGCTCGCGCTGCGGCCCGGCAATCCGGCGTTCCTGAACAACCTGGGCGAGGCCTACCGGGGCCAGCGCCAGTTCAACGAGGCCATCGACTGCTACCGCCGCGCCCTCGCCGCCAGCCCCCGGGACGCCCACGCGCTCAACAACCTGGGCCTCGCCCTGCACCACTCCCACCGCTTCCACGAGGCCGGGCAGGCCTTCGCCGAGGCCCTGGCGGCGAGCCCGGGGGACCCGGAGATCCTTGCCAATCTCGGGCACCTGCACCGGGACCGGGGCGACCTGGAGGGGGCGCTTGCCCGCTACCGGGACGCCGTCGAGGCCGCGCCGGGCTTCGCACCGGCCCACGCCTGGCTCGGCGTGACGCTCTACGAGCTGGGGCAGGGCACGCAGGCGGTGGCAGCGCTGACCCGCGCCACGGAGCTGGCGCCGCTGGACGTGGAAGCCCACAACAACCTGAAACGGGTGCGCTGGAACCTGGATCAGCGCGAGCACCTGCACGACTCCTTCCGCCGCGCCTGCGAGCGGCTGCCCCGGATGCCGGACGCGCACCTCAACCTGGCGGAGAGCCTGCTGCTGAGCGACGAGTACGCGGCGGCCCGCGCCGCGGTGGACGCGGCGCTGGCGCTCGCGCCCGGCTCGGCGCGGGCGCACTCCCTCATGGGCCGAGCGCTGGCCGGCCTCGGTCGACGCGAGGAGGCGGTGGCGGCCCACGAGCGGGCGCTGGCCCTGGATCCGGAGGATCCGCTGCTGCGCGAGGAGTGCGCCGGCGCGCTGCTGCTCGCGGGCCGCCCGGCACGGGCCCGCGAGGTGCTGGCCCACGGGCACGCGACGGCGCCGCGGCGCAGCGGCATCCTGGCGCGCATGACCATCGCCATGAACGAGCTGCGTGACCCGCAGGTGACCGCGCTGGTGGACTACCGACGCTTCGTGCACCCGCAGCTCATCCACGTGCCCGAGGGCTTCGCGAATCTGGAGAGCTTCAACGCCGCCCTGCACGCGGAGCTCGAGCGTCAGCATCTGACCCCCAACCACGCCCTGGAGCAGACCATGCGTGGCGGCACCCAGACGCTGAACAACCTGTTCCAGAACCCCACCGGGCTGGTGGCGGTGCTGAAGCGCCACATCGAGCAGGTGGTGGACGCCTACGTGGGATCACTGCCGGACGACCCCTCCCACCCCTTCCTGCGCTACAGGAACCCGCGCTACGTGTTCACCGGCGCCTGGTCCACGATCCTCCGTGGCGGCGGCTACGACGGCAGCCACATCCACAACGAGGGCTGGCTGTCGGGCACCTACTACGTGCGCGTGCCGGAGCTCACGCCTGCGCAGCATGCTGCCCGAGAGGGCTACATCCAGTTCGGCGAGCCGCCGCCCATGTTCGCGAGCCCGCGCAACGTGACCGAGCGCGCCGTAGCACCCGAGGTCGGCCTCGCGGTGCTGTTCCCGTCCTACTACTGGCACGGCGTGCGGCGGTTCGACGGCGGCGGGGTGCGCCACTCGGTGTCGTTCGATATCGTGTGACCTGCGGAGCGACGCTCCGTCGCTGCGTCCGAGTATCGATATTCCTGGCGAGCCGGGCCCAGCGTGTCGGAATTCTTGACACCGCGTCGGCTCCTGCGCGGCGGTGGCCCTGCAAGCCACTGATCGCACGGACCATGACCTGCTCTGGCAAGGATCTTGCTCCGCTACCCGCCCGGCGACGGCCGAGGTAATCGGCCCAGCAAGAGGAATCGGATGCCTGATGCGGTGCGACGGCCCGCGCTGGCGGGCCTGCTCCACGCAGGTACCGGTCTCGCGGCTGTCATTGCATTCAGCCGGACCGCACATGGGCCGGCCATTCACGTCAACCGGAGGATGGGTATATGAAAGCTGGAAGTTCACGGTCGCTGTTGATGCTCACGCTCCTCGTGCTGGCGTTTCCCGCCGCGGCGGAGACGGACTGCAAGGAGGTCAGGGGGCGCATCACGTCGCAGCTCGTCTCGCCGCCCGCGACGTTCTCCAACGGCGACCCGTGCACCAGCCCGCTCGGCCTGTGCACCGAGGGCCGGTTCACAGGCCCCCTCAAGGGAAGATTCCGGTTCGTCGCCGAGACCCTGACGCCCTTCGCAGCCCTGGGCGCCGCCGCACCCCTCGACGTGGCGGCCACCACCGGCACGCTGGAGCTCACGACCCGCTACTGCCATGGCACCCTGGTGCTGCTCGACAACTCCGCCTTTTCCCTCAGTGCCGACGGCTCCGTCGGCGGCATCGAGACCGTGGACGGCGCCGCGAGCACCGGCGGCTGCGCCGACGCCAGCGGCCGGCTACGCATCGAGGGGGTGTTCATGGAAGGGTGCGTGGACTGCCGCTACGAAGGCGAGATCTGCGCCCTCGGACGGGGCGGCCGAGACGAAGACTAATCGGGGGACGGTGTACCTATTCTCCGCGTGGAACAGGTATACCGTCCCCGGATTCCAGCCGCGCCACCACCGGCAGGTGGTCCGACGCCCGCGCGGCCAGTGGCGAGCGGTGTACGACCAGCTCGTGCACCACCTCCCGGGGCGAGACCTGGATACGGTCCAGGGCGAGCAACGGCCAGCGTGCCGGGTAGGTGCGCGGCGCCGGCAGCGGGCCGGCGCCGGGACGCCCGAACAGGTCCGGCCCGCGCCAGCGCGCCACGTTGAAATCCGCGAGCACCGCGGTCACCGGCGCCCGGTGGCGGGCCAACGCGGCGCGCAGGGCCGCGAGCTGGCGCCGCCGCTCGCGCAGGCGCAGCCCCAGGTGCGCGACCACCACGCGGATGCGGCCGCCGGGCGCGTCCACCTCCACGTCCAAAGCGCCGCGCGGCTCGTAGGGCGCCACCGACAGGTCCAATCTGCGCACCGCCACCGGCGGCCAGCGGGTGAGGAGCAGGTTCCCGTACTGGCCGCGCTCGGCCACGATGTTGGGGCCTGCTACCGCGTGGAACCCGGTGCCGTCCCTGAGCGCCCGGAAGGCGTCCGCGTGGGCGCCGGCGCGGGAGTCCACCTCCTGCAGCCCCACCGCGTCGACAGCCATCTCCTGGATGACGCCGAGGATGCGCGAAGGCGAGAAGCGCCCGTCACTGCCCACGCAGCCGTGCACGTTGTAGCTCGCGAGCCGCACGCGGGCAGGTTGCTCAGTCGGCCGCGTCGTTGGCCCGGCGCCCGGCGCCGCCCTGCCGGCGCGCGCTGAGGGCCTCCACCGCCCGGTGCATCGCGAAGCTCAGCGCGATCCACAGCAGCACCACGAGCCCGAGGGCGAACATGTTCCCTGCGCTGGGCTCCATGAGGACCCGCTCGACCCGGTGCCCGAAGGCAGCCAGCACGGCGGTGCCGGGCAGCATGCCGGCGAAGGTTCCCAGCAGGAAGTCCCGCCAGGATACCGACAGCGCCCCGGCCACCAGGTTGATGAGGGTGAAGGGGGCCACCGGCACCATGCGTACCGTGAGCACCGCGAGGAAGCCGCGGTCGCGGATCGCGGTGGCCACCCGGTGCACCATGCCGCTGGAGAAGCGCCGGATCACACCGGCGCCGAGCCACTGGCCCACCACGTAGCAAGCCGCCGCGCTCGCCAGCGAGCCGACCATCGCGTAGGCGAAGCCGAACCATGGCCCGAACACGATCACGACCGCCGCGTTCATCACCGTGATCGGCACCGAGACCAGCCCCGCGGCCACGTAGATCGCGAGCAGCACCAGGGGGACCCAGGGGCTCGGCCGCACGCCGTCCAGCCAGCGCTGGGTGTTCTCCACGCTCACCATGTCCGCCAGCGGCGTGTACTGCCATGCCAGCGCCAGCGCGACGACGACGCCGCTCAGGGCTACCAGCCCGGCGATGCCCGAGGCCCGCGAGGCGTACTCCTGCACCGTGTCGCGGAACTCCTCCACCAGGTCGGCGGTGTCCAGCGGCGACGGGGGATCGCCCACCGTCTCGACGATGCTCTCGATGCCGGGCCGCTGCGGTGCCGTGGGGCGCACCGGCTCCAGGCGGCGCGCTCCCTCGTGCCGCGCGATGGCGCCCAGCACGGAGCCCGCGTCACGCACCGCGTCGCGCAGCGTGTCCGCATCGAGGCCCAGGTGCTCGGCCAGCAGGCCGTCGCGCACGCCGGCGATGAACGTGGCCTCGGCGCCGGACCCGTCGACGGCCTCCACGGCCAGGTCGCACTCGGTGTCCACCCCCATGGATCGCTTGGTGAAGTTCGACGAGGACACCATGCACAGGCGCTCGTCGACGACGCAGACCTTGGCGTGCACCATGACCGTCTCGCCGTCCACCATGGGGCAGAACGCACCCAGGCGGCCGTGACGGTCCGCGTCCCCGAGCCAGCGCAGGAAGCGGTCCCGCAGCACCCCCATGGTGCCCTCCTCCAGCCAGCCGGAGCAGGTCCGGGGCATCACCAGCACCACCTCCGGGCCGTCCTCCTCGCGCAGCCGCTCACCCAGCGCCTCGGCCAGTCGCTGGGAGGTGAAGTACTGGTTCTCCAGGTAGATCACCCGGCGCGCCGCGGCGATAGCGTCCACGTACAGCCGCTCCACCTCCCGCACCTCCTCGACGGGGCCGCCCGGCGGCAGCGTACGGGCGATGGCCACCCGGGTGTTCTGCAGCTCTGGAGGCACGCCCTCGGGCCACGGGTCACCACGCGTTGCGGGCGACTCGAGCCGCGTGCCGGTCGCCGCGTGCCAGCGCGCACGCGCGAGCTCGCCCAGCGCCGCCGCGGCGTCTCCTGCCACCAGCATCTGCACGTCGTGGAACGGGCCGTAGGGGCGCCCGGACACCTGCCGGCGGCGGGGATCCTCCGGGCGGTGCTCCCGGGTGTCCCAGCGCGAGTCCGAGAGATCCAGCCCGCCGGAGAACGCCACCCGGTCATCCACCACCACGATCTTCTGGTGGTGGGAGCCGCCGAAGGGAATGGTGTCGTCGAACACCACGTGCACCCGGTCCTCGCTCTTCAGCCGCATGCGCACGGACGGGAACGGCTCGCGTTCCAGCGCGTAGAGCACGGCAAAGTCCCACAGCAGCACGTGCACGTGCAGATCCGGGCGCGTGCTGGCCACGTGGTTCAGCAGGTCCAGCAGGGTGACCGGCGCGCCGTCGTGCGGATCGTCCTTCACCAGCGCGATGCGCCCGTCGAAGTCCCATCCGAGGATCAGCACCTGGCGCTCGGCGGCCAGCAGCGCCGAGCGCAGGGCCGCGAAGTAGGCCTCGCCATCCACCAGCACGGCGAGCCGCGACGCTTGCTCGAGGCGCCAGCAGTTCAGACCTGGTTCGAGCAGCACCCTCGCGGCGCCCGTGTCAGGCAAGGCTCTCGTGCAACCGGGGCAGCGGCCGCTCGTCGATAGGCAGGTGCACCGCGGCCGCCGCCACGCCGAAGAACACCCCGGCCCACCACATGAGATCGTAGGAGCCGGTGGCGTCGTGGATCCAGCCGCCCAGCCACACGCCGAGGAAGCTGCCGACCTGGTGGCTGAGGAACACCACGCCGAACAGGGTGGCCATGTAACGCACGCCGAATACCTGGGCCACGATGCCGGTGGTGAGCGGCACCGTGGACAGCCACAGGATCCCCATCGCGGCGGAGAAGGCGTAGACCGTGATCTCGCTGGCGGGCGCCGCGAGCAGCGCCATGATCACCAGCGCACGCGCGAAGTAGATGAACGCGAGGCTGAGCCGCTTGCTGAAGCGCTGGCCGGCGAGCCCGGACAGCATCGAGCCGATGATGTTGCACCCGCCCACGATGGCGATGGCGTAGGCGCCGACCTCGGCGGGCAGCCCCAGGTCCTTCACGTAGGCGGGGAAGTGCACGGTGATGAAGGCCACGTGGAAGCCGCACACGAAGAAGCCGGCGGTGAGCAGGACGTAGCCCCGGTGGGCCATGGCCTCGCGCAGGGCCTCGAGCAGGCTCTGCTCCGGCCCGCTCAGGCCGGCGGCGTGGGCCGCGCCCCGCGGCAGCACGAAGGCCAGCGGCACCAGCGCCAGGGCGGTGGTGGCAAGGATGATCAGCGCCGAATGCCAGCCGTAGGCGACGATGAAGGCCTGGCTCAGGGGCGAGAAGACCACCTGGCCGAAGGATCCGGCGGCGGTGCCCAGCCCCAGCGCGAAGGAGCGCCGCGCCGGTCCCACCACCCGTGCCATGGCGGCCAGCGCCAGGGAGAAGGCCGTGAAGGCCACCCCGAGCCCGGTGACGACACCGCCGAACACGTGCAGCGCGAGCGGGCTCACGGACTCCGCCATGCCCCACACGCCGACGGCGTAGATCAGCGCACCGCCGGCGATGACGCGCACCGCGCCGAATCGGTCCGCGAGCGCGCCTGCCACCGGCAGCCCCACGCCCCACAGCAGGTTCTGGATGGCCATGGCCATGGCGAAGGTCTCGCGGCCCCAGCCGTGTGCCTCCGTCATGGGATCGAGGAACAGACCGAACACCGAGCGGATACCGAAGCCCGTCATGGCGATCAGGCATCCGGCCGCGAGGACCATCGTAGGAGTGCGCCAGCCTGGACTGCGGGGCATGGTGGTGGCGCTCATGGGGTGTCCTTTCGAGGCAGGCCGCGAGACTGTAACGCGTCGCCGGGACCTCGACAGGAGCCGGCCTGCGTGGGTGCCCGGATCCATTCCGCGGGTGGAGGCCTGCCTGCGAGCACCGCCCGCATGCGCCCCACCTACCTACCTTGTAGGGGCCAAACCCTCTCCCCGCTTGCGGGGAGAGGGCAGGCGTGAGGGGTCGACCACCGGACCCTCAGCGGGAAAGCTCCTGGTCAGCCTCGTCCTCGGCGAAGATGCTCTCCAGCTCCCGCGCCGACTCCAGGGCCAGGTAGCGCATGCGCTCCTCGTCGCCGTGGCTGGCATGGGCATCGTTCAGGCGCTTGATGTCGTGCTCGCGGAAGGTCTGCACCAGGTGCGCCGCCTGGGGACCCGGCATCCCGAGCCCGCGCAGCACCTGCTCGGCGATCTCGAGGCTCGACGCGAAGGTCTCCCGGCGGATGATCTTCACCCCCAGGTCCATGAGCTGGTAGGCGTGCTTGCGGTTGCGGGCGCGGGCGTAGATCTCGAGCTTCGGGAAGTGCTCGCGCACCGCCGCCGCGGTGCGCAGCGACGCCGCCACGTCGTCGATGGCGAGCACGAAGATGGCCGCCTCGCCGGCGCGCGCCGCGTGCAGCAGCTCCGGGTTGGAAGCGTCCCCGTAGTAGATGGTGTTGCCGTAATTGCGCACGAAGTCCACGTGCTCCGGGCTCACGTCCAGGGCCGTGAACGGGATTCGCTTGGCGCGCAGGATGCGGCCCACGATCTGGCCGAAGCGGCCGAAGCCCGCGATGATCACCTGCGCCGCGTCCTCCGCCGACGGCACGTCGTAGGGGCGCGCGGGCTCGCGCGCGGCGCGGGCGATGACCGCTTCCGCTGCCAGGAACAGCAGCGGCGTGCACGCCATCGACAGCGTGACCACCACGATCAGGGTCTGGGCGACGATGGCCGGGACCACCGCGTGGCTCACCGCCACGGAGAAGATCACGAAGGCGAACTCGCCGCCCTGGGCGATGGATGCCGCCAGGCGCAACGACACCGCGCGGCCCTGGCCCGTGAACATGCCGATGAGGTACAGGGCCGCGAACTTGACCGCGATCAGCACCGCGGTGAGCGCCACCACGCGCAGCGGGTGCTCCGCCACCAGCCCCAGATTCGCGGACATGCCCACCGCCATGAAGAACAGCCCGAGCAGCAGCCCCTTGAAGGGCTCGAGATCCGCCTCCAGCGCGTGCCGGAACTCCGAGTCGGCGAGCAGCACGCCAGCCATGAACGCGCCCAGCGCCATGGACAGACCCACGGCCTCCATCAGCAGCGCAGTGCCGATCACCACCAGCAGCGCCATGGCAGTGAACACCTCGCGGATGCGCGTGGCGGCGATGAAGCGGAACACGTGGCCCAGGGCGTAGTGTCCCACCACCACGGTGATCGAGATGACGCCCGCCACCTGCAGCATCCCGAGCCATTGCACGCCAGCGTCGTCATCGCCTGACGGGCCCAGCAGCGGCACCAGCGCCAGCAGCGGCACCACCGCCAGGTCCTGGAACAGCAGGATGGCGAAGGCGCTGCGCCCGTGGCGGGTGGTGAGCTGGCCCTTCTCGGCGAGCGTCTGCAGCGCGAAGGCAGTGGACGACAGGGACAGGGTGAGGCCCACCACCACCGCCGCCACCGGCGGCAGCCCGAGCGCCAGCGCCAGCGCGGAGATCACCACGCCGGTGCCGAGCACCTGCGCGCTGCCGGTGCCGAACACCGCGCGGCGCAGCGCCCACAGCCGCGACGGCTGCAGCTCGAGCCCGATGACGAACAGCAGCAGCACCACACCCAGCTCGGCGAAGTGCAGGATGGCGTTCACGTCGGTGATGAGCCGCGCGCCCCACGGCCCGATCAGGATCCCCGCCGCCAGGTAGCCCAGCACCGCCCCGAGCCCCAGGCGCCGGGCCACGGGCACCGCGATCACCGCGGCAGCCAGGAAGATGGCGGACTGGGCGAGCAGCGTCACGAATCGCGCTCCGTCACGTCGTGGCGATCTTCAGGCCGTCGAATACAACCACAGCGGCACAGAGGGCACAGAGAAGAAGTGGAAGAAGAGGAACGCCAGGAGCCACGACGATACACAGGGACGCTGGTGACGGACAGCCTTGCCGGGAGCGAAGGGGCAACGAGGAACTGAGTGTCGGGTGCAGGAGGCTCGCCGTCTCGCCGTTTGCCCGATTCACGTGTGGGACCTTTGTGTACTTTGAGTCGTTGTGGTTCTTGCTGTACGAGCGAGTCCGTTTCGTCTTCTCTGTGCCCTCCGTGCCGCTGTGGTTCATTGCTCTTCCCTGAAGCGCCGCGATCACTCCTGCAGGATGCCGCGCGCCTCGAGCAGCGCGAGCAGCCGCGTCACGCTCTCGGCGACGTCGATCTCGTGGGTCGGGAGCGCCAGGTCGGGCGCCGCCGGCACCTCGTAGGGGATGGACACGCCAGGCACGTTGGCGATCTCGCCGCGCTCGGCAAGGCGATAGAGGTCGCCGGCGTGGCGCTCGCGGCAGACCTCCAGCGGCGCCGAGAGGTGCGCCACCAGGAAGCGGTCCGTGCCCACGATGCGCCCCATCCGCTCGCGGGCGCGGGCCTCCGGCGCGGTCACGGCACAGATGCACAGCAGCCCCGCGTCGTTCACGGCGCGGGCCAGCTCGGCAGCGCGGCGCAGGCTCTCGGCGCGCTCCGCCTCGGTAAAGCCCAGATCCCGGTTCAGACCGAGGCGCAGGTTCTCGCCGTCCAGCACCGTCGCCGCCCGGCCACGGTCGAAAAGCGCACGCTCCAGGGCAAACGCGATGCTGGTCTTGCCCGCCCCCGACAGGCCCGTGAGCAGCAGCGTGGCGGCGCGCTGTCCGTAGCGCGCCGCGCGCTCCGCGGCCGCCACCGGGCTGCCAGTGGCGTGCAGCGCGCCGCTCGCGGGTGCCGTGTCCCAGTGCTCCGGTCCCTCCGCCTCGGTGGCCCGGTCCAGGATCATGCCGGCGCCCACGGTGGCGTTGCTCATGGGATCGACGACGATGAACGCACCGGTGGCGCGGTTGCCGCCGTAGTCGTCGTGGGCCACCGGCTCGCTCAGCCGGATGGCGCAGCGTCCGATCTCGTTGAGCGCAAGCGACGGCGCATGGGAGCGCTTGAGCGTGTTCACGTCGATGCGGTAGCGCAGGGTGCTGACGGACCCGCCCACGGTCTTCGCGCAGTGCTTGATCAGGTAGCGCTGGCCGGGGAGCAAGGGCTCGTCGGCCATCCACACGAGCATGGCGTCCAGCGACGCGCTGACCCGCGGCAGGTTCCCCGGGTGCGCCAGCATGTCGCCGCGGCTCACGTCCACCTGGTCCTCCAGGGTCACGGTGACGGCGTGCGGCGGGAACGCCTCGTCCAGGTCGCCGTCGTGGGTCACGATGCTGCGGATCCGGGTGCTGCGCCGGGACGGCAGCACCATCACCCGATCGCCGGGGCGCACCACCCCCGAGGCCACCGTTCCGCAGTAGCCGCGGAAGCCGCCGTGGGGGCGATTCACGTACTGCACCGGCATCCGGAAATCGATGAGATTGCGGTCCGACGCAATGGTGACGTTCTCCAGCATGTGCATCAGCGTGCTGCCGCCGTACCACGGCATGGAAGCGCTGCGCTCCACCACGTTGTCACCGTGCAGCGCGCACACGGGGATGAAGCGCACGTCGTCGGTCTGCAGGCGCGCGGCAAACCCAAGGTAGTCGGACTGGATGCGCTCGAAAATCTCCTCGTCGTAGTCCACAAGGTCCATCTTGTTCACCGCCACGATGACGTGGCGGATCCCGAGCAGCGAGACGATGAAGCTGTGGCGTCGGGTCTGCGTCACCACGCCGTGGCGGGCGTCCACCAGGATCACCGCGAGGTCGCAGTTCGATGCCCCGGTGGCCATGTTGCGGGTGTACTGCTCGTGGCCGGGGGTGTCGGCGATGATGAACTTGCGCCGAGCCGTGGAGAAGTAGCGGTAGGCCACGTCGATGGTGATGCCCTGCTCGCGCTCGGCCTTGAGGCCGTCGGTGAGCAGCGCCGGGTCGAAGCCTCCGTCGGCGGACCCGCGCGCGCGCGAGTCGCGCTCCAGCGCCGCGAGCTGATCCTCGTAGATCATCTTCGCGTCGTAGAGCAGCCGCCCGATGAGCGTGCTCTTGCCGTCGTCCACGCTGCCGCAGGTTAGGAACCTGAGCAGCTCCTTGCGCTGCTGCTGCTCGAGATAGGCCTCGATGTCGGTGGCGATGAGCTCGGACTGGTGTGACATATCAGGCGTTACCGCAAGACCGTGGCGCGCTGGCGGAGCAGGACGCACCGTTGGATGAACCACAGAGGCACAGAGGACACGGAGAAGACTGAATTCAAGGATCCTGGAGCACGAACGACGACTTGCCCTTGTTTTTTTCCTTTATCTCCTGTTCGTACTCTCTGTGCCTCTGTGTTCGATTTCCCCGGCGCCGGAGCCCGCGATCAGAAGTAGCCCTCGCGCTTCTTGTCCTCCATGGAGCCTGCCGCGTCGTGGTCGATGACGCGACCCTGGCGCTCCGACGAGGTGGCCAGGAGCATCTCCTGGATGATCGCGGTCAGCGTGGTGGCGCTGGACTCCACCGCGCCGGTGAGCGGATAGCAGCCGAGCGTGCGGAAGCGGACCATGCGCCGCTCGGGCGTCTCGGCCTCGCGCAGGGGCATGCGCTCGTCGTCCACCATGATGAGGGTGCCGTCGCGTTCGACGACCGGCCGCTCGGCGGCGAAGTACAGCGGCACGATGGGGATGCCCTCCTCGTGGATGTACTGCCACACGTCCAGCTCGGTCCAGTTCGAGAGCGGAAAGACCCGGATGCTCTCCCCCGGGTTGATGCGCCCGTTGTAGAGGTTCCATAGCTCCGGGCGCTGGTTGCGAGGGTCCCAGCGGTGGTTGGCGTCGCGAAAGGAGAACACGCGCTCCTTGGCGCGGGAGCGCTCCTCGTCGCGGCGCGCGCCTCCGAAGGCGGCATCGAAGCGGTGCCGGTCCAGGGCCTGGCGCAGGGCCTGGGTCTTCATCACGTCCGTGTACTTGCGGCTGCCGTGGTCGAAGGGATTGACGCCTGCCGCGCGGCCCTCCTCGTTGGTGTGCACGATGAGCTCGAGCCCGAGCTCGTCGCGCACCCAGCGATCGCGGAAGTCGATCATGTCGCGGAACTTCCAGCCGGTGTCCACGTGCAGCAGCGGGAACGGCGGCTTCGCCGGGTGGAAGGCCTTCAGCGCGAGCCACGTCATCACCGCCGAGTCCTTGCCGATGGAGTAGAGCATCACCGGGCGCTCGAACGCCGCCGCCACCTCGCGGATGACGTGGATGGACTCCGCCTCGAGCTGCTGGAGGTGGGTGATCTGGTAGGTGGACACGGGAGGCTGGCCGGAATGCGAAACGCGCGATTATAGACGCGCCAGGGGCGCGGGTCAGGCTCGCTGCTGGCCGTGGTACAGGCGAACCACGTGCTGGGCCTCGGCGAAGAACAGCCAGCGCTCCACCAGCGCCCCGGCGTAGCCGAGGAGCAGCGCGACCAGCGCCCGGCCGGCACCGTGCCCCTCCGCCACCAGAATCGCCGGCAGCAGGTATCCCGCGGCCAGCGCCACCGCCTTCAGCAGCACCAGCACCGGGCGCGAGACCTGGAAGCCGAACTCGTCGGTGAGGAAGGTGCCCGCGGTGTGTCCCACGTCCAGCAGGCGCACCGTGGCCATGCGGAAGCCGGTGGCCACGTCGATGGTGCGTGCCTCGGGAAGACCCACCTTGAGCCAGTACACCACCTTCCCGGCGATCGCCAGCATGAGCAGCCCGAACACCACCGCCGACACGGCGGCACCGCCGCCGGGGGCGCTCAACTCGCGCTGGGCATGCAGCGCGAGGCCGCCCAGCGCCAGCGCCGAGAGCAGGTAGTTGGCGGGCACCAGCGGGGTGTTCCACTGGCGGATGGTGCGCAGGCACGCGTAGATCATGCCGGTGGCGAACACCGTCGCGAGGGCGATGGCGGCGGTGAGCCAGCCGAGCAGGGCCGCCGCGCGCCCGGCATCGGCGAACAGGCACGCCGCGTAGCCGATGAAGGCCGGGTAGAAGACGAGCGCCAGCACCGCCTCCCGGGACAGCCACGAGGTACGCACCCGCATCACCGCGCGCCAGGCATTGCGCGGGTTGGCCAGATGGAGCGTGGACGCAACGAGCCCCGCGGTGATGACGGCGAGGGACACGCCCGCGGTCCAGCCGAAGGCGTTCGCGTCCTGCCAGCCGGCCACGCCGGTGAGATTGAGGACGATGCCGAGCGCCACCCAGCCGTAGCCGAGCCCCGTGGTGACGGTGAAGGCGATGATGCTCAGTGCGGGATGCATGGGGCGTGGCGCATTGTCACGGACCTGGCGCGACGTCTCGGCGGTGGCGGGCCGGCGGGCTGGCGGGCTGGCGCGTCAGCGCGCCACCGCCTGGTTCACCCAGTCCTTCACCCGGTCCACCAGGCTCGGACCGCGCTCGTAGGCCGGCGCCTCGCGCGGCGCGCGAGGCGGCAGGTAGTGGTTCACGGGCGCGTAGCCGAGCTCCGGCATGAGCGGCTGCCCGCCGCGCTCCGCGACTGCCCGGCTCACCGCCGAGTGCGGGTCGTCGAAGTCGCCGAACAGCCGTGCGTGGGTGGGACAGGTGAGCACGCAGGCGGGCTGGCGCTCGGTCTCCGGGAGGGCTTCGTCGTAGATCCGGTCCACGCACAGCGTGCACTTCTTCATCACGCCTTCCGCGCGGTCCAGCTCCCGCGCGCCATAGGGACACGCCCAGGCACAGTAGTTGCAGCCCATGCACTTGTCCGGATCCACCAGCACGATCCCGTCCTCGGCGCGCTTGTAGGACGCGCCGGTGGGGCACACGTCCACGCACCACGCCTCGTCGCAGTGCATGCACGACATGGGAAAGTGCACGGTCTTGCTGTCGGGATAGTGCCCCACCTCGTAGTTGCGGATGCGGTTGAACCACACCCCCGTGGGGTCGCGGCCGAAGGGCGATTGATCCGTGAGCGGGCCGCTGGTGCCCGAGGCGTTCCACTGCTTGCAGGCCACCGCGCAGGCGTTGCAGCCGACGCAGGTGTCCAGATCGATGACCAGCCCGAGTCGCATCGCCGCTTCACTCCCTCCGTGGTGGCGTCTCAGCGGCGCGAGAACAGCACGTCGCGCAAGCTGCGCGTGAGCCGCTTCGGCGCGTGGGTCGCGTAGCGCAGCGTCGCGGGCAGGCCGTCGCCCCGGCCTGCAGGCGCGTCGAAGGTGGGCCAGGCGCCGGACTCGCCGCGCGCCGCCGGGCGCACCCGCACCTTGAGGTCGTACCACGCGGCCTGGCCGGTCACCGGATCGCTGTTGGAGCGCGCCGCCGCGTCTCCGTCCGGCGGCAGCAGCTCCGAAATCAGGTGATTCAGCAGGAAGCCGTCGTTGGACTCGTTGGCGTCCGGCGCGAGCCCCCAGGCGCCGCGGGCCTTGCCGATGGCGTTCCAGGTCCACACGGTGTTCTCCTCGCAACCCTCCATGAGCCGCACCTGGGCACGGATCTCGCCGTTGCGCGACTCCACCCACACCCACGAGTCGTCCTCGATGCCGAAGCGGCGCGCCGTGCCGCGGTTCATGTACAGGTGGTTCTGGGCCAGCACCTGGCGCAGCCAGGCGTTCTGCGAGTCCCAGGAGTGGTACATCATCATCGGCCGCTGGGTGATGGCGTGCAGCGTGTAATCCTCGTCCGTGCGGTCCATCTCGAGCGGCCGGTACCAGAACGGCAGCGGATCGAAGTACCGGGCGATGCGTTCGCGGTCGGCCTCGGGCGGCGTCGGCCCGTCGTACAGGCCGAGACCTGCGAGGCGGAACTTCTGCAGCGTCTCGCTGTAGAGCTCTAGCACGATGGGATCGGCGGTGACGTTGAAACCGGCGTCGCGGGCGAACTCCAGGTAGTCGCGGTTGGCGAAGCGGTAGAAGCGCATGCGCTCGGGAAGCTCGTGCCGGAAGAAGCACTCGTTGTCCTCGTAATGCTGCCACTGGCGCGGGTTCGGGTCCCCGCGCAGGCTCGCGCCGCCGTTGTCTCCGCGCCAGCCGGCCAGGAAGCCGATCCCCGGCGCGCGCTCGAAGCGCGCGATGAAGTCCATGTAGCCGGCATAGCGGGGGCTGCCGTCCTCGTTCACGAAGGCCGGGAAGCCGAGGCGTGTGGCCAGGTCCACCATCACCTCCTGCCACGGGCGCACGTCGCGGTCCGGCGCGATCACCGGCACGCGCACCGAGTCGCACACCGCGTCCGGCTCGGAGATGGGCCGGTCCAGCAGCGAGATGCAGTCGTGGCGCTCGAGATACGTGGTATCCGGCAGCACCAGGTCCGCGAAGTCCACGATCTCGGAGTGGAATGCGTCCACCACCACGAGATTGGGCAGCTTGTACTCCCCGTCGGCGCCGCGGGCGGTGAGCATCTCGCGCACGTTCGCCGTGTTCATGCTCGAGTTCCAGGCCATGTTGGCCATGAACAGCAGCAGGGTGTCGATGGGATACGGATCGCCGGCCACCGCGTTCGTGATCACCATGTGCATCATGCCGTGGGCGGCGAGCGGCGCCTCCCAGGAGTAGGCCTTGTCGATGCGCAGCGGACGCCCGTCAGCGTCCACCACCAGATCCTCGGGACCGGTGGGGAAGCCGAGCGGCGGCGACTTGAGCGGCCGGTTCGGCGCCATCTCCCTCGCCGGCTTGATGGGCGGCGGCACGTGCTTGGGGTACGGCGCCTTGGCGCGGTGGCCGCCGGGCACGTCGACGCTGCCCAGCAGCACCTGCAGCAGGTGCAGCGCGCGGCAGGAATGGAACCCGTTGGAGTGGGCCGACACCCCGCGCATGGCGTGCATGGACACCGGGCGCCCGGTGACCGAGGAGTGCCGGCGCCCCGCCCAGTCGGTCCATTCGCAGGGCACCTCGATGGCCTCCTCGAAGGCGGTGTGGGCCAGCTCGAGCGCCAGGCGCTCGATGGTGGCGGCGGGCACGCCGGTCACCTCCGCAGCGCGCGCCGGCGTGTACGCCTGCGCCAGGTAGCGCTCGGCGATGAGCGTCATGGCGGTCTTGACCGGGCGTCCGTCGGGCCCGGTCCAGGCGCCGAACAGGGCCGGCTTCACACCCGGCAGGGTGGCGTCCACCCAGGTCTCGCGCTCCACGTCGAAGGCGAGCGGATGGCCCTCGTCGTCGCGCAGCACCAGCCCGTCGCCGGGCACACCCGGGGTGCACACCACCGCCCAGGGCGCGTTCGTGTAGCGCACCAGGTACTGCCAGTCGAAGAGCTTGCGCGCCAGCAGCACGTGCACCATGGCCAGCGCCAGCATGCCGTCGGTTCCCGGGCGGATGGGGATCCACTCGTCGGCGATGGCCTGGTAGCCGGTGCGCACCGGGTTGATGGCCACGAACTTGCCGCCGCGCCTCTTGAGCGTGTCGAGTCCGAGCTTGAGCGGGTTCGACGCGTGGTCCTCGGCCACGCCCCACAGCATGAAGTACTTCGTGCGGTCCCAGTCCGGATCGCCGAACTCCCAGAACGACTGCCCCAGGGTGTACAGGCCCGCCGCGGCCATGTTCACCGAGCAGAAGCCGCCGTGGGCGGCCCAGTTGATGGTGCCGAACTGCTGCGCCCACAGGCCGGTGAGGGCCTGCATCTGGTCGCGGCCGGTGAAGAAGGCGAGCTGCTTCGGATCGGTCTCGCGGATACGGCGAAGGCGCGCCGTGAGCTCGTCCAGCGCCTCGTCCCAGGAGATGCGCTCGAACTCGCCGGCACCGCGCTCGCTGCCCCGCTTGCGGCGCAGCGGTCCGTCCAGCTTGGCCCGCGACATCTGCTTCATGATGCCGGCGTTGCCCTTCGCGCACAGCACGCCCCGGTTCACCGGGTGGTTCGGGTTGCCCTGGATGAACCGCACCTGGCCGTTCTCGAGGGTCACCTTGATGCCGCAGCGGCACGCGCACATGTAGCAGGTGGTGTACTTCACCTGCTGGGCGTCGTGATCCTCGAAGGCCGGCAGGCCCCCGGTCTCGGGGGGTGGCGTCATGTGGCTGCGTGTTCCGGAGTGGTGTCGGCGGGTGCGCCCGGTGGGCTGCGCCGGAGGCTGCATCCTAAGCGCAACCCCGCCGCCCTTCCAGCAACGCCGGCCGCGGACGCGCCCGTGGCGCCAGCGTACGCGACCCGCTGGCCCCACGCGCGGGCGCGCCGGGGCGCGGCGCGCGGTGTCAGTCGGGCCAGCGCTCCAGGAGGTCCACCGGATCGCCGTAGCGCGACGCCGCCGCCACCACCTCCGCATCGCGCAGCGCGACGAGGAATCCGTCCTCGACGAGCGGTGTGTTGCCGGCGGTCACCGTGCTGTCGAAGCACACCAGGTCCATGTGCACCGGCGGCTCCTCCCACTCGGGCATGGTGCGCCGGATCCAGTCGCTGGGCCGCGCGAGATCGATTCCGTAGTGCAGCGCACCGGGGGAGTTGGAGCCCGCCGGGTAGATGGTGTGGCGCGGCGCCTTGGGGTTGAAGCCGCAGCCCAGCTCGATCAGCCGTCCCCCCACCAGCATCTCGCGCAGGATCGCCGCCTGCTCCCCGTCCCCGTCCACCGCGACGATGCGGTCGTCGGCGAAGCGCACCCCGATGTGCTCGGCGAAGGGGCGCTCGAAGCCCACCGCCCACTGGGGGCACACGACCCCGTCGATGGGCACCACCACGTCCGGATCGTTGTCCACCGTGGTGCGGTCGTAGAGGTTCGGGCCGTGGGTGGGCAGGTAGTGCACATAGGCGCCCGGCTCCTCGGCAGTCATCTCTCCCCGCCAGCGGGTGGTGGCCAGCAGCGCGGACCGCATGCTCGGGGTGAAGTCGATGCCGAGATCCGTGCCCCGCGGGTCGGAGAAGCGGAGCCGGAAGTCGTCCGCCTCGGGGAAGCGCCGGGCGGTGGCGCGGACGATCTCCCCTACCAGGTCCACCGGGAATCGCGCCTGCTCCGTCGCCAGCAGGTCCAGGTCCCTGAAGTAGGTGATCTTCACCCAGCGCTGGCCGCGCCTGCGCAGATCGATGCAGTACGGATCGATGACCGAGCAGAACCAGGTGGACACCACGAAGGTGGCTTGCTCCAGCAGCGGCTTCACCGTGTCGGGGATCGCCGTGTGCTGGGTGGTGTGGCTCACGTACACCCGCGCCTCCACGCCGCGGGCGCGGGCCAGCCCGCAGACCGCGTGGATCACCCGCGGGTCCAGCTTCTGGTCCGCCAGGAAGACCACCCGGTCGTCGGGGCGGATGGCGAACACCCGGAAGAAGTTCTCCAGCGCCTGCACGTGGCGCGCCACGTCCACCGTGGGCAGGCGGTTGCCGCCCGGCAGCCCCACCCACGCCTCGGCGGGGACGCCATCGATGGGCTCGCTCATGGGGTCTCCTCCGGATGCCCGCGCTCCGCGCGCCGCGCGGTCGAGGTTAGCATAGGCCGCCGCCGCGCCCTGGCGCCGCCCACCCGGAGACCCCCGCCCATGCCGTGCCCACCGATTCGTGCCGCCCGCACCCGGAGCGAGCGCCGTGACTGACGCTGCCGCCAAGCGCCGCGCCCTGGCCGCCCGGGTCCGCGCGCGGGATTTCTTCGTCGCGCCCGGCGTGTATGACCTCATCTCCGCCCGGCTCGCCGACCGCATGGGCTTCGCGTGCCTGTACATGACCGGCTACGGGGCCACCGCCTCGTACCTGGGACTGCCGGACGCGGGGATCGCCACCTACTCCCAGATGGCCGATCGCGCCCGGGCCATGGCCGAGGCCACCGCGACGCCGCTCATCGCCGACGCGGACACGGGCTACGGAGGCCTGCTCAACGTGCACCACACGGTGCGCGGGTACGAGGCTGCGGGCGCCGCCGGGATCCAGCTCGAGGACCAGGAGTTCCCGAAGAAGTGCGGCCACACCCCGGGCCGGCGGGTCATCCCGCTCGCCGACATGGTCACCAAGATCAAGGTGGCGGTGGACGCGCGCAGCGATGCGGACTTCCTCATCGTGGCCCGCACCGACGCGCGCACCGGGCTCGGCCTGGACGAGGCCATCCGCCGCGGCCGGGCCTTCGCCGAGGCCGGCGCCGACGTGGTGTTCGTGGAGTCGCCGGAGTCGGTGGCGGAATTCGAGCGCGTGGGCCGCGAGATCGACGCGCCCCTGCTGGCCAACATGGTGGAGCAGGGCCGCTCGCCGGTGCTGGACCGCGACACCCTCACCCGCTTCGGATTCGCCCTGGCCATCTATCCCGGCACCGGCTTCATGAGCGCCGCCGAGGCCCTCAAGCGCGCCTACGGCTACCTGCTCGAGCACGGCACCACGGCGGGCACGCCCGAACCGGTGATCAGCTTCGAGGAGATGAACCGGCTGATGGGTTTCGAGGAGGTGTGGGCCTTCGAGCGCAAGTGGGCGCGGGACGAGTGAGGCCTCGCCCGTGCCGCAGTGCGACAGCCGGGCTTGGACCTACTCCCGGCGCGCCTCGAACTCGATGATCATGTGCACGTCGTCGCCCACCCAGCCGTTGTCAACCGCGTAGGTCATGCCGAAGCGGCTGCGCTTGAAGCTGCCGCGGGCGGACACGCCCATCACCCACGGCTTGCCGCCGAGCAGCCCGCCGCCCATGGGGTACTCGGCGCTCTTGTTCCAGGTCACCTCCAGGGTCACCGGCAGGCGCCGGCCCAGCAGCTCGAGCTCGCCGGTCACGGTGTAGCGGCGATCGCCGGCAGGCTCGGCGGCGGAGGCGGTGAACACCATCTCGGGGAACTCGCGGCTGTTGAGGAAGTCCGCGCTGCGCAGGTGGTCGTCGCGCTTGCCGTGATTCGTGAACACGCTGGCCGTGTCCACGGTGAGGCGCAGCTCACCCAGGGTGCCGGTGACCTCGTCGAAGGTGTACTCCCCCGAGGCCTTGCGGAACATGCCTAGCACCTTCTGGTAGCCGATGTGGTCCACCAGGAACCCGATGCTCAGGTGCTCCGGGTCGATGCGGTAGCGGGCCATCTCGGCCGCGGCAGACAGCGGCCCGACGGCGGTCACCACGGCGACGAGCAGTGCCGCGAGACGCCGGGTGGCGGGACGGGCGGCCTGGGAGGTGGCCGGACGGGTGGCCGGACAGCTGGTAATCATGGCAATTCGCTCCTCGCGCTCGCGCGCCGGGCGCGCGCGAGCCACAGGATATCGAGGGTGAACGACAGCGCCAGGGCGGCGAGCCCCACCGCGCCGGCCAGCGCGCTCGCCGGCGCGGGGACCGGTGGCGAGATGCACGCTACCAGGGCCACCGTCAGCAGCGCGCACACGGCCCGCCGCCGCCCGCTGGGCGGCAGCGGCCGGCGCAGCCAGGGCGCCAGCACACCCGCGGCCACGAAGGCGTAGCGGGCGAGCCCGGCCGCCAGTACCCACGCCCCCGCCCTGTCCCACTGCCAGGCCAGCAGCGACAACGCCAGCACCAGCAGCGCGTCGGTCTCCATGTCGAAGCGCGCGCCGAATGCGCTCGCGGTGCCGGTGCGCCGGGCCACGTGGCCGTCCACCCCGTCCAGGGCCGCCGCCACCGCCGCCACCAGCGCCGCCGTCGCGGCAGCGGAGTCGGACTCGCCCACCAGGGCCAGCACCAGGGCCGCCAGCACCGCCCGGGCGAGGGTCACCCGGTTGGCGGCGCCGAAGCGGAAGCCCGGACCCTCGGCCCGCAGCCAGGGCCGGGCCAGGAACGCGCCGGCGGTGAGGGCCAGCAGCACCTTCACCGGATAGGCCGCTGACAGCGCCAGCACCTGCACGAGGCCCGTCGACAGCAGAGCCGCAGCCGCCAGGGCGACGGCCAGTGCCGCGCCGGCGCCTCCCTGCCATGGCGCGCCCGCAGCGGTCCCCGGCATCCGCGCCAGGACACGCTCGCCGATCACCGCCGTACCCGGGCGCCGCCGGCCCGCGCCTTCGTGAATAATCCGAGGTCCGTTCCGCCGAGTCGGTGCTGCATGACCGGTTTCCACGCCCGCGCTTTCTGGATCCGCCATCCCGGCGACGGGGAGATCCGCGATCAGGACCTGGGCTCGCCGGGCGACGGTGAGGTGGTGGTGCGCGCACTCTACTCCGGCATCAGCCGCGGCACCGAGACCCTGGTGTTCGCCGGGCGCGTGCCGCCGTCGGAGCACGCGCGCATGCGCGCGCCGTTCCAGGAGGGGGATTTCCCCGCGCCGGTGAAGTACGGCTACGCCAGCGTCGGCGTCGTGGAGCACGGCCCGCCGGCGCTCGCGGGGCGCACCGTGTTCTGCCTGCATCCTCACCAGAGCCGCTACGTGGTACCGGCGTCGGCGGTGGCCCCGGTGCCCGACACGGTGCCGGCGCAGCGGGCGGTGCTGGCCGCCAACATGGAGACCGCGGTGAACGCCCTGTGGGACGCGCCTCCGCGGGTGGGTGACCGGGTGGCGGTGGTGGGCGGCGGCGCCCTGGGCTGCCTGCTGGCGAGGCTCGCGTCGCGGATCCCCGGCGTGGACGTGGAGCTGGTGGACGTGAACCCGGCGCGAGCGGCGGTGGCGGACGCCCTCCACGTGGGCTTCGCCGCTCCGGCCAGCGCACGGGGCGGCGCGGATCTGGTGCTCCACACCAGTGCCACGGGCCAGGGCCTGGACACGGCCCTGGCCCTGGCCGGCTTCGAGGCGACGGTGGTGGAGCTCAGCTGGTACGGCGACCGCGGCGTGCCCGTGCACCTGGGGTCGCAGTTCCACGCGGGCCGGCTGAAGCTCATCAGCTCCCAGGTTGGCCACGTGGCCGCTGCCCGCCGCGCGCGGCGGGCGCCTGCCGCGCGGCTGGCGCTGGCCCTCGCGCTGCTGGAGGATGCCACCCTCGACGCGCTGATCACCGGCGAGGACGCGTTCGAAGCCCTGCCGCAGGTGATGGCGCGCCTCGCCGGCGGCGGCCTGGACGCCATCTGCCACCGCATCGCCTACGCCCCATCGCCCTGAGAGCCTGCGAAGGAATCACCATGTACAGCGTCTGCGTGCGCGACAGCTTCATGATCGCCCACAGCTTCCGCGGCGAGGTGTTCGGACCCGCCCGGCGCCTGCACGGCGCCACCTACGTGGTGGATGCGGAGCTCTCCCGGGAGGCGCTGGACGCGGACGGCCTCGTGGTGGACATCGGCCGCGCCCGGCAGGCGCTGCGCCAGGCGCTCGCGGCGCTGGACTACCGCAACCTGGACGAGCTGCCGGAGTTCGCCGGGCGCAACACCACCACCGAGTACCTGGCGCGGGCGGTGTTCGACCGTCTGGCGACGGCGCTGCGCGCCGGGCAGCTGGGAGAGGCGGCCCGGGACGCCTGCCGGCTGCGGGTGACGCTGCACGAGTCGCACCTGGCCTGGGCCGCCTTCGAAGGCGATCCGCGGCGCGCGCCGGCGACGTGACGGCGCGCCGGTGACGCGGCTGTTCCTGCTCCTGCCTGGGGACGTGCGCGCGCGCACCGGCGGCACCCTGTACGACCGCCGTATCGCCGAGGAGCTGGCGCGGCGCGGCTGGGATGTGACCGTGCGCACCCTGGACCGGAGCTTTCCCCGTCCGGGGGCCGCAGCGCTGGAGGAGGCGGCCCGCGCACTCGCGGAGCTTCCCGACGGCGCCCTGGCCCTGTGTGACGGCCTGGCCTACGGCGCCATGCCGGACGCCGTCGAGGCCCACGGGACGCGCCTGCGGCTGGTGGCACTGGTACACCATCCCCTGGCCCTGGAGACGGGCCTCGCATCGCCGGAGGTCCCACGCCTAGTGGCCGCGGAGCGCCGCGCCCTGGCGGCGGCCCGCCACGTGGTCACCACCGGCAACGCCACGGCGCGGCTGCTGGCACGTGACTACGGGGTGCCGGCGAGCCGGCTGAGCGTGGTGGAGCCCGGCACGGACGCCACGCCGCCGGCCACCGGATCCGGCGGCCCGGACGTGGCGCTCCTGTGCGTGGCCTCCGTGATCCCGCGCAAGGGTCACGATCTGCTCGTCTCGGCCCTGTCGCGGCTGCAGCGCCACGACTGGCGCCTCACCTGCGCCGGCAGCCTCACCCGCTCCCGGCACACCGCCGCGGCCCTGCGCGCTGCGGTGGCCCACGCGGGTCTGGCGGATCGCGTTCACCTGCTGGGCGAAGTGGACGGCGAGGCCCTGGAGCGCTGCTACCGGGAGGCGGACGCCTTCGTGCTGCCCACCCGCCTCGAGGGCTACGGTATGGCTCTGGCCGAGGCGGTGGCGCGCGGGCTGCCGGTGATCACCACCGCGGGCGGCGCCGCCGCCGACACCGTGGGCGACGCCGCGGCCCTGCTGGTGCCGCCGGACGACGCGGCGGCGCTGGCGGGCGCGCTGGACGCGCTGATCGGCTCGCCCGCGCTGCGTCGGCAGCTCGCGGCAGGCGCGCGGATCCGTGCCCGGGCCCTGCCCGGGTGGCCCCAGGCCGCGGCTGCCATGGCCCGGGTCCTGGACGGGGTGGCCGCGGCGTGAGCGGCTTCGACGCCGGCTGGCTGGACCTGCGCGAGCCCGCGGACGCCCGCGCCCGCCACCCGGGCCTGGCCAGGATGCTGGCTGCCTGGCTGGCGCCCGGGACACCGCTCACGGTGCTGGATCTCGGCTGCGGCACCGGCGCCAACCTGCGCTGGCTGGCGCCGCGGCTGCCGGTCCCCCAGCGCTGGCGCCTGGTGGATCACGATCCGGCGCTGCTCGCGGCGCTACCGGACGAGCTCGCGGCGTGGGCCCACCGCCGCGGGCGCACGGCGACGCCGGACGGCGCCGGGCTGTCCCTGGGCGACCACCTGCACGCATCCTGGACGCAGCAGGATCTCGCCGCAGACCTGCCGGCGCTGGCCGGCGTCCACCTGGTCACCGCGTCGGCCCTGGCAGACCTGGTGTCACGGGACTGGCTGGCCGGCCTGGTGGCCGCCTGCGCGCCGCGCCGTGCCGCGGTGCTGCTGGCGCTCACCTACGACGGGCGCATGGCAATTCGGCCGTTCCACCGGCACGACCCCCGGGTGCGCGACGCGGTGAACCGGCACCAGTTCTCGGACAAGGGCTTCGGCCCGGCACTCGGCCCGGGTGCGCCTGCCGCCGCGGCGGCGCTGCTGCGCGCCGCCGGCTACCGGGTGGTGCAGGCGCACAGCGACTGGCGCCTGGGACCGGCCGACGCGGGCCTGGCGGAGGAGCTGGTGGGCGAGTGGGCGGAGGTGGCGGCCCGCGACCGGCCACGGCCGGCGGGCTGGACCGGCGAGTGGCTGGACGCACGCCTCGGCGGCCACGTGGCGATCACCGTGGGCCACGTGGATCTGCTGGCGCTGCCGAGCCCCTGAGCCGGCAGCCCGCCCTTCCCGCCGCCGTCGCTCCCAGGCCACCGACCGCAGGCGGATCGCGATGCCGTCAGGTCGTATGGCCGGGGTCCGGCCTGGAACCCGTCACGAATGCCGCCGGATGGGACTACGGCACCCACACGGGCGGTACGTCGCCGGCGCCCGAGGGGTCGGCCTCCGCGTCCGCCCGCAGATCGCAGTCGAACAGCACGTCGGCGCCCATGCGAAAGATCCGGTGCCGCGGTCGCAGGCACTCCCGCATGCTCGCGCTGGGCGGCAGCCGCACCCCGGCGCGGCCCTGGCCGATGAACACCGGCGCCACCGCGATCTGCAGCCGGTCCAGCAAACCGGCCTCCAGAAAGCGGGACACGGTGACTCCGCCGCCCTCCACGAACACCCCGTGGCATCCTCGCGCCCGCAGCCCCTCCAGCACCGCCACGAGATCCGGGTGGCCGCCGGCATCGGCGGCCACCGCCATCACCTCCACCCGGGCCGGCAGGCGCCGGTGGGCGGGCGCGCCGTGGGCGCACACCACCAGGGTGGCGGCGGCGCCGTCGGTGAACACCCCCAGGGACGGGTCCAGCTCCCGGCGCGGATCGATCACCACCCGCAGAGGGCTGTCCCCGGGCACGTGGCGCGCGGTCAGCCTCGGGTCGTCGTCGCGCACCGTCGCCGCACCCACCACCACCGCGTCGCACAGCGCGCGCAGGCGGTGCAGGTGGACGATGTTCTCGGGGCCGTTCACGAAGCAGGAATCGCCGTCGCGGGTGGCGATGCAGCCGTCCAGGCTCTGCCCCAGGTGGCCCACGGCCACCGGGTAGCCGGGCCGGGCACTGCACACCGGCAGGTAGAGGTCCAGCAGGTCGCGGATCGGGGGCGGCAACCCGGGCACCGCCCGCCAGCCGGCGCGCCCGTCGAAGCGCGCCACCGCAGCGGGATGGCTCGCGTCCACGGGCTGCGGGACTCCGTCCCGCAGCGCCACCGCCGGCGGCACCGTGGGCTCCCGCGCGAGGCGCGCGCAGGCGCGCAGGAGATCCCACGCGCGCTCCAGGGAGAGCGGGTTCGCGTCCACCGCCTGGCTCATGGCGCCACACCACCCTCCCGGCGTGTTTCGGCAATTACCGGTACAGTGCTCCGCCGTCAGGCAGTCACCGCGAAGCATCCTACGTGTCCTCCAGCGAGCGAGACACCGCCGCTCCCCCGCCCTGCGCCGGCGCCCTCAACGGCGACCGGGATCTGCTGGCAGTGGAACGGGCGCTGGGCGAGCTGCGCCGCGGCCGCGCGGTGGTGATCACCGGCGGCGACGCGCCGGTGCTGGCCATGAGCGTCGAGACCCTGACCCGCGACGGCTTCCGGCGCCTGCGCGCGGCGGCGGGCGCGCGCATGTCGCTCGCCATCTCCGGCGAACGTGCCCGGGCGCTGGGGCTCGGCGGCGGCGCCGGCGAGGCCCTGGCGATGCCATTGCCGGACGGCCTGGATCTGGACGCGGTGCGCACCCTCGCGGGGATCGGCGCGGAGGAGCTCCCGGAGCACCCGGCGGCGCTGCCCGCCGGCGGTTCATCGGCGCCCCTGGCCGCGGCGGTGACCCTGGCCCGCCACGCCCGGCTGGTGCCGGCGGTGGTGGCGGTGACCGCGGAGCCGGCGGCCCTGGACGACTCCCTGCTGCAGGTCTCGGCAGCCCAGGCGGCGGGTTACCGGGAAGGCGGCGGGCGCAGCCTCGAGCGCATCGCCCGCGCGCGGGTGCCGCTGCGCGACGAGGAGAACTGCGAGCTGGTGCTGTATCGCGACACCGGCCACGACCGCGAGCACCTGGCCATCGTCGTGGGCGACGTGCGCGGCAACGGCGCCACGGTGCCGGTGCGAGTGCACTCCGCGTGCCTCACCGGCGACGTGCTGGCTTCCCTGCGCTGCGACTGCGGCGATCAGCTGCGCGGCGCCGTGCGGCGGATGAGCGAGCGCGGCGGCGGGGTGCTGCTGTACCTGGATCAGGAAGGGCGCGGCATCGGGCTTGCCAACAAGCTGCGGGCCTACGCCCTGCAGGACGCGGGCCTGGACACCTTCGACGCGGACGAGCGCCTGGGTTTCGGCCCCGACGAGCGCAGCTTTACCGAGGCGGCAGCAATGCTGCGCGACCTGGGCGTGACCCGTATCCGGCTGCTCACCAACAACCCCCACAAGGTGGAGGTGCTGGCGCGCGAGGGGATCGCGGTCGAGTCCCGCGAGCCCATCACCGGTGAGCGCACCGGGCACAACGAGCGCTACCTGGACGCCAAGGCCCGCCGCGCGGGGCATGACCTGGTCGACGACTGACGCCGCTTCGTGCGGAAGCGCTGCTCCGCGGTTCGAAGGCGTGGGGAAGGAACCACAGAGGCACACAGGACGCAGAGAAGATCCGAAAGGGCGACCACGACCGCACAGTGAGCACAACGGCGGTGCGAGTGACCCGGCATCTTCGCTGTCCTGAGCGCGGCTGGACGAGCTCGCTCGAATGTCACGAACATGTCCTTCGAGCTCTCGCGGCTCCGCGCTGATCGCCGGTCGGAGCACGAGATCCAGGCTTCCCTGTTCGTCTTTCTTCTCGGTGCCCTCCGTGCCTCTGTGGTTGAACCCCCTGGCGTCAGGCACCGCGATTGCGCAACGTCGATAGTGGCGTGTCGGCCAGCTCGCGCACCACGGCGAGCAGCTGCGACGCCAGGTGGTCCAGGAGCTTCGCGCCGCGCGTGGCGTCCGCCGCGGCGGCGTTGCCGCAGGCGCCGGCGGGGTTGAGGTCCTGGGCCATCCAGCCGACGCCTGCCGGGCGCTCCACCCCCAGCGTGCGGCCCTCCCGGGCCCAGCGTGCCGCCAGGGAGTCGAAGTCCGCGAGCGCCTCGCGCCGCACCAGGTCCGGGCGCAGGTGCAGCATGAGCGACGTCTCCACCTCGCCGCCGTGCAGGCCGTGGGCCAGCTCGTCGGCGGCGAAGAGATCCGGCGGGACGCCGAGGCGGTAGCTGGCGGCACGCGCCACCAGCATCGCGCACTGCGCGCGCAGGCGCACCGCCGCGAGATCCACCAGCGGGCCGTTGCCGCCGTGACTGTTGAACAGCACCAGCTTGCGCACCCCGGCCCGCGCGACGCTGCGGCCCACGTCCAGCCAGGCATCCAGCAGGGTGCGCGCGTCGATGCAGAGCGTGCCCGGGAACCCCGTGTGCTCCACGCTGTCGCCCACCTCCATGGCCGGCAGCACCAGCAGCGTGACGTCGCCGACACCCCGCTCCAGCAGCCGCGTCACCACGCCCTCGCCGATCACCGCGTCGGTGGCCAGCGGCAGGTGCGGCCCGTGCTGCTCCACGGCGGACACCGGCAGCAGGGCCACGGCACGTTCGGGATCGGCTGGCGGGAAGTCGGCGCAGCTGCAATCGCGCCAGTAGCCGGCCGGCATCAGCGCGTCACTGGTAGTAGGGGCCGGTGGACACCCGCAGCCACACGGTCAACGCCACCGCGCCTGCCGCCGGCAGCAGCGCCAGCGCGCCCACCGCCAGCGCCTGCGCGAAGCCCGTGAGCCGGTAGCGGGCCGGCGGGACGTCCGCGAAGAACACGACCAGGAGCACGGCCAGGGCCGGCAGTGGCACGTCGGTGAGCAGCGCCGTGGCGGTGCCCAGCACCACCAGCGCGCCGCCGGCGCCCAGCACGCCGGAGGCGCCGAACGCACCGCCGGCGATCAGCAGTGACCAGAGGGCGAGCACGCCGCTCGCCGCCGCCAGGGCGGCACAGAGCTGCGCGATGGACAGCGAGCCGGACTCGAAGGCCACCACCGCCAGCGCCGCCGCCGCCACCAGCAGCATCACCGCGGCGGGCGCCGGCGCCTCCTCGTGACGGGCGAGCCGCACCAGCACCAGCAGTGCGGCGGCGAGCCCGAGGGCGGCGAGGACCAGGACCACCGCTCCTGCGCCGGCGCGCTGCGGCCAGGCGAGCCACGCCAGCGCCGCGGCGACGAAGGCGACGGCGCCCGCGAAGCGCACGCCGCGGCCGGCCGAAAGGAGGTCCAGCACCACGCCCGCCGCGAGCCCCGCCGCCAACAGCCAGGGCACCTTGTGCATCCCCGTGCGCGGCGGCCACTCGCTCAGGCCCAGCGTGACCAGCGCCGAAACCATCACCGCGGCGGTCACCGCGGCGGCACCGTGATGGCGCGCACCGCCCGCGTGGAACACGGTCAGCAGCACCACCGCCACCGTCACGGGCAGCGCCACGCTCTGGGCGGCGGGATGGGCCAGAAGATCGGTCACGGGCCGATTATGGCCCAGGGCGGTGCGTCGCGGGGCCGGGGTCACACGGGGGACGGCGCGATCCACCCGGGCCCGCGGCCTCGCGCGGCTATCATGTCAGGGCATCGCGGGCCCCGGCTCCACGGCGCCGCCGGCCCGGTGCAGGCACGGGTCGAGGGAATCGAGCGCGACGCTGACATGAAGCCATCGATCAAGAGCGCGCGGGCGGTGGAGGTCGCGCTCACGAGACATCTGCTGCCCACGTTCGTCGCCACCACTGCGGCGGATCCGGACGTCCGCCGGATTCCGACGATGGTCCTGATGGAGCGCATCGCAGCCGGTGCGCGGGCCGACGCCGTCGTGCTCATCCAGTCACCGACTGCGAAGAACACATGAGCGGCAGGTGAATCCACATGGCTGATCTGTTCGAGAATCCGATGGGACTCGCGGGCTTCGAGTTCGTGGAGTTCGCCTCGCCCGAAGCCGGAGTCCTGGAGCCGATCTTCGAGAAGCTCGGCTTCACCCGGGTGGCCAGGCACCGTTCGAAGGACGTGGATCTCTACCGGCAGGGCGCGATCAACTTCGTCGTCAACCGGGAGCCGAAGAGCGTGGCCTCCTACTTCGCCGCCGAGCACGGGCCGTCGGCCTGCGGCATGGCCTTCCGGGTGCGCGACTCACACCATGCCTATGCCCGCGCCCTCGAGCTGGGCGCCCAGCCGGTGGAGCTCCCGACCGGCCCGATGGAGCTGCGCCTGCCGGCGATCAAGGGCATCGGCGGCGCGCCGCTGTACCTCATCGACCGGTATGAGGAAGGCCGGTCCATCTACGACATCGACTTCGAGTTCGTCGACGGCGTGGACCCGCACCCGGCGGGCCACGGCCTGAAGGTGATCGATCACCTCACGCACAACGTGTACCGCGGCCGCATGGCCTACTGGGCGCGGTTCTACGAGCGGCTGTTCAACTTCCGCGAGATCCGCCATTTCGACATCAAGGGCGAGTACACGGGTCTCACCTCCCGGGCCATGACGGCCCCGGACGGCAAGATCCGCATTCCCCTGAACGAGGAGGCTTCGGGCACGACCGGCCAGATCGAGGAGTTCCTCATGCGGTACAACGGCGAGGGCATCCAGCACATCGCGCTCCTGAGCGACGACCTGATCGCGAGCATCGACAGTCTGCGCGGCGCGGGCGTCCCGCTGATGTCCCCGCCGCCTGCCACCTACTACGAGATGCTCGAGGAGCGAGTGCCGGGGCACGGCGAGGACGTGGACGCTTTGCGCGAAAGGGGGATTCTGCTCGACGGCAGCAGCGACGGCGGCGCTCCGCGGCTGCTGCTCCAGATCTTCTCCGAAACGCTGCTCGGCCCGGTGTTCTTCGAGTTCATCCAGCGCAAGGGCGACGAGGGCTTCGGCGAGGGCAACTTCAAGGCGCTGTTCGAGTCGCTGGAGCGAGACCAGATCCGCCGCGGCGTGCTCAAGGAGGACACATGAGCGACGCCCCCCTGTGCTACCAGTCGGGATTCGGCAACGAGTTCGCGACGGAAGCGCTGCCCGGCGCGCTCCCGGTGGGGCGGAACTCGCCGCAGCGTGCGCCCTACGGCCTGTACACCGAGCAGCTGTCGGGCACGGCGTTCACGGCGCCGCGCGGCGCCAATCGCCGCAGCTGGCTCTACCGCATTCGCCCGGCCGCCATGCACCGTCCCTTCGAGCCCACGGGTCAGGGCCACCTCGTGAGCGATCTCGGCGAGGTGCCCACGCCTCCGAACCAGCTGCGCTGGGACCCGCTGCCCATCCCCGACGAGGCCACCGACTTCGTGCAGGGCCTGATCACCTGGGCCGGCAACGCCGCCTGCGGCATCCATCTCTACGCGGCCAACCGGTCGATGACCGAGCGCTATTTCTACGACGCGGACGGCGAGCTGCTGATCGTGCCGCAGCAGGGACGCCTGTACCTCGCCACCGAGCTCGGGCGTCTCGAGATCGAACCCCAGGAGATCGCGGTGATCCCGCGCGGCGTGCGCTTCCAGGTCGCGTTACCGGATGGCGCCGCGAGGGGCTACGTGTGCGAGAACCACGGGGCGCCGTTCCGGCTGCCCGACCTCGGCCCCATCGGCTCCAACGGGCTCGCCAATCCGCGCGACTTCCTCACGCCGGAGGCGAGCTTCGAGGACCGCGAGGGCCGCTTCGAGCTGATCGCGAAGTTCGGGGGCCGGCTGTGGACGGCGCAGATGGACCACTCGCCGCTGGACGTGGTGGCCTGGCACGGCAACTGCGCGCCGTACAAGTACGACCTGCGGCGCTTCAACGTCATCGGCTCCATCAGCTACGACCACCCGGACCCCTCCATCTTCCTGGTGCTGCAGTCAACGAGCGACACCCCGGGCGTGGATGACATCGACTTCGTGATCTTCCCGCCGCGCACGCTCGCGATGCAGGACACGTTCCGCCCCCCGTGGTTCCACCGCAACGTGGCCAGCGAGTTCATGGGCCTCGTCCACGGCGCCTACGATGCCAAGGCCGAGGGCTTCGCGCCGGGCGGGGCCAGCCTCCACAACTGCATGACCGGGCACGGTCCCGACGCGGAGACCTTCGAGAAGGCGAGCCGGGCGGACCTCACCCAGCCGGACTACATCCGGGACACCATGGCGTTCATGTTCGAGACCCGAGCCATCATCTGCCCGACCCGGTTCGCGCTGGACAGTCCGCAGCTCCAGCGGCGCTACCACGAGTGCTGGCAGGGGCTGCGCAAGCACTTCCGGGGCGAGCCGTGAGCGCGTGCATCGGGCGTACCGGAACACGTCCATGACGGGTCGCCTCGACGAGTCGCACGATCCCGAGCGCCGGAGCTGGGTCGACACTGCGAACGACCCGGACTGCGAGTTCCCGGTGCAGAACCTCCCCTTCGGCATGTTCCGCCGCAAGGGCGAGAAGCGCCCGCCTCGCCCGGGGGTCGCCATCGGCAATCAGGTCCTCGACCTGGCCGCGGTGGCGTCCTACGAGAGCCTGAGCCGGCTCGCCGCCGCCGGCCGTCCCACCTGGCGGGCGCTGCGCACGGCCCTGTCCCGTGCGCTCACCGACCGGCGCCGGGCGAAGCGCATCGCCAGGTACCTCACGCCCATGGGGCGCGCGGAGCTTTCGCTGCCCGTCACCATCGGCGACTACAGCGACTTCTACTCCGGCATCCATCACGCCGAGGCGGTGGGGCGCATCTTCCGCCCGGACAACCCCCTGCTGCCCAACTACCAGTGGGTGCCCGTCGGCTACCACGGCCGCGCGTCCTCGGTGGTGGTGTCAGGAACTCCCGTGGTGCGGCCCAACGGGCAGACCCGGGCACCCGATGCGCGGGAACCCACCTTCGGCCCGAGCCGGCGGCTCGACTTCGAGCTGGAGCTGGGGCTGGTGGTGGGACCCGGGACCCGGCTCGGCAAGCCGATCCGCATCGCACGGGCGCTGGATCACGTGTTCGGCGTGGTGCTGCTCAACGACTGGTCGGCCCGCGACATCCAGGCGTGGGAGTACCAGCCCCTGGGCCCGTTCCTCGCCAAGAGCTTCGCCACCACCATCTCGCCGTGGATCGTCACGCTGGAGGCGCTGGCGCCGTTTCGCTGCGCCGCCTTCGAACGCGGTCCCGATCGGCCCGCGCCCCTGCCGTATCTCCACGACGCCGCCGACCAGCGCGCGGGCGGCTACGCCATCGAGACGGACATCTGCCTGCGCACCGCGCGGATGCGGTCGCGACGCCTCGCGCCGGTCAGGATCACGCGCAGCAGCTTCCGGCATTCCTTCTGGACCGCGGCCCAGATCGTGACCCATCAGGCGTCCAACGGCTGCAACCTCGCGCCCGGGGATCTGCTGGGCACCGGCACCCTGTCCGGACCCACACCGGATACGCGCGGCTCGCTGCTCGAGCTGACCGGCGGCGGAACGTCGCCCATCCAGCTCCCGGGCGGCGAGACCCGGCTGTTCCTGGAGGACGGCGACCAGGCGATCCAGCGCGGCCGCTGCACGGCGGACGGGTTCGCATCCATCGGCTTCGGCGAGGCGGCCGGCACCATCCGGCGCGCGCCCGCGTTCCGAGGCTGACGTGAAGCTGCACACCTACTGGCGCTCGTCCGCGGCCTACCGCGTCCGGATCGCGCTGGCGATCAAGGGTCTCGACTACGAGTCCGCCCCGGTGCACCTCCTGCGCGGGGGCGGCGAGCAGCACCGCGAGGGGTACCTGGCGCTCAACCCCACGGCGCTGGTGCCGACGCTGGAGGACGCCGGCCTGGTGCTGAGCCAGTCGCTGGCCATCCTCGAGTACCTGGACGAGACCCACCCGGTACCGCGCCTGCTCCCTGCCGACCCCGGTCGTCGCGCGCACGTGCGCGCCTTCTGCCAGGACATCGCCTGTGACATCCATCCCCTCGACAACCTGCGCGTGCTGCGGCATCTGAAGCGTGCGTACAGCATCGCCGACGAGGACCGGGACGACTGGTACCGGCACTGGGTGGCGCTGGGATTCACGGCACTGGAAACGCGGCTGGAATCCACCGCGGGCGAGTACTGCTTCGGCGATGCCCTGACCCTGGCCGATTGCTGCCTGGTGCCCCAGGTCTACAACGCCCGCCGACGCCAGGTGGACCTCACGCCGTACCCCACCCTCACCGCGGTATCGCGACGCCTGGAGGCAATTCCGGCCTTCGTGCGGGCGGCACCGGAGAACCAGCCGGACGCCGAGTGAGACGCGCCGCGCGGTGACGGTCCGGTATCGCGAGAGCCTGGCCGCTCGCCCCGGCGGCGCCCGCCGGTGACCGGGCCAGCCACGACAGTCCTCAACGCCCGCCCCCGTCGGCCCAGCGCATGGCCGCCAGCGCGGCCAGCGCCAGCACGGCGAATCCGCCCACCAGGGGCAGCACCGTGCCGTCGTAGGCCAGGCCGATGAGCCCGCCGATGAGCACCGAGACCAGGGTGGACAGAGTGCCCACCACCGCGGCGCCCACGCCGGCCTGCCGGCCCAGGGGCTCCATGGCCAGGGCATTGAGGTTGCCGAAGAGGACGCCGATGCAGAAGAACGCGGCCATGAAGCAGGCCATGAAGGCCCACAGGGGCGGCACGCCGCCCTGCGCGAAGGCCGCCAGCCAGAACGCACCGGCCAGCGCCGCCAGCGAGGCGGCCGCCGCGCGACACAGGCGCCGCATGCCCATGCGCATCACCAGCCGCGCGTTGGTGAGAGAGGCGCCGCCGATGGCCAGGGCCAGCACGCCGAAGTACAGGGGAAACCGCGCGCCTGCACCGTAGACTTCCTGGAACACCTGCTGCGCCGAGCCCAGGTAGCCGAGCAGCGCGGCGAACGCGAAGCCGGCCGCCAGGGTGTATCCCAGCGTCGCCCGGATGGCGCACACCTCCCGCGCCGCGCGCAGCACCTGGCGCAGCGCGAACGGCGAGCGGTTGCGCGGGTCCAGGGTCTCCGGCTGGCGCAGCGCGAACCAGAGGCAGGCCACCACGGCGAACGCGAACATGCACCCGAACACCGCGCGCCAGTGGGCCAGCATCAGGATCCCCTGGCCCAGGGCGGGCGCCAGCGCCGGCACCATGATGAACACCGCCATCACGATGGACATGACCCGGGCCATGGCCCGACCCTCGTACTGATCGCGCACCAGGGCCACGGTCACGATGCGCGGCCCCGCGGCGCCCATGCCCTGCAGCACGCGTCCCGCCAGCATCCACTGGAAGCTGGTCGCGAACAGCGACAGCAGGCAGCCCGCCAGGAACAGCGCGAAGCCGGAGAGGATCGCGGGCCGGCGCCCGATGCTGTCGGACAGGGGCCCGTACACCAGCTGACCGGCGCCGAGGCCCAGGATCAGCGCCATCACCACGAGCTGGCGGTCGTTGCCGTCGGTCACCGCCAGATCACGGGCGATGTCCGGGAGCGCCGGCAGGATGGCGTCGATGGACAGTGCCGTCAGCGACACCATCATCGCCACCAGCGCGACGAACTCGCCGAAGGGGAGTCGGCCGGGCGGCGCTGCCGCCGTCGGGCTAATACCCTTCCCCGAGCAGCGGGAAGGCGCTGGCGTAGCCCGGCGGCAGCACCCGGCGCTCGCCGGGATACAGGTAGCTCGCGTCCAGCTGGCCGAAGGCCGTCACCCCCAGCATGCCCAGGCAGGCGCGGATCTCGTCCTCCAGGATCTCCAGCAGGCGGGTGACACCGCGCTCGCCGTCGGCGGCCAGCGCGAAGCCGTACATGCGACCCATGCCCACCGCGTCGGCGCCGAGGGCCACTGCCTTGACCACGTCGGTGCCCCGCAGGAAGCCGCCGTCCACCATGACCTGCGCCTTGCCGCGCACCGCGTCCACCACCTCCGGCAGCACGTCCAGCGCGCCCCGGCCATGGTCGAGCTGACGCCCGCCGTGGTTCGACACGTACACCACGTCCACGCCGTGCTCCACCGCCAGGCGCGCGTCCTCGGCGGTGGCGATGCCCTTGATGATGAGGGGCGTGTCGAAGCGCGACTTGATGCGATCCACGTCGTTCCAGTTGAAGCGGCGCTGGTGGTGCTCGTCCTTGCCGCCGATGCGCCGCGCCGTGGTGACGTAGCGCTTGGCGATGTCGCGCTCGCGCTTGGAGTAGTAGTCCAGATCCACCGTGACGCAGAAGCCCACGTAGCCCGCGTCCATGGCACGGCGCACGTGGTCGTCCACCCAGTCCGGGTCGCCGCGCACGTAGAGCTGGTAGAGCTTCGGCCCTTCGCAGCACGCCCCCACGGCCTCCAGCCCCGGGTGACTGCCCCAGCTCATCATCTTCATCACGCCGAAGCCGTTGGCGGCCCGCGCCGCCGCCGCCCCGCCTTGCGGGTCGAAGTCCTGCAGCGAGCCGATGGGCGCGAGCACCACCGGGATGCGCAGCCGGTGGCCCAGCAGGCTGGTGGAGGTGTCCACGTGCTCCACGTCGCGCAGCACCCGCGGGCGGAACGCCAGCGCGTCCAGCGCCGCGCGGTTGCGCAGGAAGGTGGTCTCGGTCTCCGCCCCGCCGCGCAGGTAGTCCCACGGCCCGTCCTCGAGCTTCGCCCGCGCGGCCTTGTAGAACTCGTGCAGCAGGCGATAGTCGTCGTGTGCGTGCATGTCGGTGTTCCATGGACGGCGCAGGCGCCGGGCACGAGCCGTGGCAGGGGGCGAGGTGCGCGACGCGCAATCCACGCCTGGTGGGTCAGCGCGCCGCCCGGGCGGCGCGCTGCTCCCGGCGCAGAATGTACAGGCCGCTCGCCACCACCAGCAACGCGCCGGCAACGGTGAGGGCGTCGGGCACCTCGGCGAACAGGGTGACGCTGAACACCACGCTCCACAGCAGCGCCGTGTACTTGTAAGGCGCCACTGCCGAGGCCTCGGCCACGCGCAAGGACTCGATGATGAGCAGGTGGGCGGTGCCGTTGAACAGCCCGTTCAGCGCGAGCAGCGCCCAGCCCAGGGCATCCACCGCCTGCCAGCCGGCGAAGGGCGCGATGGCGAACCCGATCGCCAGAACTGCCGCGTTGGACACGTTGAGGATGGCCAGCGGGTGCTCGGTGGCGCCCAGGCGGCGGGTGACGATGTCGCGCAGCGCGCTCGTGGCGGCAGCGGCCAGCGCCACCATCGCCCCGATCCCGAACACGCCGGTGCCGGGCTTGAGGATCAGAAGGATCCCGGCGAACCCCGCCAGCACCCCGAGCCATCGGTGCAGGCCCACGCGCTCGCCCAGCATCACGATGGACAGCACCACGATGAACACCGGGCTCGCGAACACGATGGCCTCCATGTCCACCAGGGGCAGCAAGGACAGCCCCCATACGATGAACCCGGTGGCGGCGACGAAGGTGGCAGCGCGCATGAGCTGGCCGCGCCAGTTGCGCGGACGCAGGCAGCGCAGGCCGCCGTAGCGCGGCGCGAGCGCCAGGATCAGCAGCGGCACCGACACCGCCCGCAGGCACCACACCTGGGCAACGGGATAGTCGGCACACAGCCACTTGGTGACCGCGTCGTTGGCGGTGAGCAGCGCGCTGCCCGCCACCATGAACGCGATGCCGCGCACCGTTGGCGTCACCGCGCCGACCCCACCGCTGCGCGGCAGCTCGCTCCTGCCGGCTCCCGTCGCGTTTCGCTATGATGCAGGGACCGGCCCACCCGCGCGCTCGCCATGTCGTCGATCGAGATCCGTCCCCTGCAACCCTTCGGCGCCGAGATCCGGGGCATCGATCTCGACACCGACCACGACGCGGCCACCATCGCCGCCATCCGCCGCGCCTGGGCGGAGCACGGCGTGATCCTGTTCCGCGGCCAGCGCCTCGACGAGTCCGACATCGTGCGCTTCAGCGCACGCTTCGGGAAGCTCGAGATCCACGTGCGGCGAGAGTACCTGTCTAGAGACCACCCCGAGCTGCTGCTGGTGTCCAACGTGCACGACAACGGACGGCCGGTGGGGATCCTCGGGGATCACGAGGTGGGCTGGCACCACGACCAGAGCTACCTGCCGCGCCCGGCGCTGGGCTCGCTGCTGTACGCGGTGACCCTGCCGGCGGGCGGCGGCAACACCTGCTTCGCGGATCTGGCCGGCGCCTACGAGGCGCTCCCGCCGGCCATGAAGCGGCGCCTGGAAGGGCTGCGGGCCGTGCACTCCTACGCCTACTTCAACGGCACCTGGAGCGAGCCCACCAGCGACGCCCAGGCGCGGGCGACACCGGACGTGACGCATCCGGTGGTGCGCACCCACCCGGAGACCGGGCGCAAGGCGCTGTACGTGGACCCGGGCATGACACCGCGCATCTGCGACCTGCCCGAGGACGAGAGCCGCGCGCTGCTGGACGAGCTGTTCGCCTGGTGCACGCGACCCGAGTTCGTGTACGAGCACCGCTGGCGCCCGGGCGACGCCCTGATGTGGGACAACGCCTCCACCATGCACCGGCGCGGCGAGTTCGACCCGCGCGAGCAGCGCCTCATGAAGCGCACCACCATCCTGCCGCCCGCCGAGCGGGCCGTGCCGGTGTGACGGGCACCGGGGCGGACCCGCCGCGGCGACGGCCCGCGCGGCCCCGCGACGCCGCGAGCCTGATCCTGTACCGCACCCGCGGCCGTCACCGTGAGGTGCTCATGGGACGCCGCCCGCAGGCATCGCGCTTCATGCCCGGCGTGTACGTGTTCCCGGGTGGCGCGGTGGATCCGGGGGATGGGCAGGTGCGCCCGGCCAGCCAGCTCTCGCCCCACGTGACGGACCTGCTGCGCGTCGGCGGCAGCGCCGCGCGGGCCCGCGCCATGGCGGTGACCGCGGTGCGCGAGACCTGCGAGGAGACCGGGCTGATGGTGGCGGCGCCGGGAGACCCCGGCGAGCACCCGGACTGGGCACACTGGCGCACGGCGGGTCTCGCGCCTCACCTGGCGTGCCTGGAGATCACCGGCCGCGCCATCACCCCCGCCCGGCTGCCGATCCGGTTCCACGCCCGCTTCTTCCTCGCCGACGCCCGTCACGCCCGCGGCCGCATCGGTGGCGACGGCGAGCTGGAGGACGTCGCCTGGTTGCCACTCGCCGAGGCGCGCGGCCTGCCGCTGGCCGACGTGCAGGCCTTCTTCATCGACCACCTGGAGGAGGTGCTGGAGCACGAGCGCCACCCGCATCGCCGGCCCACCTTCACCCACCGCCACGGGCGACGCTACGTGCGCTACGGCTGAATGTCGCCGCCTGCGCAGTCGACGCGTCGGGCCCCTTCCGCCGCCTGGCACCTGTACGTGCTGCGCCGCGGCGACGGGGCCCTCTACACCGGCATCACCACCGACGTTGAGCGGCGCCTCGCGGAGCACGCCCGGGGTGCCTCCCGCGGCGCGCGCTGCCTGCGCGCCCGCGGGCCGCTGACCCTCCTCTACCGGGTGTGCCTGGGGGCGCGCGGCACGGCGCTGCGGGCGGAGCGCCGGGTGAAGACGCTGGCGCGACGCGACAAGCTGGCGCTCGTTCGCGCGCAGCCGGACGCCGCCTCACTCCTCGCGCGGCTCGGCCTCGCGCAGTCCCACTGACACGCGATCGGGCGGCGCGCGGCCGGACACCTGCCAGGCGAAGGCCAGCACCTGGGCCACCGCCAGGTAGAGCGCCTCCGGTATCTCGTCGCCCAGCGGGACCTTCGCGAGGAATGCGGCCAGGTCGTCGTCGCTGCGGGTGGGCACCCGGTGCTCGCGGGCGATCTCCACGATGCGCCGGGCGGTCTCGCCGCTGCCGCTGGCAGTCACCCGCGGCGCTCCACTGCCGTCCCAGGCGAGGGCCACCGCGCGCTCGGAGCGATCGTCGTCGTTCGCCATCAGGCGCGCTCCGAAACCAGGCCGCCACCGGTGGCGGCGGCATCGTCCGACGGCAGGGGCCCGCGCCGGCAGCGCACGCCGCCGCAGTGCAGATCCACCGCCTCGAGCAGCGTCTCCAGCAGCGGCGCCTGGGCCTGCAAGCGCGCCAGCGTCTCGCCGCCGGCGCTGGTGAACAGGGTGTACACGCGACCGCCGCTCAGGCTCACCCGGGCGTGCACCGGCTCGAGGCCCGGCGGCTCCATCACCAGCTCGGCGGTCCAGGACTCCGCCAGGTCCGCGCCGCCGCCGCGCGGCTCGCGGGCGATGCGCAGTCGCAAATCGGAAGGCCCCCGTTCGCCGCTGAGGGGCAGGTCCACCTGCCACAGCAGCGTGTCGCCTCCGGAGGCGCGCACGCTGGCGGCCTGGTTGGCCTCGATGCGCGCCACGGCACCCGTGACCGCCGCGTCCGCCTGGCGCAGGAGCGCGCCGTCGCCGCCATCGCGACCGGCGGCCCGCGCCACCGCCTCCGCCACGGCGCCGAGCCGGGCCTTCAGATCCGCACCGGGGGCGGCGTGCCCCGCAGCCGGGGCCGCGCCGGGGGCGCCCGCGCCGCCGCCGTTGCGCGCGCGAGCCTGCAGGGCCTCCTGGAAGAGCCCGGAGCTTCGCACCATGGCGGCCAGACGGGCCGGATCCGAGGCATCCGTCGCCGTGGGCAGGGACGCCACCAGGTCCGACATCAGGGCGCGCACTTCCGGCGCACCGCCGGCGGCAGGCCGCGGCACGGTGGTCAGGTGCTGCAGGGTGGCCAGCGCCTGCCCCAGGGGCCGTGACGCCGGCAACGCCGCCCGCAGGACCCGTGCGGCCAGCGCCGAATCGCTCTCCGGGGTGGTGCCGGCCAGGACCCTCAGGACCGTGTGCGGGTCGGACTCGGCCACCTGCAGGGTCAGCGTCTGGCCCCGGTGCAGCGGCACCTGGCTGTGGGCGTGGATGCGCTGGGTGCCCACCGCGAGGACGGCGGTGCCCGCCGCGCCCGCCTCCAGCACCTGGGCCGCCAGCACCTGGCCCACGGCCCAGGCGCGCACCGCGCCGCCGCCGGCGGTGCCGGCAGCGACGGCGGGTCCTGGCGCGCCAGGTGCGGTGACCGGCCCTGGCTGTTGCATGGCTCGCCCCCACGGCGAACGGGCTCGTGTCCGTGTATCGGCCGGGACGCCGGATCCTCCAGGCCGCGCACCGGCGCCTTTTTCCGCATCGCAAAAAACGATTTCGGAGAAATTGACATGACAGCCGCCGCCAATAGACTGGGCAGCAGCCGACAAGAGCCGTGCGCGGCGATCCCGCCACAGCACCACGCGGCCGGCCCGCGACCGGACCGGCCCGCACGAGGGGAGGTCGCCGCATGACCGTCGCGTGGCCGCAAGCGCTCGCGCTGGGCCTGACCCTCCGTCCGGATGTCCCGGGCCATCGAGGCGGCACCCGACGACAGCCGCCGTCACGCGATCCGATACCCCGGCGGCCGAGCCGCCGCCCGCGCGCCGCGCGGGCGGCATCCACCTGAGATTCGCCATCCCGAGGAGGTAACCACCATGAGTGAGAAGAAGAAGAACCCCAGCCGGCGCAGGTTCCTGAAGGCGGGCGCCGCCGGCGCCGCCGGCGCCGCCACCATCGGCTTCCCGATGGTGTCGAGGGCACAGACCGTGACCCTCAAGATGCAGGGCGCGTGGGGCGCGAAGGACATCTTCAACGACATGGCCGTGGAGTACGTGGACCGGGTCAACGCCATGACCGGCGGGCGCCTGAAGATCGACTACCTGGTGGCCGGCTCGGTGGTGAAGCCGTTCCAGGTTCAGGACGCGGTGCACAAGGGCGTGCTCGACGGCGGCCACGGCGTCACCGTGTACTGGTACGGCAAGAGCAAGGTGGCCTCCCTGTTCGGCACCGGGCCGGTGTTCGGGCAAGACGCGCATCTCGGTCTCGCGTGGATCCACCGCGGCGGCGGCAAGGAGCTCTACGACGAGCTCATCGAGAAGCTCGGCATCAACACCGTCGGCTTCTTCGCCCTGCCCATGCCGACCCA
>JBFHNV010000002.1:0-105882 GCA_041593595.1 Gammaproteobacteria bacterium
ACCGGGATCCGCAGCCCGCTGGGGATCAAGGTGTACGGCGAGGATCTCGCCCGCATCGAGGAGGTGGGCGTGCAGATCGAGCGCGCGCTGATGGACGATGCGCGCACGCGCCCGTTCACCCGCAGCGCCTTCGCCGAGCGCGTGGGCGGGGGCTACTTCCTGGACTTCGACATCGACCGCGTCGCCATCGCCCGCCACGGGCTCACCGTCGCCGACGTGGAGGACGTGATCCTGGCCGCCGTGGGCGGCCAGGTGGTGGCCGAGACGGTGGAGGGGCGCGAGCGCTACGGCATCAACGTGCGCTACGCGCGCGAGTATCGCGAGGATCCGCAGGCGCTGCAGCGGGTGCTGGTGCCCACGCCGACCGGGGCCCAGGTGCCGCTCGCCCAGCTCGCCCGGCTCGAGTTCCGCACCGGGCCGCCCATGCTGCGCAACGAGAACGCCCAGCTCGCGGGCTTCGTGTTCGTGGACGTGAAGAGCGACATCGGCATCGCGGACTACGTGGAGCTGGCGCGCGCGGTGGTGGCCGAGCAGGTGCCCCTGCCGCCCGGTTACCGGCTGGAGTGGGCCGGCCAGTTCAAGTACTTCGAGCGGGCCAAGGAGAAGCTGCGCATCGTCGTGCCCGTGACCCTGTTCATCGTGTTCTTCATGCTCTACCTGAACAGCCGCTCCACGGTGGAGGCGCTGGTGATCCTGCTCACGGTGCCCTTCTCGCTCATCGGCTCCGTGTGGCTGCTGTACCTGCTCGAGTACAACCTGAGCGTCGCCGTGTGGGTGGGCATGATCGCGCTCGCCGGCCTCGACGCCGAGCTCGGCGTGCTGATGCTGCTCTACCTGCGGCTCGCGTTCCGGGACCGGCTGGCGCAGAACCGGCTGAACACGTGGGCGGACTTCGTCGACGCCATCGTCGAAGGGGCCGCGCGGCGGATCCGGCCCAAGCTCATGACCGGCATGGTGCTGCTGCTGGGCCTGGTGCCGATCCTGTGGAGCTCGGGCACCGGCGCCGACGTCATGAAGCGCATCGCGGCGCCCATGGTGGGCGGCATCGCCTCGGCGCTCTTCATGGTGCTGATCGTGTTCCCGGCCATCTATGCCGTCTGGAAGGGCCGGGCGTGGCGCGAGTGAGCTGCCAGGTCCGGCGGCGCGCCAATCCCGGGATTTGCGCCCATGTGCCGGGCATGGTCCCGCACGGCCGGCAACGTGTGGCGAGCCGGCCTGTCTCAACCGTTCGCTCGTGACCAGTAGCCGGGCCAGCGCCGCATCCACCGTGCGAAGTCCGCCGTCGTGGCCGCCAGGTCGCCCGGGACCGCGTGGCCGACGTCCTCCGCCAGCCGCCGTGGCGACATGACCAGCCGGTCGTCCTCGCCGTGCAGCTCCACGGTGGGCGTCTCGCCGGCGCCGGCGAGCCGGCACACGAAGCCCGGGAAGTGGGCTGCCAGCGCCGCGCCCCAGTCCAGCGCCGAGCAGGTCCGCCCGGCGCTCACATGGTACAGGTCGTGGCGCGGACGCGGCGCCGCCATCAGCGCGCGCAGCGCGTGCGCCACGTCGCGGCTGTAGGTCCAGTCCCGCGCGTCGCGTCGGGGGAGGAGTGCGGGCTCCCCGCGCAGCGCCCGGATCGCCAGCTGCATGGGCGCGCTCAGGGTGTCCCGGGCGCCGGTGTCCCGCTCCCAGGGTCCGAAGATGATGGCGAGGCGCACGCTGAGCGCGTCGAGACCGGTGAGGTCCGCGAGGCGGCGGGTGACGCCCTCGGCTGCCAGCTTGGTGACGCCGTAGAGGGTGGTCGGCCGCGGCCATGCGGTGGCCTCGTCCAGGGGCGCCACCGCGCCGTGGCGGGCGAGGCCCCCGTCGCCGTAGGCGGCACCGGAGCCCACGTTGATCAGCCGGCGCACGCGGTGGGCGGCGGCAGCCTTGATGACGTGGGTGAGGCCCAGCAGGTTGACGGCGACCACCCGCTCGGGATGCGCGCGCTCGCGGGCGGCGCCGGAGGTGATGGCCGCGGCGTGGTAGACCTGGGACACGGTCGTGTCCCGGAACACCGCCGCCACCGCGGACTCGTCGGTGACGTCCACGGCGGCGTGGGTCCAGCGGGCCGGCAGCGCGTCGAAGGCCTCCGCCGCCTGCGCAGGCGGCGGCGCCCGGTCCAGCAGCACCACGTCCTGCCCGGCGGCGAGACAGGCCTCCGCCAGGTTGAGTCCGATGAAGCCGGTTCCGCCGGCGATGAGGACGCTCATGAGAACCTCAGGGAGCGAGGTGCCGGGGCGGTATTCTGCGGCCCCGCTCACCGGATTGGTGATCGATTGACGGCTTCCCCAGGGGCGGCCGGCCCGGTACGGGCCGCGGAGACCCGCTGTGAATACGTCCATGTACGCTCGACGGCCGCATCCCTGCAGCCGACGGTCTCCCCGACCCGCACCGGACCGGCCATATCCGAACACGGATGCCGTTCACCGGCCGTGGTGCGAGACGCGCGCGTGACACCCCTTCACCCGACGTCCCGCGGGTGACCCCGCGCGGCGTCAGCGCAGCTCGCGCCAGTCGCGCGCCAGGGACTCCCTGTACTGCGGCGCCGCCACCGCGATCAGGGCCTCGGCCTTCTGATCCACGTCCTTGTGGCGGAGATCCGCGACCCCGTGCTCGGTGACGACGAGATCCGTGTCCGCCCGCGTGCCGGTGATCACCGAGGCGGCAGGCAGGCAGGGGATGACGTTGCTCACCGACCCGTCCGCCGAGGCGGCGGCCATCAGCACGATGGACCGTCCCCCCTGGGACAGGCGCGCGCCGCGCTGGAAATCGCCGAAGCCCCCCGGTGCGCTGATCTGGCGCCCGTTGACGTGATCCGCGATCACCTGCCCGAACAGGTCCACCTGCATGCAGGCGTTGATGGACACGAAGTTGTCGATGGAGGCGATGACGGGCACCTCGTGGGTGTAGCCCACGCCGTGCAGCACGACGCTCGGATCCGTGGCGAACGCGTGCAGGCGCGCGGAGCCGAACACCGCGCCGCTCACGATGAGTCCCGGATCCCGGCTCTTGCGCGCCCCGGTGAGCGCACCCGCCTCCACCAGGTCCAGGGTCTCGTCGGAGATGAGCCCCGAGTGGAAGCCGAGATCCCGGTGACTCGACAGCGCCCGCATGGCCGCGGACTGCAGGCGGCCGATGCCGATCTGAAGCACGTCGCCGTCGCGGATCACCGATGCGGCGTGGCGCCCGATGGCCAGCGCCTGATCGTCGAGCTCGGGCGACGGGAACTCCGGCGGCGCCCGGTCGCTCTCCACGATGTAGTCGATGCGATCCAGCGGCAGCGGCGGCACGCAACGGGTGAAGGGTACGGCCGCGTTCATCTCCACCACCACCGTGCGCGCGCTCGCCAGCGCCCCCGGTGCGTGCTCGGAGGTCAGCCCGAAGGAGCATGTTCCGTCCCGGTCGCCGGCGGCCGCCTGCACCAGCATCATGTCCAGGTCCGGCATCCCCCGCAGATAACGGTAGATGCCGGAGTAGTGCAGCGGGATGAAGCGGATGCGGTCCGCGGCCTTCGAGCGCCGGAGCTCCGGGGTCATGAAGAACGTGGTCATGCGCGCCTCGGGGTGCAGGCCCGCCGGATCCAGGCGGTTGTAGCCGGGCAGCGGCACGCCCAGGTACTCGACCCCGCGGCTGGCCTCCGGCGCCCCGCGCAGCGCCTCGACGAGGGTCGGCGGCTCCGCGGTGCAGCCCTGGATGAAGACCTTGAGCCCCGGGCGCAGCAGGTCCAGGAACTGATCGGGGGTGATGATCTTCGGCATGGTCAGTCCGGCACCACCGCCCCGGCGGCCTCGGCCAGGCGCCGGTCCGCCTCGCTCTGGTAGCGCGGCGTGGTGTCCCGGGGCTGGCGCGTGTCGCCGCGCCCAGGGTCCACCGCCGCCGCTTTCCAGTCACCATCCTCCGGCCAGCGGTGATCCAGATCCAGGATCCCGCCGGGTCCGCTGATGGCCTCGAAGCCCCGCAGCGCCGCGCGGAGCACCGCACGCTGATCCGCGGGATCGAAGGGCCGCCCGGCGCTGTGCCCCAGCGGGTAGTCCACGAACACGGCCCGGGGCGCCCGCCCCGCGGCCAGGATGTCCCGCGCGCTGCCGAGGACGAGGGTCGGCAGGCCGCGGGCCTCCAGGTGACGTGCGATCAGACACACGGTCTGATGGCACACCGGTCACATGGGGACGAGGAGCGCCAGGTCCGCCTGCTGCGCCTGGAAGTGCGCCTCCACCCGCGGGATCAGCTCCTCGCGCACCCGGCGCTGAGAGTAGATGCCGCCCATGCACGACAGCAGCTCCGGCGCCAGCGCGCCGATAACCCCGTCCGCCTCCGCGGCACGCAGCGCCTCCATGGGCACGATGCAGTTCGGATCCCGCCGCGGGTCCTCCAGGTAGTTCTCGGTGATGTGGGCGAAGCGCAGCCGGTGGACGGGCGTGTCCCCGGGGATCGCCCGCACCGAGGTGTCGTCCTTGTAGTGGTACGCCACCTGGCCGGCCACGTAGGTGCCCGCCGTGGTCAGCACCCCCAGCCGGCTCTCGCGCACGGGCTTCGGGAGCGCCCGGAAGGCGGGCGGCGAGTCCGCCCGGTACCAGGCGTAGGGACGGTAGCCCAGCGCGGCGTAGCGCCGGGTGACGGCGTCCATGTACTGGACGGGGGGACTGTCTCGCATGTGCGCGCTCCCGGATCCCTCGGCGGTGAACAAGCATAGCCACGTAGTGGCGCCATTTCGATGTGGTGGTCGGGTCTCATTGCGCGAATCGCTTGATACGGTCCGAAACGAACTCTGCGACCGACGGGTCCATGTGCTCGGCTCTCGACTCGAAGTCGCCGAGTATCCGCCAGAACTCGAAGATCCCGTCCATGACCATCAGCGGCGAGCCCTTGTGCCTCCCGGGCCTGTCGCCATCATCGATTCCTGCATGCAGGAAGCCGGTTTCCTTATTCCAGCTCAGCACCTTCTCGTTGCGCGGTTTGTCGTACGTGAGCTGGAATCCGACGATCTGATCCTCGTCGGTCCATGTGATCAGATCCATGCGCTCATCCGTGAACCAGCGGCGGAGCGGTTCCCCGGGGCGTTGCATCGTCTGGCGAATTTCGACCAGCATGTCGGTAGCCGCAGTCGGATGGCGGGCGTGGGCCGCCCAGGACCCGTGCAGCGGCCCGGCCCGTGAAGCACGAGCACTCCACGCGACTAGACGCTGCGGAAAGCCTCGCTGTAGGTTACCCGACCCGAGTGTCGCGCCAATGATCCGGCGCGAAGCTCCAGCACCATGAACACCTCATCCGGGACATCGTACTCGGAGCTGATCCCGTATCGGGAGGCGGGCACGAAGCCGAACCGGGGGTAGTACCCGGGATGTCCCAATACGACGACCCCGCTGTAGCCCTCGCGAACGCAACGATCCAACCCCTCCCGCACGAGAGCGGAACCAATCCCCCGTCTCTGGTACCTGGGGATCACGGCCATCGGGCCCAGGCCCACGAGGCGGATTCCGCCCGCATCGGAAAGGGCAACGGGCGAGAAGACGATGTGGCCGACGATTCCATCATCTGCCTCGGCCACGAGTGCGATTGCTGCTTCTGAACCGTCGCGCAAGGCCTCCACCAGGTCTGCCTCGGCCGAGCCTCTGAAGGCTGCCTCGTTGACGGCGCGCACCGCTGCCCGATCGTCGAATTCTTCCGGGCGAATGCGCATGACTCAGTCTGGCAGATTGCGAAGATGGCTTCCTGCCCCTCACCCCGACCCTCTCCCCGCAAGCGGGGAGAGGGAGAAAAAGCGAGCCGCCCCCGCAGGCGGGGAGAGGGGGAAAAGCGAGCCTCTCCCCGCAGGCGGGGGAGAGGGAGAGAACGCGAGCCTCTCCCCGCTGTCGCGGACGGGGATGGAAAGCGTCTCAGTTCCCGGTGGCGGCCTGGGGCGCGAAGCGCAGGGCGTGCCGGTGCAGCACGGGGACCAGCAGCCAGCACAGCGCGGTGCACCCTGCGCCAACGGCGATCAGGAGCTGGAACGCCGCGGCGGCACCGTAGGCGGCGCCGAAGCGGTCGTAGAGGGCGCCGCCGATCCCGGTGGACAGGGCGAGCCCCAGGTTCGACACCGCCATCAGCAGCGCGAAGGTGGTGCCCGCGGTCTCGTCCGGGCACACCCGGGCCGCCAGGTCGAGCTGCACCAGGGTGCCGGTCATGTAGGCGACGCCGACCGCCACGGTGACCGCCATCGCCGAGAACTCGTCGTGCATGGCCAGGTAGGCGAGCGTGCTCACGACGCCGGCGGCGATGGCCGCGTGCACCAGCCGCCGGAACGCCACGCGGCGGCAGTACAGGCCGTAGGCGACGCTGGCGGCGACGGCGGCGATGGACAGCACCGACACGGTGTTGCCGTAGAACTGCTCCGAGTAGCCGAGCTCGCGCGTCATGTGGACGTAGAGCACCGCGGTGGAGAAGGGGTTGAAGTTCCACAGGAACAGGAAGGCGGCGACCGCGATGATCGCCGGCGTGCGCAGCGTACCGAGCAGGGCCGCGAGCGCCGGCCGGACCCCGCGGGCGGGCCGCGGGCGCGGCGCCTCGCGCACCACCAGCACCGCGAGCAGCACCGTGCCGAGGGTCGCCGCGGCACAGATCAGGAACCCCAGGTCCTGGCGCCCGTGCTGGCTCAGGTAGCCGCCCAGCGCGCCGGTGACGATGGTCGCGCCGTAGAGGCAGGCCCACTGCACCGCCTGGAGCTGTCCGGTGAGGCCGCGGGGCTTGCCCGTCTCCACCATCAGGGCGTCGGCGACCACGTCGGAGAAGGCGATGGCCACCGTGGGCACCAGCAGGATCAGGAGCAGCCGGTGGTGCGCGCCCGGCACCGGCGCATCCAGGTAGAGGTACCCGAGGCCCAGCGTCGCCGCGGCGCCGCAGATCAGGAGGTACGCGCGCCGGTGCGAGCCGAGGATGGGCACGAAGTCGGTGAGCAGGCCGTAGAGGGGCTTGAGCACCCAGGGCACCGAGAGCACCGCGGCGAAGGCGGCGATCTCCCCGGCGGAGTGCCCCCAGTTGGAGAGCATGGACCGCACCGGCTGCGCGATCAGCCCCTCGGTGGGCTCGCCGATCCCCTGGATGAAGTAGATGGTGCCGAACAGCAGCCCGAGTCCGAAGCTGCCGGGCGCACCGCGGCGTGGCTCACTCACGTGCGCACGGACCGGTCACCTGGTCTCGCGTACCGGTGTCGCCGCCATGCCCCCCACGACGAGCGCCAACCCGACCCTCACGAAGGCCCGAGGAACACGTCCAGGTCCTTGCCTCCCGCCAGCCCTGCCCCGTAGTGGAAGGTGCCCTGCTGCGCGATCTCCCGCGCCGCGTTCAGGAAGCCGGTGGCGGCGGCCCGGGCCAGGGCGCCGCCCACGCTGATGCGCTTCACGCCTGCCTCTCGCGCGTCGGCCACGGTCATGTGGTGGTTGCCGGAGCTGATCAGCAGGTTGAAAGGCTTGCGGATGGCGTCCAGCACCGTGCGCAGCATGTCCAGGTCGGCAATGCCCGGCGCATAGAGCACGTCGGCGCCGGCCTGCTCGTAGGCCTGCAGGCGGCGGATGGTGTCGTCCAGGTCCGGGCGGTTGCGGATCAGGTTCTCGGCCCGCGCCGTCAAGGTGAACGGGTGCGGCAGCCCGCGGGCCGCCTCCGTCGCGGCCTGCACCCGCTCCACGGCCAGCTCGAAGTCGTAGATGCCCACGTCCGGGTCGCAGGACCAGTCCTCGATGGAGCAGCCCGAAAGGCCCGCCTCCGCCGCCAGGGAGATGGTCGTGGCGGCCTCCTCGGGCGCGTCCGCGTAGCAGTTCTCCAGGTCCCCGTTCACGGGCAGGTCGGTGGCCTCGCAGATGGCGCGGCAGTTGGCCAGGGCCGTGCCCCGGTCCACGGCCCGCCGGCCGTCCCGCGCGCCGATCTGGATAGCGAAGCCGGAGCTGGTGGTGGCCAGCGCCTCGAAGCCCAGCGCGCTCAGGGCGCGGGCGCTGGCCGCATCCCAGGGGTTCGGCATGACGAACACGCCGTCACGCTGGTGCAGGGCCGCGAAGCGGGCGGCCTTGTCGGTCGTATCGGCCATCGTGCTCTCCTATCGACTGGGGTCCATCTGGCGCAGGTCGGCCAGCGCGCGATCGAGCAGCGCGTGCAGCACGTCCCGGTCCACGTCGTCCAGCCCATTGAGATACAGGCAGCAAATCAAGCGAAATCAAGCGGGACGCAGTCGCTTGAATTCCGCAACGCGGATACGCTCGCGCGGCTCGCCCGGGTATATCGCTGCGCCACGTCAGCCGGCCCGCCACACCACCGGCCACAGCTCCGAGTCCAGCGGCGCACCGGCCGGGATTCCCGGGTCCTCCAGGATCGGCATGATGTTCGGCCGCGGGGCGTAGACCACGCCGTCGCCGGCCCAGCGGGTGACGTAGGCACGGCGGCGGCGGTCGGCGCGGGCGTTGCCCGGCGCCGCGTGCACCAGCAGCGCGTGGTGCACGGTGCAGTCGCCGGGCTCCAGCTCGAACTGGAGGATGTCCAGCTCGTCGCGGCGGGACTCGAAGTCCGGCACCGGGCCGTACTCGGTCTTGTAGCGGTCGTCGCCGGCGAAGGCCGGCGGGCTGTAGCGCTCGCCCCAGCGGTGGGAGCCGCGCAGGTACTCCACCGCGCCGCTGTCCGCGGTGACGCGATCGAGGGCGAGCCACAGGGTGCACACCTGCTCGCCCTCGATGGGCCAGTAGGGCAGATCGTGGTGCCACGGCGTGCGCTCGGCGGTGCCCGGCTCCTTGATGAGGAGCTGGTCGAAGAACACGTTCACCTTCGACGACCCCATGAGCGCCCCCACGATGGCCGCCGCGGGGCTCGATCGCACGAACTCGGCGAAGCCCGGGATGCGCGGCCACAGGAAGGTGTCGAAGAAGAACCGGCCGCCGCCTTCCGCGTCCCGCTTCTTCTCGAGCTCCAGGTGCAGCGGCCCGGGAGCCGCCATGTCCTGGTCCACCAGCGGGCGCAGGTGCTCGACCCATGCCGGGTCGAACAGCCCGCGCAGCACCACGATGCCGTCCTCCCGGTAGCGGCGGATCTCCTCGGCGGTGACGGGGCGAAGGGGGTCGCGGTTCACGGCCACGTCTCCAGGGCGGGCCCGGGGACCAGGATGCGAGACCTTGCCACGACAAGTCCAGCGAAACGTGACTCCATGAGCCATGTCCCGTGACACGGAGCTCGGCCTCGAAACGCCGCCCGGCTCGCGCAGCGGTGCCGGCGCGTGAACCCGAATGTCTCTCAGGGGCCCTGTCAGCCCGCCTCGCTGAAACCCCTGCCTTCCTTCGCGAGCCGCTCCAGGAGGGCCGACGGCTGCCAGTACTCGTGACCGCACTGCCTCGCATACTTCAGCAGCGCCTCGTGCACCGCCGACAGACCCACCTCGTCGGCGTGGTACATGGGCCCGCCCCGGTACGCCGGGAAGCCGTAGCCGTGAATCCACACCAGGTCGATGTCCGATGCTCGCGAGGCGATCCCCTCCTCGAGGATCTTCGCACCCTCGTTGATCATCACGTACAGGCAGCGCTCCAGGATCTCCTCGTCGGTGATCTCGCGCCGATCGATGCCGCGCGCGGCGGAATGCTCGACGATCAGATTCTCGATGTCGGAATCCGGCGTGGCCTTACGCTGATCGTCGTAGCGGTAGAACCCGGCCTTCGTCTTCTGACCGAAACGCCCCTGCTCGCAGAGCTGGTCCAGGATGTTGCACGCCTGCTCGCGCCGGGTCAGCTTCTGGAGGTTCGCCTTGCGGTTGCGCCACCCCACGTCGAGACCCGCGAGATCCGCCATGGCAAAGGGCCCCATGGGAAAGCCGAAATCCTGGAACACCCGGTCCACCTGCTGGGGCAGGGCGCCTTCCTCGAGCAGGAAATACGCCTCTCGCGTGCGCTTGGAGAGCATCCGGTTGCCGACGAAGCCGTGACACGAGCCCACCAGCACGGGCACCTTGCCGATGGTCTTGCCGACGCCCTGGGCGGTCGCCAGCACGTCCGGCGCGGTCTTCGCGCCGCGCACGTTCTCCAGCAGCCTCATCACGTTGGCGGGGCTGAAGAAGTGCATGCCGACGACGTCTTGCGGACGGCGGGTGAAGGCGGCGATCGCGTCGATGTCCAGGTAGGAGGTGTTGGAGGCAAGGATGGCACCTTGCTTGCAGACCGCGTCGAGCTTCGAGAACACGTCGCCCTTCACGTCGATGTCCTCGAACGCCGCCTCGATGACCAGGTCTGCCTGGCGCAGATCGTCATGCGAGAGCGAGGTGGCGATGAGCCCGAGGCGCGCATCCATCTCGGCCTGCGTCAGGCTGCCCCGGGACACGCTGCGCTCGTAGTTCTTGCGGACGACGCCCAGCCCCCGGTCCAGGTTCTCCTGGCTGGTCTCCAGCATCGTGACCGGTATGCCGGCATTGGCGAAGCACATGGCGATGCCTCCGCCCATCGTCCCCGCGCCGATCACTCCCACCGATTCGACGCTGCGGGTCGGCGTGTCCGGAGGCAGATCCGCGATCTTCGCCGCCGCGCGCTCCGCGAAGAACACGTGGCGCTGTGCCCGGGACTGGGGCGACGCCACAAGCTCCTGGAACAGGCCCCGCGCATAGGCGAGTCCTTCCTCGAACGGCATCTCCGTGGCGGCCCGCACGGCCTTGATGCAGTGGAACGGCGCCAGGAACCCGCGCCGCTTGCGGCGGATGGACTTTTCAAACTCGTCGAAGACCGCGGGATCGACCGCGGGCAGGTCGAGCTCCGACACGCGGCGCAGGGGCCTGCGCCGCGCGACCACCCGCGCCGCGAACTCCAGCGCGGCGCGCTCGAGATCGCCTTCCACGATCTCGTCGAGCGCGCCCGCCGCGAGCGCCTCGTCGGCCGGCACCGGATCGCCCTCGACGATCATCTTCAAGGTCTTCTCCACACCCACCAGTCGCGGCAGCCGCTGGGTGCCCCCGGCGCCGGGGCGCAGACCGAGCTTCACCTCGGGCAGGCCGACCCGCGCGCCAGGCGCGGCGATGCGGTAGTGGCAACCCAGGGCCAGCTCGAACCCCCCGCCCAGCGCGGTGCCGTGCAGCGCCGCGATCACCGGCTTCGGCGAATTCTCGATGCACTCGATCACCTCGGGCAGCGACGGATCGACGGGCGGCTTTCCGAACTCGCGGATGTCGGCGCCGGCGATGAAGGTGCGGCCTGCGCATAGGATCACCATCGCGGACACGTCCGGGTCCGCAATTCCGCCCGTCACCGCCTCGTTGATCCCGGAACGGACCTCCTGGGAAAGGGCGTTGATGGGTGGGTTGTCGACCCGGATCAGGCCGACACCCCGGCGCTTGGAGAACTCGACGACTGGCATGCTCCTGCTCCCGATCTGGTCCCGCGCGGACCGCCCCTCACGGACGACGACCGCCGGGGGGCCGTTCACGCCTCATCCCGATGCTCGTCGCGTCCCTGGCTTCAGTGCCTCGTCTCCGGGCAGGTCCGGCCGCTAGCATGGGTGGACTCGGCACCACGAGTCCAGTGGCACGGCGCCCCAAAGCACGCCCGCTCGCGCGGATCGGGCACCGGCGCTCTGCAACGCCGGTGGCGGATACGGGCCCCGTCAGCGCGGGTCCAGAGCGCTCGCTCTTCGCTCTCGACCGGGACCTGCAGCACCACCTGCCGCAGCGTGCGGGCGTCCCCGATCGGGGCGTCGTCCCGGTCGAGGACGGACTCCGCCGCGCCATGGAATGTGGCGGTCGCCCCGAAACACCCGCGATCCGTCCGTTTGCTCTACAGTCCTCGGCCCGGAGACCGGGTCACTAACGCCGACAGGCAACCTACGCCGACAGGCAACCTACGAGGAGACTGTAATGACACGCCTGGCCCTCACGCTCGCGTATCTGCTGGGCGCCACGGCGCTCGCGGCCACGCCGGCACTGGCGCAGAACAGGCTGAAGGTCGGACTGATGCTGCCCTACACCGGCACCTACGCGAGGCTGGGCGACGCCATCACCAACGGCTTCAAGCTCGCCGTCGACGAGAACGGCGGCCAGCTGGGAGGTGCCCGGGTCGAGTACTTCACCGTGGACGACGAATCCAACCCGGCCAAGGGCCCGGAGAACGCGAGCCTGCTGGTGAAGCGCGACAAGGTGGACGTGCTGGTGGGCACGGTCCACTCCGGGGTCGCGCTGGCGATGTACAAGGTCGCCCGCGACACCGGCGCCCTGCTGGTGATCCCCAACGCGGGCGCCGACGAGCTTACCGGCCCGCTGTGCGCGCCGAACGTCTTCCGCACGTCGTTCTCCGCGTGGCAACCCTCCTACGCCACCGGCAAGGTCGTCGCGGACCGCGGGCACAGGAAGGTCGTGACCCTGACCTGGAAGTACTCCTTCGGGGAGCAGTCGGTGCGCGGCTTCAAGGAGGCCTTCGAGAACGCCGGCGGCGAGGTGCTGAAGGAGATGTACCTGCCGTTTCCGCACGTGGAGTTCCAGTCCTACCTCACGGAGATCGCCGCCCTGAAGCCGGACGCGGTCTACGTCTTCTTCGCCGGCGGTGGCGCGGTGAAGTTCGTCAAGGACTACGCCGCTGCGGGGCTGAAGGACCGCATCCCGCTGTACGGTCTCGGATTCCTCACCGAGGGCACCCTGGACGCGCAGGGCGACGCGGCGCAGGGCCTGCTGACGGCGCTGCATTACGCCGACGGACTCGACATACCGAAGGACAGGGCGTTCCGTGCCGCCTATCGCAAGGCCTACGGAGAGGAGCCGGACGTCTACGCGGTGCAGGGCTACGACGCGGCCCAGCTGCTGCATGCCGGCCTGCAGGCGGTGGGCGGGGACGTGAGCAGGCGCGACGCGCTGGTGAAGGCCATGGAGAACGCCTCCATCGAGAGTCCGCGCGGGACCTTCACGCTCTCGAAGGCCCACAATCCGATCCAGGACTTCTATCTGCGACAGGTCGTCGGCAACCAGAACAAGGTCATCGGCGTCGCGGCCGCGAAGCTTGCCGATCCGGCGCGCGGCTGCAGAATGTAAGCGGGCGCGCGCCGGCCGGACCGCGTCCGCCCCGGGCGCGCTGTCCGGAACACGCGCGCATCCGGATGCGGCATGGACCTCGTCTCCTTTCTCATCCAGCTGCTGAACGGGGTTCAGTACGGCCTGCTGCTGTTCCTGGTGGCCAGCGGACTGACCCTGACATTCGGCATCATGGGCATCATCAACCTCGCCCATGGCAGCTTCTACATGATGGGCGCCTACATGGCGTTCACCCTGACCTCGCTGACCGGCAGCCTCGCGCTGGCGCTCCTGCTCGGCGTCTTCCTCAGCATCGCGCTCGGCGTAGCGCTGGAGTGGGCGCTGTTCCGGCACCTCTATCACCGTGACCATCTCGAGCAGGTCCTGCTCACCTACGGCCTCATCCTGATCTTCGAGGAGCTGCGCAGCATCATCGTCGGCAACGACGTGCACGGCGTCCCGATTCCCGGGCTCCTCGACCATTCGATCCCGCTGACGGACACCTTGAGCTACCCGGTCTACCGGTTGCTGATGTCGGCGGTCTGCCTGCTCATCGCCGGCGCGATGTACGTGCTGATCCAGCGTAGCCGCCTGGGCATGATGATCCGCGCGGGGGCCTCGAACCGGGAGATGGTCCAGTCGCTCGGGATCAACATCGGCCTCGTCTACCGGCTGGTATTCGCGCTCGGCGTTGCCCTCGCCGCGTTCGCCGGCATGCTCGCCGCGCCGGTGACCTCGGTCTTTCCCAACATGGGAAGCCAGGTGCTGATCATATGCTTCGTGGTCGTGGTGATCGGCGGCATCGGCTCCGTGTGGGGCGCGTTCGTCGCGGCACTGCTGATCGGGCTGGCCGACACCTTCGGAAAGGTGCTGTTCCCCGATCTCGCGGGCATCACCATCTACCTGCTGATGGCCGCCATCCTGCTGTGGCGGCCGGAAGGTCTGACCCGGCGCGCAGGGCCATGAGATCGACGAGGCCGGTGCGGGCGTTCCTGGTGGCGGCGGTGACACTGCTCGCCCTGGTTCCGCTCGTCACCTCCGAGTTCTACCACGAGCTCCTGACGAAGATCATGATCATGGCGATCTTCGCCATGAGCCTGGACCTGCTGGTGGGATTCACCGGGCTCGTGAGCTTCGGGCACGCGGCGTTCTTCGGCGTTGCCGCGTATGCCCTGATCCTCGTCGCTCCGCAGTACCAGGCAGCCAGCCTGTGGTGGACGCTGCCAGCGGCCATGCTGTCGGCTGCGCTCGCGGCGCTGGTCATCGGGCTGTTCGTGCTGAGAACCCGCGGGATCTACTTCATCATGGTGACCCTGGCATTCGCCCAGATGGTCTACTTCGTGTTTCACGACACGCCGCTGGGGGGCGGTTCCGACGGCGTGTATCTCTACTTCCGGCCCACGGTCACCTTCGCGGGGCTCGAGATCATCCGGCTCGACGACACGTCGCACTTCTACTACCTGGTGCTGGTGCTGATGGTCACCGTCTACGCGCTCCTCCGAACGCTGCTGCGTTCTCCCTTCGGGCACGCGCTGATGGGGATCAAGGCGAACGTGCACCGCATGCGTGCGCTCGGCTTCCCGGTGTTCCGCTACCAGCTCGCGAGCTTCACCCTGGCAGGCGCGCTGGCGGGTCTCGCGGGCTACCTGTCGGCGTGCCAGTACGGCTTCGTCAACCCCGAGATCGTCTCCTGGCACGAGTCCGGCAACGTGCTGCTGATGGTGATCCTGGGGGGGCAGGGAACGCTCCACGGCGCCGCCGCGGGCGCGTTCGCCTTCGTGCTCCTGCAGCACCTGCTCGCGACCGTGACGGAGCACTGGCAGCTCCCGCTGGGCGCGGCCATCGTCCTCCTCGTGCTGTTCCTTCCCGGAGGGCTCGCCAGCATACCGCAGCGGTTCCGGCGTCTGCTCGGTACCGAGTCCGAACCTGCCGATGTCGAGCCGCGCTGAGCACGCAGCCCACGAGGCGTTGCCGCCGTCAGACCCGGTGCTGGTGGCGCGGGGCCTGACCCGCTTCTACGGTGGCCTCGCGGCAAACCGCGACGTGTCGATCTGCCTCGAGCGCGACCGCCTGCACGCGGTGGTCGGACCCAACGGCGCGGGGAAGTCGACGCTGATCAACCTTCTGTCCGGCGAGGTGGCGGTATCCGCGGGCAGCATCGAGCTGGAGGGCCGGGATATCTCGAAGCTCGCCGCGGACGAGCGCTCGCGGCGCGGCATCGGGCGAAGCTACCAGAAGACGAACATCTTCCCGGGGTTCACCGTGTTCGAGAACTGCCGCCTCGCCGCACAGTCACGCGAGCCCCACCCGCTGCGGATCTTCTCCGATGCGCTACGGTTCCGGCGCGTCTGCGACCGGGCCCGGCAGGCGCTGGAGCACGCCGGCCTGGCAGCGCGGGCCAGCGCCACGGCCTCGGCCCTGAGTCATGGCGAGCAACGACAGCTCGAGATCGCCATGGTCCTCGCGACCGATCCGCTGGTGCTCCTGCTGGACGAGCCGCTCGCCGGGATGGGCGCCGAGGAGGCGGAACGGATGCTGGACCTGCTGAAGTCGTTGACGCCCCACCACGCGATCCTGCTGGTGGAGCACGACATGGACGCGGTGTTCGCGGTGGCCGACGTGGTGACGGTGATGGTCGACGGCGAGGTGCTCGAACGCGGTCGGCCAGCGCAGATCCGTGCCAGCGCCCGGGTGCAGCAGGTCTATCTCGGCCACGGCGAGAACGACCATGAGTGACGTCGTCCTGGAAGGGCGGGAACTGCACACCTACTACGGGGCCAGCCATGTCCTTCACGGCGTGGACTTCGTGGTCCGCCGTGGGGAGACGCTGGGGCTCATGGGCCGCAACGGGATGGGGAAGTCCACGCTCATCCGTAGCCTGCTCGGACTGGTCCCGCCCCGCCACGGCGAGGTGCGAGTCCTCGGTACGCCCATCACTGGCGCTCGACCTCATGTCATCGCCCAGCAGGGCATCGCCTACGTGCCCGAGGGTCGCGGCATCTTTCCCAACCTGAACGTGCGGGAGAATCTGATCATGGCGGCCCGCGCCGGAGTCGATGGGCGTCGCGACTGGACCTACGAGCGCGTTCTCGAGACGTTTCCGCAGCTCGCGCGGCGGCTCGACCATGGCGGCGGGCAGCTCTCGGGGGGCGAGCAGCAGATGCTCACCATCGGGCGGGCACTGCTGACCAACCCGGACCTGCTGTTCCTCGACGAGGCTACGGAGGGGCTCGCGCCCCTGGTCCGGCGCGAGGTCTGGCGCGTGATCCGGCTGATTCGCGAGACCGGCATCGCCACCGTGATCGTGGACAGAAACCATGCTGCGGTCATGGACATCAGCGATCGCAACGTGATCCTGGTCAAGGGACGGGTCGTGTTCGAGGGCAGCTGCGACAGCCTGCGTGGACAACCCGAGCTGCTCGCGCGGCACCTGGGGGTCTGAACCAGGCAGGCGCGGCGGCGGTGCCCGGCGCGGCCTTGTCCCGACGGGCGGTCAAGAAGTTCCGCCAGTTTTCTGGTCCAATCTGCCGCCTCGAGGCGCCCCGGTGCGTCCCGCGACGCACCGGACACGGGGCCCGCAGGCAAGCGCCATCCAACTCGACAGGAGCAATCCCATGAACAGGCGTTCCGCTGCCTTCGCGTCTTCGGACATACCACGCCGCAAGTTCCTGCAGCGCAGCGCGGCGGTGCTTGGAGGCGGCCTGCTGGCCGGCCCCGCCGCCCTGGCCGCCCGGGAGTGCCGCGTCACCGAGCCCGATATCGTCGGTCCGTTCTACCGCTTCGGCGCGCCGTTCCAGGCGCGCCTGGCGGGTCCGGACGAGCCCGGCGCCCGGCTCTCCATCACCGGCACGGTGTTCAGCGCCGACTGCACCACCCCGCTACCGGGCGCACTGATCGAGGTGTGGCAGGCGAACCACACTGGCGTGTACGACACCGCCAAGCCCGGCAACTTCACCGACACCGGCACCTTTCACCTGCGCGGGATGCTCGTCACCGACGCGCAGGGGCAGTACGCCATCGAGACCGTCATGCCTGGGCGGTACCCGGTGCCGCCCGACCTGCCGGGACTGGAGAAGTACGCCGGCCTCACGCGCCCGGCGCACATCCACTTCCGGGTCATGGAGTCTCTGCACGTGCCGCTCACGACGCAGCTGTACTTCAAGGGCGACCCCTTCCTCGCCGGCGACCCCTGGGCCGGGCACAAGTCCACGCTGGCGATCGATCTGGAGAACGACGGGGCGGCACGGCGGGGCCAGTTCGACATCGCGCTGGCCAGGGGCTTCTAGAGCGACGCGCGCCGCCCGCAGCCGCGGAGGCGGCCGGTGGCCAGGGACCTCCGGCGCGGCACCATGCCGCGTCGCAGCGCACGCAGCGGCCGATGTCGATGTCGAACACTCAGGCAGCAGCCGCTGCGCCCGGCTCATCTGGGCGCACGTTGGCGCCGACCCGGGTTCGCGGGCGCCCTCGCACGCGGGAGCGGGCGGTGATGTGGGCAAGACGGGGCGCCGATGGCGCGTGTTCGGGGCGAACAGGCCGTGGGAGGTATCGTCGCGAAAGGGATGCTTCAGCTCACGACAGGCCGATGACCGCTCCGGCCGCGACGCTCGCGACCACCACCGCGGCCGCGCCGAATCGAACCAGCCGGCCCCGCCGCGCCCGCGCCGCCTCGCGGCGCGCGTCCCGCAGCCGTGTCATTTCCAGCTCGTACTCCTGCGCGCTCATGAAGTCCCAGTCCCAGTGGCTGGTGTGCCGCTCCTTCAGCTCGTCGCGGTGAATGTCGAACTTTTTGACCATGGCCTCGTCGCCCCGTCTCGCGGGCCCGGACCGCTCGCCGGCTGGCGTGTGGTCCCCGGTCTGGCGGGACCCCGGTCGCTGAAGCCCGGGACATGCGTCGGTGCACCGTTCAATCATTCATCCTACCCGCTAAGCGCGAGGTGCACAGGCGACGACGCGCGATAGCCGAACACACCTGGCCCGCGCCGGGTTGCTGTAACGTCACGCGCCGCGCGCCGGAGCGCGTCAGGACTCCAGCGGCGGCGTCGGCAGGACGACCAGCTCGTGCACGTCCACCGACGGCGGCTGCTCCAGGGCATGGAGCACGGCCCGGACCACGTCCTCGTCGCGCAGCGCGTCCGGCTTGGCGTCGTCGAAGAAAGGCGTGTCGACAATGCCCGGCTCTACCAGGGTCACCCGCACCCCGGTAGCGCGAAGCTCCTCGCGCAACCCGTGGCCGATGGCCGAGATCGCCCGCTTGGTGGCCGGGTACCTTGCCTGCCTTCCACAGCAGTCTGGGGGTCCGCTGCCCCCCGGCCGCGTTTCGCGGCCGTCATCCAGGTGCACGAGTTCCGCCGGCCCCCGAGGCGGGGTGCCCTCTCACGCCACCATCTCGGCCTGCGTATCGAGCCGGGCCACCAGGTCCTCCGGCAGCCGCAGCCGGCCAGCCAGCGCCTCGAGGTACGCCCTCTCGGCCGGGTGGTCCACGTCGATGGCGAGGCGCGAGGCCAGGTAGAGCTCGCTTGCCTGCGCCGGGGTGCTGGCGAGGCCGGCCACCTCGCCGAGCGACGGTGGCTTCGAGATGGCGTCGAAGATGAACGCCTTCGCCTCGGCGTCGAGGGAGAGCTTGCCTGCCTGGTCGAAGATGGTGCGCTGCTCGTCAGGGCCGATGTGCCCGTCCGCGTTCGCCGCGGCGATCATCGCCATCACCAGCGCGAGCTCGAAGGGCCTGCCGTCGGCGGCCGGAGCCGCGTCGGGGAGGAAGTCCGCCTCGCGCGCCGGCGCCGCTGCCCCGCCGGCGGACGCCCGCTGGCTTTCCTGCCACTGCTGGTAGGCGCGATAGCCGAGCGCGCCGAGCGCGGCAGCGCCGCCGTAGCCCACGATCCCGCCGGCGAGCTTGCCCACGGACTTGCGTGCCTTCTTGCTACCGAGCAGCAGGCCCAGCAGCCCGCCCGCGGCGAGGCCGCCGGCCATGCCGCCGAGCCCGGCGCCGGCGCCGTGGCCTGCGCCACTGATTCGGCTTGCGCCGGACTCCGTCGGTCCGTCACCGGTGCCGAGGAATTGCTCGAGAAGACGCTGTGGATCCATGACTCGCTCTCCTTGGGCGCGCATTCCCTGACTCGCGCTTCATCAGGAGTGCGGGAGGGTACCGCGCGTCCGGGCCCGTCGCAGCGCGGGAACGCGGCGACGCGTATGACCGTTCGGCAAGGCAGGGCAACGACGCCTGACGCGGGCGCCTGCCGCGTGCGCCTGGTCGCCGCCGGCCGCCGCCGGCCGCGGCCAGGCTAGAATGCTGGCGCTGCCGGGCGCGATTGCAGAAGCGTGGAGGCTCCAGACCACCGGTTGCACCGTCCGGACCGAGCGCGGGACCGGCCAGCGAGGAGAGGCACATGGCAACACAGGCGAAGACGGCGGGCGCGGCGGATCCGTTCCCCGCGGAGTCCACCCCGAACGGTTCCACCTACGTGCGGCCCCAGGACATGGCGTGGCGCCCGTCCCAGTTCGAGGGCATCTCCATCAAGGTCCTGTACGAGGACCGGGACAAGGGCGAGATGACCTGCCTGCTCAAGTGGGAGCCCGGCGCGCGGCTGCCCTTCCACCGCCACCCGGAGATCGAGCAGAGCCTGGTGCTGGAGGGGTCCTTCTACGACCACGACGGCATCGCCCGGGCCGGCGAGTACGTGTGGCGCAAGCCCGACTCGAAGCACGAGACCCGCAGCGACGAGGGGTGCGTGATCCTGGCGGTCTACCGCAAGCCCAACGTGTTCCGCGGCAGCAGCGGGTTCCAGGCGGGCTGACGCCGACACACGGCGGCGCACGGCCCGGTCCGTGGGCGGCGCCTACAGGACGTGCCGCGCCAGATCACCGAAGCCCCACAGCAGCGTGCCCGTGATCAGCAGCGACACCTCGAGCAGGCCCACCGACAGGGTCAGCTCGTGGCGCAGCTTCTCCGCGCGCTCGTCGAAGCTCTGCTTCGCCTTCTCGATACGGGCGTCGCAGTCCTCCGGGTCGCGCCAGAACCGCCTGCGGATGGCGCGGATGGTCACCTCGCGCCGCAGGCGCAGGCCGTTGAGCATCAGGCGCTCCTGCACCAGGCCGCCGAAGCCCGACCAGATCCCCAGCACCACGATCAGGCACCCGGCGCGCCCGATCCACTCCTCGTCCAGCACCCGGTTGGCCGACAGCCAGTAGCCCGCGGCGACCAGCGCCGCGGCGACGAGCCACATGGTGAGGCCGTGGATGCGCGCGTTGGTGGTGACCACCTTGACGTCCATGGCCGGTGCCACGCCTGTCGCTACGGCCTGGGCAGGGCGTAGTTCGCGCGCACGTAGCTCTCGCGGAAGCCGGCACGGAGGATGTTCGAGTAGGAGTGCTGCGGATCGCCGGGCACCGCCTCGCCGGTGCAGGTGAACAGGCGCCGGCAGCCGTGCTCCAGGGCGAGGGCGATGCGCCGTGCCAGCACCGCGCCCTGGCTGCCACGGCGGCGGTACGCCGCCGCCGTGGCGCCGAAGTCGGTCCATGCCGCGTCGCCGCGCACGAACAGCGCGCCACAGCCGGCGGGCACGTCGCCGTCGAAGCTCATCACCACGCGCCAGCCGTCGCGGCCCGGCAGCTGCGACAGCCACTCGGTGGCCACGCTGCCCAGGTCGAAGGCGTCGCACACGATGCGCGCGAATGCCGGGCCGTGCTCGCGGCCCACCTCACGCACGTCCAGGTCCGTGGACGCGTCGGGCACCGGCTCCGTGCCGCGCTCGAACTTCTGCCAGCCGCGGGCCCGCTCGAGCCCGGCGGCCCCGAGCCAGCGCGTGAGCTCCGGCGGACGCGCCTGCGGGTGCAGGTGCACGAAGTAGCGCGCCACGCCGGCAGCCGCGTAGGCATCGACGATGGCGCGTACGTCGTGCTCCCGCGCGGGCGCACCGGTGCCGAGGCCGATGACCCGGTTGATGACGATGGCCGATGCCGGCAGCGCACCCGCCACGGACGCGTATGCGGTGCCGATGCCCACGCCGCGGATGCCGAGGGCCGTGCGCACCGGTGCGGGCGCCATGGCATGCAGGTCCTGGAGCGCCGCGCGCTCGATGGCCTCGGAGGCGGATTCGTCCGTCGCGGTCATGGCGCGTCCCGTGTGTGAGCTGTCCTGCGAACGCTACCTGTGCCGCGGCGCTCGCGGGCGGCGCGGGTCCAGGATCCTATACGCGGCGGCCTGCGTGCCGTCAGCGCTCGGGCGTCTCCCGCGGCTCGGTGGCGCGCATGGACGGGCGCCGGGAGAACTCCGCGTACCAGGCGGCCAGCCGCGGGCGCCCCGGCGTGAAGTCGTCCAGCCACTCGCGCCACTGCTGGTAGCCGAGCGCGCATGCTGCCGCGACGCCGGCCAGGTCCGGCGGACCCTCGAGCTCGCCGGCCCGCGCCTCCAGGGCGTCCAGGCAGCGGCCGATGCGATCGCGCTGCTTCGCGATGAAGCGCTGCGAGCGCTCGCCCGCGGGCCGCAACAGCTCGGCGCGCATGGCCACCTGGGCCTCGATCACGCCGTCGGCCACCGCGTACAGGGACCACATGCGCCAGCGTTCCGGCCCGCTCGGCACCAGCCCGACGCCGTCCGAGCGCTCGTTCAGGTACAGGCACGCCAGGGTCGAGTCTCCCAGCACGTGGCCGTCGTCCGTGATCAGCGTCGGGATGCGCGCCACCGGGTTCGCCTCCGCCAGGCCCGGCGTGAACGGCACCGTCTCGTAGCCCCAGGTGAGCGGCCACGCGGTGGGGATCACCTGGATGCGCTCCCACAGCCCCAGCTCCCGGGCGGCGACGCACACCTTGCGGGTGAACGGCGATGCAGGGGTCCAGAAGAGCTTCACGTGGGCCCGGGCATGCCCGCCCGTGCTCGATGGGTGGGGGTGGCCACGTTACGGGTCGCCTGCCTGCTCGTCGTGCGCGTGGGCGCCCAGTGCTTCGGAGAGCCGCCGCGTGATGGGAACCATGTCCGCGTCTGCCCGTTCCAGCCCGTACACGGTGCAGCCCGCCACGTGGGCATCGGGCCCGATGAGGCAGTTGTCCCCACCGTCAGCGGATGGCGCTCGGCGCTGCGCAGCACCGCGTTGGGCGCCACCCAGGCGGTGGGGTGGACGGTGGGCGACTTGCCGAGGTGCTTGACGTGCATGGGACGCAACGGGAAACAGGGAGGTCGGGCGCGGGCGACGGGTGGGGCGGATCAGTCCGGGCCTGTCGCCGCGGTAACGATCTCGTCGTAGCCGCGGCCCAGGAACTGGATCAGGCACAGCCCGTGGCCGAACGGATCGGCCATGTGCGCGATGTGGCCCCAGGGGTGGGTGCGCACGTCGCCTTCCAGGCGCGCGCCCGCCGCCTGCACCTGCGCCACCGCGGCGTGGATGTCGTCCACGACGAAGTCCAGGTGCACCGGCGTCCAGTGGCGCGCGTAGTCGCGCCTGCCCGCGCCGGAGGCGGCGGCGCTCCCGGCGGGCTTGCGGAGCAGGTAGACCGGTGACGAGGCGCCGACCAGCTCCACGACGTCATCGCCCAGGCGCCGCCCCGCCTCCAGACCCAACGCTTCGCCGTAGAAGGCCTCCGCCTTCGCGAGATCGTCAACGTCGACATTGACCAGGAGCGTGTGCGTCACGACCAATCGCTGCCGGGCGTGGCCGCTGCAATCGGCGCGCTGTCGGGTCGGCACCCGGTACCGGGGCGCGGGACGCGGCCGCTCACGGCTCCCGGATCCCGCGCAGGTCCTCGAGCGCGATCCCGAGCTCGCGCCGGAACGCCCTGCGACCGCCGTCCGTCAGCGTGACCACCCGCGTGCCGGGCCGGCGGCGGATCCAGCCCCGTGCCAGGAACCGTTCCAGGAGGGCCGCGCCCAGTCCCCCCGCCAGGTGGTGACGGCGCTCGCTCCCGTCCAGGCACAGGCGCGCGAAGGCGCGCCGCTGCTGCCGGATCGCATCCACGTGGATGCCGAGCCTGGCGGCCAGGGCCTCTCCAGACGGCGACAGCGTGATCCCCGTGCCGGCAACGGCCAGATGTCCGCCGCTCCTCAGGCCGTCCAGCAGCGCGACGCCGAGGTGCCCCGCCAGGTGGTCGTAGCAGGTGCGCGCGTCGCGCTCCGGCGAGCGGCGGCGACCAGCGGCGATGGGTGCAGCAGGCATGGTTCGTCCCCGTCGCAACGTCGACGAATCGTCGCGGCGTACCATGACGCCTGTCAACGCGCGGGAGATCCACCATGCCCACCCCCTGTCTCGGGCACACCATGCTGGCGCCGGCGCCCCACCCGCCGCTCGTGCAGCAATGATCGCCGTCATCTTCGAGGTGTGGCCGAAGGCCGCGCACCGCCAGGACTACCTGGACCAGGCCGCCGAGATGCGCCGGCTGGTGGAGTCCATCGATGGCTTCGTCTCCGTGGAGCGCTTCGAGAGCCTGTACGAGCAGGGCAAGATCCTGTCCCTGAGCTTCTTCGAGAGCGAGGCCGCGGTGCAGGCCTGGCGCAACACGCTGGAGCACCGCAGGGCCCAGGCCCTCGGGCGCGGCAGGTACTTCGCGGACTACCGGCTGCGCATCGCGGCGGTGCTCAGGGACTACGGCATGTCCGACCGGGAGCAGGCACCGGCGGACAGCCGGGAGGTCCACGACGGATGACCGGCCGGCGCCGCGTGCCGGCGCCGATCAGGCCGGGATTCCTCCCCGCGCGCGCCGCGCCGCCCGCGCCCGGGCGATCGCCGCGTCGGCCAGGGGCGCCACTGCCGAGTCCGGGAACGGCGCCACGCTGCTCACGTTGATCTCGCACAGCACGTAGGTGTCGTCGCCGGCGGCCGTCTTCGGCCCGAGCAGGAAGTCGCAGTCCCACAACAGCGGCAGGCGTTGCGTGTCGATGCCCAGGAGGCGCTGCGCCGCCGGCACCCAGTCGCGTTCCAGCAGGGCCTTCAGCCCCTGGAACGGCGCCAGGTCCGGCGGGTGGTACAGCCGCGGCCCGGGCGCGGGGGCGTCCTCGGGCGGCGCGCCGGGCGGCGCGGGGTACAGGGCGTTGACCGCCTGGTGTCCGAAGCCCACGACGGCGCCGTGCACCAGGTAGCAGCGCACCATCCCTTCCGGCAGCCGCGGCTGCCACGCCTGGTCCACCATCCGCCCGCCGCCTTCGAAGTACCGCTCGCACAGGTGGAGAAAGCGATCCAGGGGGATCGTCTCCTCGACGCTGCCCCGCTGGGCGTGGCGCACCCGCACGGGCATGCCGCCATGCCCACCTCCGCGTGCATCCCCGGAGTGCGCCGCGGGCTCCACCTTCCACACGCCGGCGCCGCCGTTGCCCCGGTACTGCTTCAGCACCCGCGCCCCGCCTGCCGCGAGCCGGGTGGGCAGCTCGCGGCGCATCTGCTCGAGGCTTCTGTACAGGTGGGTGTCGCAGCCCCAGCCGATCTCGCGCGTGGTGTAGAGCACCTCCTTGGTGCCCAGGGCCAGGATCACGTCCGGGTGGGCGCTCACGAACACGCCCGCGGCGCTCACGTCGCGCAGCAACGCATCCAGCACGCTGCGGTCGTGCCCGTCCACCACGGGGTTCACCCACACCAGCGCGGCATCCACCTGCGTGAGCTGGCGGCGCACCGCGTCGCGCAGATCGTCGTGCCAGACCGCCGCCTCGGCGTGGACGCCCCGATCCATGAGCGCGCGGAAGACCGCGGCGAAGCGATTGTTGTCGGGCGTCGCGTCCCGGCGCGCCGCGGCGTTCCCCGGATACACGATGGCCACCCGCAGCGGGTCCTGCTCCGCCATGCGCGACGCTCCTGCACCGGGGAGTCGCCGCGCGGGAGCCGCGCCGGCGCGCCGGTGCACGTGACGAGACCTGCATCCATCATCGCTCCGCCACCGGACCTGCGTGAAGGGCGGCCCGCCGCCCTGGGTCGGGGCCGCGAACGCGACTATGCTTGGGCGCCCTGCCCTGCCGCCGGACGCCCCCGGGATGGACCCCAAGCACAGCCCGCTCCTGCCCCGGTCCCTGCCACGCCTCGAGGACCCGCGTTTCCTCACCGGGCAGGGGCGCTACGTGGCGGACATGGACCGTGCGGGGCAGGCCCACGCGGTGGTGGTGCGATCGGAGCACGCCCACGCGGCGATTGCCGGCATCGACACCCGGGAGGCCCTGAGCGCCCCGGGGGTCGTGGCGGTGCACGTGGCGGCGGACCTGGACGCCGACGGCCTCGGCCCGCTGCCCTGCGTGACCGGGCTCGGGGCGGAGTCGGCGCTCGTGGTGCCGCCGCGCCACGCCCTGGCCCGGGAGCGGGTGCGCCACGTGGGGGATCCCGTGGCCCTGGTGCTGGCGGAGACCCGTGCCCAGGCGCAGGACGCTGCAGCGCTGGTCGCCGTCGAGTACGACCCACTGCCGGCGGTGGTGGATCCGGTGCAGGCGCTGGCGCCGGATGCGCCGCCGATCTGGGACCAGGCGCCGGGCAACCAGGCCTTCCACCACAGGCGCGGAGACGCCGACGCGGTGAAGCGGGCCATGGACGGCGCCGCCCACGTGGTGGAGCTGGCACTGGTGAACCACCGGGTGAGCGGTCTGCCCCTGGAGCCCCGGGCCGGGATCGGCGAGTACGACGCGGTCACCGGGCGGTTCACGCTCACCGCCACGGCCCAGAGCCTGCACGACATCCGTGCCCAGCTGGCCGGGCCCGTGTTCGGCTTGCCCGGGGAGCGCTTCCGCCTGGTGTCGCCGGACGTGGGCGGCGGCTTCGGGCTCAAGAACTTCCTCTACCCGGAGTGGGTGCTGCTGCTGTGGGCGGCGCGCCGCCACGGCCGGGCGGTGAAGTGGGTGGCCGAGCGCGGCGAGGAGCTGGCCGGCGCCGCCCACGGGCGCGACGTGACGGCCCGGGCGCGGCTCGCCCTGGACGCGGACGGCCGCTTCCTCGCCCTGGAGGCGCACCTGGTGGCGAACATGGGCGCGTACCTGTCCGGCGGCGCGCCCAACGTGACCACCAAGGCCCTGCCCACCGCCATGGGAGGGATCTACGCCATCCCGGCGGTGTACCTGGACGTGCGCGGCGCATTCACCAACACCGCCGTGGTGGACGCCTACCGCGGCGCCGGCAAGCCCGAGGCCAACTACCTCGTCGAGCGGCTCGTGGACGCGGCGGCGCGGCGCTGCGGCTTCGATGCGGTGGATCTGAGGCTGCGCAACGCCATGGGCAAGTTCCCGCACCGCACGGCGCTGGGCATGACCATCGACGGCGGGCGCTTCGCGCACAACATCGAGCGCGCCGTGGCGCTCGTCGATCGGGACGGCTTCGAGGGGCGGCGCCAGGCGTCACGGGAGTCCGGCCGGCTGCGGGGCCTGGGGCTGGGCTGCTTCCTGGAGACCTCCCGCGGCACCCCCAGCGAGGGCGCCGAGATCCGCTTCCTTCCCGGCGGCCTCGTGGAGCTCCGCCTGGGCACCGAGTCCCACGGCCAGGGCCACGAGACCGCGTTCGCCCAGATTGCCAGCGCGCGCCTCGGGCTGCCGGTGGAGGCCTTCCGCTTCGTGCAGGCCGACACGGGGCGCACCCGCATGGGCCACGGCCACGGCGGTGCCCGCGCCATGCACATGGGCGGCGGCGCGCTGGCTAGGGCCATCGACACGGTGCTGCGCAAGGCCCGTCCCGTGGCGGCGCGGCTGTTGCAGGCAGAACCGGGCGAGCTGAATTTCGAGGACGGCTGCTTCACCGTGGCGGACAGCGGACGCCGCGTGACGCTTCTCGCGGTGGCGGCCGCGGCCCGGGAGCACCGGGGCACGGGCGCTGACGCGCCGGCGGGCCTCGACAGCTTCGAGTCCGTGGAGGACGCGCCGTTCACCTTCCCCAACGGCTGTCACGCGGCGGAGGTGGAGATCGACCCGGAAACCGGGGTCGTCACCTTGCTGCGCTACCTGTGTGTGGACGACTACGGGGCGCTGGTCAACCCGCGCCTGGCGGCGGGGCAGGTGCAGGGCGGCGTCGCCCAGGGCATCGGCCAGGCCCTGGCCGAGCACGTGGTGTACGACCCGGAGTCCGGGCAGCTCCTCACCGGCTCGCTGATGGACTACGCGCTGCCTCTGGCGGACGGGCTGCCGGCGATCGAGGTGCATCTGGAAGGCACGCCCACGGCGGCGAACCCGCTGGGGGTGAAGGGCACGGGCCAGGCCGGCGCCATCGCGGCGGCGCAGGCGGTGATGAACGCGGTCATGGACGCGCTCGCCCCGCTGGGGGTCGCGCAGGTGGACATGCCGGCTACCAGCGAACGGATCCGCAAGGCCATCGCCGCCGCCTCGCCCCTCGGTTCCCGCGCCCGCTCCCCGGGGCTCACGCGCCGGTGATCCACGGTCGTGGTCGGTTAACGGAATCCCCAGGGGTGCCCGGTCCGATACGGGCCGGTCTTATCCGGACACGGATGCCGTGATCCGCACGGTGCGGATCCAGTTGCGCTTGCGGCGCTCGAGACGCTCGCCGGTGCCCTCCCCGTCGAAGCTGGCCGGCGCGCGATCCAGCAACGCGGGGTCGACCCCGTCGAAGGTGTTCACGTTGACGACGGCATGCAGCCGATCGTCGATGGCGCTGGTCACGAAGGGCACCGCGCCGCAGCGTGCGCACACGTGGAAGTCCGCGGTCCCGGTGCCGAAGCGGTACCGCGAGAGCTGGGACGGGTCGTGGATCTCCGCCACCAGCACCGCGTCACGGTGCGAGGTCCAGACCCCGCCGTGCTTGGTGCAGAAGCTGCACCCGCAGGCCCGTGCCGGTATCCGATCGACCGCGGACGGCCACTCGAGCACGTAGCGGATGTTGCCGCAATGGCAGCGGCCTGCGATTTCCATGATGGCTCGCTCCGTGATGCCGGGCACTCACCCCGGCCTTGATTCCCGGTACCGCTCGGGCGCGTAGCGCGCGGCGAGCAGCCCGGTCGCCTGCTGCGGGTCGATGGCGTGCACCAGCACCCCCTCCTCGCCGTAGGGCAGCCAGGCCACGCACCGGCCCGTGGGGTCGATGATGCAGGTCGCCGATTCCTGGTAACGCAACGCGTAGTTGACGCTGGCGAACCAGACCGTGTTCTCGATGCTGCGCATCGTCATCGCCTTCTCGTAGTAGGGCGCAGCGGGCGAGCCCCACTCCGTCAGCCGGACGCCGTGCCGATCGCTGCCCGTGTGGTGGGGATGGAACACGATGTGCGCACCCCGCGCCGCCGCCCACCGCACCGTCTCGGGATAGCGCCAGCCCTCGTGGCAGATGGCCACGCCGAACCGGATCCCGTCGACGTCGAAGAGCCGGCGCGTGTCGCCGGGCACGTAGTGCCGGTCCTCGCTCGGGTCCAGCTGGTTCTTGCTCTGGTAGCCCTGGAGACGGCCGGTGGCATCGATGACGGCGGCGGCAATCTGCCGGCCGGCCTGGGTGATCCGCTCGAATCCGAGGATGGTGGCCACGGCGTGGCGTCGCGCCGAGTGCGCCACCGCCTCCAGAGCCCGTTCCTGCCGTGCGTGATCCCACGCGAGCACCTGGAAGTCCTGTCCCCGCAGACCCGGAAGATAGGCTTCCGGGAAGCACACGATGGCCGCGCCCCGGGCCGACGCGTCTGCCAGGAGGCGATCGATGCGGCGCAGCCCGTCGTCGAGATCCGACGCGACCTGCGGGGACGCCAGGCCGATGACCACCCGGCGCGTGGTTGCCGGGGTATCAGTGGGTGGCGGGGGTGTCGTCATCGTGTGAGTGTGCACCACGATCTCACCGGGCGATGGACGGCGGTCGCGCCGGGGGCGGCGTCGCTCCCGGTCCGTGTCCACCCAGGGCCGGGTCCGCCCGCAGCCGTTCCACCATCAGGTCCACGAAGGCCCGGACCTTCGCCGACGCGAAGCGCCCCTCCCGGTGCACGATGTGCACGGGTGCCGGGGGCGGCTCGTGGCCCTCCAGCACCGCACGGAGCGCGCCGTCGGCGATGGGCCCCGCCACCTGGTACGACAGCAGCCGGGTAATGCCGAAGCCCCGCACCGCTGCCGCCACCGCGGCGTCGTTGCTGGTGACCGTGAGCCGCGGCCGCAGCCGCAGGGTCCGCGCGCCGCCGTTGGACCCGAAGCGCCATCCGGGCGCAGCGCTCCCGGCCCGAGTCTCGATGATGACGTGGCCCGCCAAATCCTGCGGCACGGACGGCTCGCCGTGTGCCTCCAGGTACGCCGGCGCGGCGCAGCACACGGGCCGCACCTGGCCCACGCGCACGGCGCGCATGCTCGAGTCCGCCAGCGCGCCGATGCGCACGCCCACGTCGATGCCCTCCTCCAGCAGGTTCACCACCCGGTCCAGGAACACCGCGTCCACCGTGGTGTCGGGATGACGCTCCAGGTACGCGACGATGCCGGGCATCACGTGGATGCGGCCGAACAGCACCGGCGCGGTCACCACCAGGTGGCCGCGAGGCGCGGCGGTGAGACCTGCCGCCGCCTCGTCGGCGGCGTCCAGCTCCGTCAGGATGCGCCGGGCGTCCTCCAGATAGCGCAGGCCCGCGTCGGTGGCGCGCACGTGGCGGGTGGTGCGGTCCAGGAGCTTGACCCCCAGGCGCTCCTCCAGCGCCGCCACCGCCCGGGTCACCGCCGGCGGCGACAGGCGAAGGCGCCGCGCCCCCGCGGCGAAGCCCTCCTCCTCGGCCACGGCCACGAACACGTTCAGCAGGTGGAGGCGGTCCAAGGTCATTATTTCTCACAGCGGAACGGCTAATTGTTTCTGGTGAGGATTCTTGTTTCAAGGGGAATTGCGCACAGTGCGTCCCCTGGAGCACCGTCACCCGAGGACGCCGCCATGGCACACCGATTCGCCGAGATCGCCTTCACCGACACCGTGCGCCAGGTGCAGCAGCGCCTGGGCAGCCGCGCCGGCTACGCCGCCATGGACGGGGGCGACGACCACAACCACGCGCTCACGGATCGCGAGGCCACGTTCATCGCCACCCGCGACAGCTTCTACATGGCCACCGTGAGCGAGACCGGCTGGCCCTACGTGCAGCACCGGGGCGGGCCAGCCGGATTCCTCAAGGTGCTGGACGCGCGCACCCTCGGCTTCGCCGACTTCCGCGGCAACCGCCAGTACGTGAGCGTGGGCAACCTGCTCGGGGACGACCGCGTGTCCCTGATTCTCGTGGACTACCCGCAGCGACGGCGGCTGAAGCTGCTGGGCCGCGTGCGCCTGGTGGGCGACGACGAGCCCGAGACCCTGGCGGCGCTGGAGCCGGACGACTACCGCGCGCCGGTGGAGCGCGGCTTCGTGATCCACGTGGAGGCCTTCGACTGGAACTGCCCCCAGCACATCACGCCGCGGTACACGGAGGCGGAGGTGCGCGAGCGGCTGGCGTCACTCGTCGACGAGAACCGCGCCCTGAAAGAGGCCGCCGCACGCCACGCCGCCGCCACCATCGAGGGGGCGGGCCGGGAGCTGCTTGGCGATGGCCCGCTGGAGCTCGTGGTCACGGGGGTCCGCCAGCTCACCCCGCGCATCCGCGCCTACGAGCTGCGTGACCCGGACGGGAGCGAGCTGCCCGTGGCCGCGGCCGGCGCCCACCTGGAGGTGCCCGTCGTGCTGGAGGACGGCACCACGCAGGTCCGCCACTACTCCATCGCCTCGGGCCCCGGGCGCCGCCACGCGTACGAGATCGCCGTGCTGCGCGAGGACGAGGGCCGCGGCGGGTCGCGCTTCGTTCACGCACGCTTCGGCCTCGGCCGGCGGCTGCGCTGCAGCATGCCGCGCAACGACTTCGAGCTGCACGCGGACGCGCGGCCGGCGGTGCTCGTCGCCGGCGGCATCGGCATCACGCCGCTCAAGGCCATGGCGCTCGAGCTCGCGGCCAGCGACCGCGCCCTGGAGCTGCACTACGCCGGGCGCAGCCACCGGGAAATGGCCTACCTCCACGAGCTGCGCCGCGAGCTGGGCCAGCGCCTGACGGTGCACGCGTCGAGGGACGGCAGCCGCATGGATGTGAGGACCATCGTGGGCAACGCGCCGAAGGACGCGTTGATCTACGTCTGTGGGCCTGCCCGCCTGGTGGACGCGGTCGAGGCCGCCGCGGCGGCCTCCCGGGTGGCGCCGGAGCGCGTGCGCGTGGAGCGCTTCGAGGCGGCGCCGGATCCCGGCGCCCGCCCGGTGCGCGTCGTGCTCCGCCGCTCGGGCAGGACCCTGGTGGTGCCCGCGGAGCGGAGCATCCTGGACGCCATGCTGGAAGCCGGGGTCGACGCCCCCTACAGCTGCCGTGCCGGCAACTGCCGCACCTGCGCCGTGTCGGTGCTGGAGGGCACGCCGCTGCACCGGGACACCGCCCTCGCGGAGGACGAGCGTGCCGGCGGGCGGATCATGCTGCCCTGCGTGTCGCGGGCGGAAGGCGCGTGCCTGACGCTGGACGCGTGACGCCCGCACCGGCGTGCGCATGGACCGCCGCGGTGGCGGCTCAGCTCGCCGCGCCCCTCCAGACCCCGTCCCAGTCCGCCGGCGGCGGCGTCTCCAGGAAGCGACGGCAGCGCTCGGCATAGACCCGGGAGGGGCCGTCTCCGTGGGCGGCGTCGCGGAAGCGCACGAGCGCCTCGTGGAACTTCCGAGCGCGGTAGTGCTCGAGCCCCTCGCAGAAGCGCGCCTGCTCGGCGGTCAGGTGCCCGCCGCGCTCCGCGAGGATCTCGAACACCTGGATGGGCTGGCTCTTGCCGCGCACCAGGACGTGGTCGATGGGGCGGGCGAGGAACGCGTCCCCCACCGCCGCCAGCGTGCTCCCGCTCACCAGCAGGCGGGCGCCGTAGTACTTGGTGAGGTTCTCCAGGCGCGAGGCCAGGTTCACGCCATCGCCGATCACCGTGTAGTCCATGCGCTTGCTGGAGCCCATGTTGCCGGAGATCACCTCGCCGGAGTTGACGCCGATGCCGATGGCCATGGGCGTGCTGCCCGCCGCGACGCGCGTCTCGTTGAAGCCCTCGAGCACCTTCAGCATGCCGAGGCCCGTGCGCACGGCGCGCACCGCGTCGTCGTCCTTCTGGAACGGCACGCCGAACACCGCCATGAGGGCGTCGCCCATGAACTTGTCCAGCACACCCTGGTGGCGGAACACCTCGTCCACCATCACCGTGAAGTACTCGTTGAGCAGATCCATGGTCTGCGATGCGTTGAGGGTCTCGGAGATGGCGGTGAATTCGCGGATGTCGCTGAACAGCACCGTGGCGGTGCCGCTGATGCCCCCGAGGACCTGCAGCGTGGGGTCCTCCAGCACCCGGTCCACGATGTCCTTGGCCATGTAGCGGGCGAGCGTGCTCTTCACCCGGCGCTCGCGCGTGATGTCCTCCAGCACCAGCACCACGCCCGGCTCCTGCTCCTGCCCCTGCCCGTGTCCCCGTACGATTCCCCTGGCGGCCAGCGGCAGCACGTTGGCGTTCACCACCCGCTCGCCGTCGCGGTGGCCGTTCATCGCCACGTCCAGCTGTACCACGCTGGTGCCGGTGTCGTAGACCCGTTCCACCAGCTGCAGGAGATAGGGGTTCTCGGGGCCCAGCAGCTCGGCGATGTGCCGGCCGACGGGCGCTGCGCCCCCGGCCCCGGGCAGGAGTCGCGCAGCGGCGATGTTGGCGGTGACCACCTTGCGCTCCGGCGACAGGCTGACGATGGCGTTTGAGATGCTCTCCTGCACGTTCTTCAAGTTGTCGCGCATCTCCACCACGCTGGCGTGCAGGGTGGCATTCTCCACCGCCACCCCGATCTGCGCCGAGAGGGCACGCAGCAGCTCCACGTCCTGGTCGTCGAACGTGCCGCCCTGATGGTTCATCACCTGGGTGACGCCGACAATCTCGCCGTCGCGATTGCACACCGGCACGCACAGCACGCTGCCGGTGCGAAAGCCCGTTCGACGGTCGACGGCGGGGTTGAAGCGCGGATCCTGGTAGGCGTCGGGAATGTTCACGATCTCGCCGGTGCTGGCCGCATGGCCGGCGAGGCCGGTGGACATGGGGAAGCGGATCTCCTTCGCGCCGGCGCCGTGGGCCTCCATGGACCAGAGCTCCCGCGTCTCCCGGTCCAGCACGAAGAACGAGCTGCGCTCGCATTGCAGCATCTCCGGCATCCGGGTGACGATGCGATGGATGAGGCTCGGCAGATCCAGCGTCTCGCCCAGCGCGGTGGCGATGTCGAGCAGCATCGTCATCTTCTCGTGGCTCGCCACCATGCGGTTGTAGAGGTAGAAGTTCTCCACCGCCACTGCCGCCTGGTGCGCGAAGGCCTTGAACAGCCGCTCGTCCTCGACGTTGAAGCGCCCGCGCTTCTTGTTGATCACCTGCACCACGCCCAGCACCTCGTTGGAGAGGCTCCAGATGGGCGCGCAGAGGATGGTGTGGGTGCGATAGCCGGTGCGCCGGTCCACCGCCTGGTTGAAGCGCGGGTCCCGGTAGGCATCGTCGATGTTGACGAGCTCCTGGTGCTGCGCCACCCAGCCGACGATGCCGGCGCCGGCAGGCACCCGGATCTCGCGCACCCCCTCGCCTTCCGCCACCTTGGACCACAGCTCGCCGGTGGCCGAGTCCAGCAGGAACAGCGACGCCCGGTCCGCGCTCAGCAGGCTGCTGGCCGTGTGCACCATGCGCTCGATGAGCCCTTCGATGCCCGCGCCCAGTGCCTTGGCGTCGGAGAGATCCAGGAACTCCTGCAGGTGCCGCAGGGATCGCTCGGCGGCCTTGCGCCCCTGGTGGTCCTCCTGATAGCGCACGTTGACCTGGCGCAGACGCTGGGTGACGACCCCCCAGAAGCCCTTGGCGAGACCCGGCATGCGATCGATGCACCGGTTCAGGTCCACGTAGCGCACGCGCAGCAGCTGGCAGTGATCCACTGCCCGCACCGACGCCGATCGCACGCCGTCGGTGAAGTAGCCCATTTCCCCCACCGGCTCGCCCGGCGCTACCCTGCCGAGCTCCACGTCCTCGTCACCGGGGCCGCTGCGGTACACCTGGGCGCTGCCGCTGGCCAGCACGTAGAGGTAGTCGTCGGCGCTGTCCTGGGTGATGAACACCTCCCCCGTCGGGACGCTCACCTCCTCGAAGTGCTCCGCGAGCACCGCGAGGTCGCCGTCGGAGAGGCTCGCGAACAGGGCGCAGGCGCGCAGCCGGTCCACCCGCTGGGCGCGCACCGCCTCGTCCAGCCGCCGCCGATCGATGTCGCCGCGGTGGAGCAGCACCTCCCCCAGGCGCGCGGACGCGACGCCGCGTGCGCCCGACGCGCGCTCGGCCAGGGCGCTCTCGATGATCCCGGACTCCAGGCCCAGGTACTCGCCGAGCCGGGGGATCAGCGCGAAATTGGGAGGGCGGGCGGCCATGGTTCAAGCGCGGCAGGTTCGGGCCATAGCTTAGTCCAACAGGAGGGCGAATTCGTGACCGCGACGCCCGCAAGCGGCGCGGCGGTGCCGCTCAGATGTCCGGATCGCGCTCAGAACCGGTACAACCCGCCCTGGGCCATCAGCTTCTCCTCGGACCACGACCTGTCCGTGCGCCGCGGGACTCCATTGCAGGCGGCGGCACGGCCGCCCGGATACCACGGAACGCGCGCCGGCGCGGGGCGGGTCGTCCTCAGCGTGACGTACCACGCGGCCACGGAACGTGTGGAATCGCACACGGGGCCCGGTCGCGCAGCCGGGCCGCCGCAGACCGGCGCCACCCGGCTCAGATCCCGCTGCTCGCGGGCGTGAGCCATCGGGACAGGTAGCGCGACACCGCCGCCGCGTCCAGGCGCGTGCCCGCGAGCCCCACGTGGCCGTCCGGTCGCAGCAGGTAGAAGGCCGTATGGGGAATGCCCGTCCTCGCCAGCGCACGGTCACGGTCCGCGTCGCCGGCCACCTCGTGGACGCGCAGCAGTTCCTCCATCGGCGGCAAACCCTCCGCGGGCAGGGTCTGCCCGACCAGGATCAGGTTGAAGCGCGTGTCGTCGAGCCGTGCGAACAGGTCCTCGCGGGTGCCCTGCGGGCGGAACGCGAGCTCGAGCCAGGGGAAGCGGTCCCCGGCACGGGGCCCCGTCGTGGGCGCCGGCGCCACGGACTGCGACAGCGGGCTGTGGCGATACCGGATCCCGATCTGGGAGACGGTGCGGAACGCGAGCTCGCGGATCCGCTCGACGCGCATCGCGACCGCCGCGATCCGCGCGAGGATCCGGGTACGGAACAGCCGCGCCGCCAGGCGGTTTGACACCACCAGCGAGAAGGCCCGGTCGGTGGTGGCGAGCAGCCGCTGCGCCACCGGCATGCGCTCGGCCTCGTAGGAATCGAGCAGCGCCGGCCCCGCCCGGCCTGCTGCCACGAGCGCGAGCTTCCAGGCCAGGTTGTATGCGTCCTGCAGCCCGGTGTTCATGCCCTGCGCGCCCACCGGGCTGTGCACGTGGGCCGCGTCGCCCAGCAGGAAGCAGCGGCCATCGCGGAAGCGGGCGGCGCGGCGGTGATGGATGCGGTAGGTGGAGAACCAGCTCGCGGATCCGAACGACAGGCTGGTCCCGGCCTCGTGGCGCAGCGACGGGATCACGTCCTCGAAGACCACGTCATCCCGGTCGCGCAGCTCCGGGGGCAGGATGCCGACGATCCGCCAGTGGTCGGTGCCACGCATGGGGAAGAACAGGTGGAACCCGTCGTGCCACAGGTAGACGTTGACCTCGCCGGACACCATGGACCCGGTGACCTGGGTGTCGACGACGAAGAAGACGTGCTCGTAGGGCGCGCCCTCGAAGGCGATCCCGAGGCGCTCCCGTACCGTGCTGTGGGCGCCGTCACAGCCCGCCAGCCACGCCGCCGCCACCTGGCCCCGGGTGCCGTCCGCGTGCGCCAGGGCGGCGCGCACGCCGCCAGAGTGCTGCTCCAGGGCGACGAGCTCGCTGTTCCAGCGCACCGAGACGCCGTGCCGGCGCAGGACGTCCCCCAGCAGGCGCTCGTTGTCGTCCTGGCCCAGGATGAGGACGAAGGGATACGGGCTCAGGTGGCGCCCGATGTCACCCAGCGGGACCCGTGCCGCCCGCCGCCCGCGGGCCCACAGGTTGGCCCCGGTGGCACGCCGGCCCCGATCCAGCGCCGCATCCGCGATGCCCAGGTGCGCGTAGATCTCCAGGGTGCGGGCGTGCACGCCCAGCGCCCGGGTCTGCTCGGCCGGCCCCGCGCGGCGGTCTATGATCTGCACGCGCACCCCGCGCCGGGCGAGCTGGCACGCGAGCATCAGCCCCGTGGGGCCGGCGCCCACCACGAGGACGTCGGTGCTCATCGGCGACCCCGGCGCCGGGGGCTGTGGTCAGCGCCCGCCGCCGGCGCGAAGCGGCTGAGCGGCACCTCGGCCGTCGCCGGCCGGGGTGCCACTGAAGCGGCTCTGCGCCACTCAAGGATTGAGCACGTTGCTCGCCTCGGCCTCGGCGATCAGCGCGTCCGCGTCCTCCGGCAGCAGGAAGCCCTCGGCCATCGCGTGGGTCGCGGCTGCCCGCACCGCTGCCACGTATCCCTCGTGGTTGCCGTACCGCTCCTCGAGCGACAGGCGCGGATCGCCGGTGGCGAGGCGCTCCGCCCGCGTCTTCGCGAACGGGATCATGCCGCCCTCGTAGCCGCAGATCTGCCCGGCGTGGAACCCTTCCGCGACGATGTTCCAGCCGAGATAGGTTCCGAGCGGCGCCATGAGCAGCACCACGGGCACCCCGCCGAGCTCGTTGCCGTCCGCGTCCACCTTCGGGACCAGCATCGGGATCACCTGCCTGATGACCGGCGGCACCACCGTCTGGATCCCCGACGTGTCGCTGTAATTGAAGTCGGGGCCGAAGTCGTAGTCGAAGAACGAGTTGATGAAGCTGCTCGGCAGGCCCGCGGGCAGGCCCGGGATGGTCGGGAACCCCATCGCCTCCTTGGTCGGCGCCACCAGGGTGCGCTCACTCTTCTTGCCATGCATCCTCGGCCAGCGGCTCGGCGGCGGGAGGATGTCGTGCATGACCCAGTTGCGGAAGTGGAACTCGATGGCGTTGCGCGTCTCCGTGTGCGGCAGCGGGTTCCTCGCAAGGGTCGCGCGGCCGAAGCCGACGCTGGGGCAGTTGCCCGGCGGCAGCGGGTTGACGTCGAAGCCGCCGGGGCCGCCGCCGTGGTCGGTGCCGGCGATGTAGTACCGGCGCACGTTCTTCGGCAGCGGGATGTCCGTGCGGAGATCCGTGCCCACCCAGCCCGTGGTCAGCTTCTGACCCCAGACCTCCGCGGCGCCGAAGTGCTCGATGACCTTCGGGCACGTGCTGGTGCGGTTGCAGCGATCGAGGATGCCCCGCGGCGGCAGGCCGCGCGCATGGTCCGGGAACCGGTGCCACCACAGCGGTCCCTCGGTGCCCGGCTCGTAGATCTTCATCACGCCGTCGGGCATGGCGAACCTGAAGTTCATGGCGATCCGCCGGCCCGCGATCCACGGCCACGCGCCGTCCTGCACCTGACGCCCCGCCTCGTCCTGGTTGAACCCGAGGTGGATGAACTGCCGCAGGAAGGTGCCGGACTGGGAGCTGCCGCGCGAGAGTATCCAGTGGACGTGGTTGCCCAAGGGGTTGGCCGTCCCGTCGTCGTCCGCGAGCTCGTGCTTGAAGAACGTCCCGACGTCGCGGAAGGCCGCGAACCCCATCCCGAGCACGTAGGGGTCCTTGGCGGTGAACACGACCTGGTAGACCCGGTTGGGCTCGAAGCCGCCCTTGACGCAGATCTGGGTGCCGTCGGGCGTCCCGGGGAAGTCGGGATCAACGCCGTTGTTGCAGCGCGCCCAGGCCCACTCGTCGCCGGGGACCTCGCGGGTCACCCCCGTCTGGCCGTCGAAGGTCTCGGACTCGATGATCGTCAACGTTGCCTGAGCCGTGTCCAGGGTCGCGGGCTCGTAGGGCACCGGGTTCGAGTGCACGAACATCTCGCTGGACTCGAGCCCTTCGGGGTTGATGATCCGGGCCATGACCCTGCCGGTGATGGACGTGCCGTCCGGGTTCTTCGCGATCGGCACCACGGCAAAGTCCCGGCCTGGCCGGTCGTGGGCGGTCCGGCCGCGGTTGTCGCCCTGCCATCCGCTGCTCAGGCCGATGTCGCCGTCGGCACGGCGAGCGGCAGAGAGCGTGATGCGGCCACCGCGGTTGGGCACGAAGTGCCACATCAGGCCGCTGGCCTTCGACATGTCGATGGGCTTGACCAGGAAGAAGGTGGCCTCGTACTTCACCTTGCCGTCCGGCGTCTTCATCGCCGGATCCGCCAGATCGATGTCCTGGATGATGGCGTTGAGCGGATCGTTCGGGTCCAGCTCGCCGTAGGCACGGCCCTCGATCGTCTCGTACTGGCCCACGTGGCCGTAGGACGCGCCACCGAAGGCGGGCGACACGACGTTCTGGATGACGATGTTCGTCACCCTCGCCTGTGCCGTCAGCGCTGACAGCAGGAATGCGGCAGCGATCGGCACGGCGATCAGGGCGCGCGGGGAGAAGAGTCGACGCAGGTTCGAAGACATGTGAGCCTCCTCTGGAAGGTCGTGGGCAGCGCTACGACCAGCTCCACTGGTCAAGAAAGTCGCGAGCCGCATGCGTGCGGTGGCGGACCTGCGGTGGCCGCCCTTCAACATTCCGGCGCGGACAGGGAAACAGGGAGGTCGGTGAGCTTCCGCGGGTCCGGCGTCACAGTGCGGAATCGCGGCAGGCACCGCGGCTCGCTCGTGGATGCACCTCCTCACCGCTCCCGAACGAGACGCCCGTGAACGACCGCATGAATACGCTGCTTGATCGTTTGCGTCAAGAACGAGAATCCTGCACGAATCAGTCTGACGCGTCCGGGTCGTGCTTCCCCGGCCCGGCCCCGCACGGCGGTTCGACGAAGTTTTCCGTAATCGAATCCGCCACTTGCCAGCCATCCACGAAGGCCTGGCCCGTCGCCCGTGGGCGCTGAGGTGTGCGTCGGCAAGAGCCGCCTCGTCGACGTGCTGCGCGAGCACAGCGGGCACGAGCCCCCCGTCGCGCTACCGTGCCGGTGCTCGCTCCACCACGTACACACGTCATGTCAATCCGTCATCGAGCAGCTCGCCCGCACCGCTGGCCTTGCGCGCACCCACCGCCGACACGATTGTCGGCCCGTCGGTCGTGAGGGATGGCTGGTGGTCGGCGGGGTGTGGGCTGATCCGCTGACGGGACGCCCGAGCGCGCTTCTGGCAGCGACGGCGGCGCCATGGGGCGCATCGGGGTATGGGTGCGTGGGCGGGATTGCGCGGGCGGACCGCCGCACCCGCCTTCCAGGGCCGTCGCCTCCGTCAGCGCGGTCTTCGCGGCGCACGCCGCACTTCCAAGCTGCCAGGCCGTCGATCCCGCTAAAGCTCCCGGCCCGTCGGCCGTAACTAGGGAGTGTACCGGGAGCGCCGCGTCTGGCCGCGGCAATTTCTTGAACGCAACGTCTTGAACCGGGAACCGACCGCCAGGTGATGTTGAGCAGGCCCGCCGCGCAGCGGGAAGCCTGATTCGCCGGGGACGTTCCCCCCCTCGCACCGGGTTCAAGAGCCCCCGCTCCGGGGCGGCGCCTCCGGTACCCCTTCGATGCGCCACCCCACCGCCGGCCACAGCATCCGTGTTCGGATAAGGCCGGTCGGGTGCGGGTCGCGGGGACCGTCGGCCGCTTCGGATGCGGCCGTCGTTCGCCGCGCCGCTCCGGAGCCGGCAGCGACGCCGCGTCACGGTCCCTGCGATCGAGCGCCGCACCCGGGCTGGCTCGCCACGGGCGCTAGGCGCACGTCGGATCAGCGGGGCACCAGCTTCCAGACCTTCCCGGAGCTGCCCACCGGGATCCCCTGCGCCGTGGTCAGCAGGTAGAGCTCGCCATCGGCGTCCTCCCCGAGGCTGTGCAGCCGCTGGTCGATTCGGACCAGCGGCTCGAACGGCCACAGGGCGCGCCAGTCCGCCGGCGGCGTGGCGACGAAGACCTGCCCGGAGGGCTTCTCGATGGCCGCGCTGAAGTCGCCGAACACCAGCTTGCCGTAGAGCCCCGGCAAGGCCCTGCCGCGGTAGACGAATCCGCCCACGTTTGCGGTGCCGAGTGGTGTCGCCTCCACCTTGGACCAGGGCCGCATCACCGACCAGTTGGGATACTCGATCACCGGGTCGCGCATGCGTTCCCCGAGGGCGTCGGTGCGCGGACACTCCGTCGGCGGGTCGAAGGCACGCGTGCGGTCGAAGCAGTGCGTGCCCTCGCGCACGGCCCAGCCGTAGTTTCCCGCGCGATCGACCAGGTAGATGGTCTCCCACAGGGACTCGGCGACACCGTTGACGAAGAGATCGCCGTTCCCGGCGCGGTCGAAGGCCAGGCGAAACGGGTTGCGGAAGCCCCAGGCGTAGATCTCGTCGCGCCCCTGCGCCTTGCCGTGAAAGACGTTCGTCGGCGGGATCGCGTAGCCGGGATGCCCGCGGTCCACGTCGAGACGCAGGATCTTGCCCTGCAGCCTGCCCGTGTCCTGGGCGTAGCGGTCGTAGTGATGGAAGCGCTCCGGCAGCCGGTAGGGGTCCTCCTTGATCTCCTTCGCGTGGCGGTACGCCGCGTCCTTCTCGTCGAGCTCCGGTGCCACGTAGACGTCGGGCACGCCGTGGACGCCGCCCCCGTCGCCGACCCCGACGTACAGGAAGCCGTCCGGGCCGAAGGCCAGACCACCGCCGTTGTGCTTGCGGTTCACCCAGTCGATCTCCAGCAGGACCCGCTCGCTGGCCACGTCGGCTCGGTTCGGGTCCTCGGGCGACACCCGGAACTCCGACAGACGCCAGGTGTAGGCGGTCTCGCCGGTGAACGGTGAATCCGCACGTCGCCGGGCGCCGTAGGTGACGTAGAGCAGCCCGTTGCGCGCGAACGCGGGATGAAAGGCCAGCGCCAGCAGGCCGCGCTCGTCGAAGGCCTCCAGCAGCGGCGTCAGCCGGTCGCGCAGGTCGAGGAACGGCGCATCCAGGCGTCGGCCGTCGGCGTCGAGCACGTAGGCGATGCCGATCTGATCGCCGACCACGCGCCGGCCGCTGCCGTCCGGCGGGGCGACCAGGAACACCGGCGCGTTGAAGCCCTCGGCCACCAGCTCGAGCCGGATCTCGGGCAAGGGCTCGCCGGCTCGATGTGCCGGAGACGGCGCAGCCGCGGCCAGTGCAAAAGCGATCGTGAGCAGTGTCCGGAGCATGTGGTAACAACCCGTTGGCCGCGGGGCGCGACAACGAGAATTAGGCCTCGATCCACCCTGGTGGGCAAGGACTGGTCGGGGGTGAAATCCGAGTGGTCACCGCTGCGTGCGTTGGCCATGAAATGAGTCGGACGTGGCGGCGGTGTCACCCGCACGCGCGCCGGGTCGCTGGTGACCCGCAGCCTGTGCATCAGTCGCCCGCCGCGCTCGGCGTGGCGAGGGGTCCCCCGGGCGCTCAGTCGGTGTGCAGGCGCGCGTCGCCGCGCTCCCACGCCACGGTGACCCGGCTTCCGGGCACCGGATCGGGCCCGGCACCCGAGGCGAGGCTGCGCACCAGAAGATCCTTGCCGTCGTCGAGCCGCACCACGTCGTTGTGGGTCAGCCCCAGGTAGAGCCGCTCGACGAACCTGGCCTGGAGCCGCTCCAGGCCGTCCCCGCCGCCGTCGGACAGTCGCAGTCTCTCGGAGGGGATGGACACGCTCACCCGGGCGCCGGCCTCCACGGCCCTGCCCCCGCTGGGGACCCGGACCCGGGCGTGACCCAGATCCACGCGCGCCTCGGCGCCATCGCACTCCGTCACGCGCCCGTCGAGGAGGTTGTTCTCGCCGATGAACTCAGCGGTGAAGCGGGCGCGGGGATGGCCGTAGATCTGGCGGGGAGTCGCGGCCTCCACCAGCTTGCCGTCGGCGATGATGGCGATGTGATCGGCCACGGTCATCGCCTCCTCCTGGTTGTGGGTCACGTGCAGGAACGTGATGCCCACCTTCTCCTGGATGTGCTTGAGCTCGAGGCACATGTCCTTGCGCAGCTTCGCGTCCAGCGAGGCCAGCGGCTCGTCCAGGAGCACGATGTCGCGGTCGAGCACGAGGGAGCGGGCGAGCTGGACGCGCTGCTGCTGGCCGCCGGAGAGCTCGTGGGGCATGCGGCCTCCGAGCCCCGAGAGGCCCACCAGCTCCAGCATGGCGTCGACCTTGTCGCGGATCTGCCTGTTCGTCAGGCGCAACAGGCGCAGCCCGTAGCCGACGTTGCGCTCCACGGTCATGTGGGGAAACAGGGCGTAGCTCTGGAAGACCATGGACGTCGGGCGCTCGTTGGGCGGCAGGCCGCTCACGTCGCGCCCGTCGAGCACGATGCGACCCGACGTCGGTCTGAGAAATCCCCCGATGAGGCGCAGCAGCGTGGTCTTGCCACCCCCGCTGGGGCCCAGGAGGACGAAGTACTGGCCGCTCGGCACCTCCAGGCTGACCGAGCGCAGGGCCGCGACGGCGCCGTAGTGCTGGGTCACGTTCTCGACCTGGACGGCCATGTCCGCGGCGTCGCTCACCGGGACATCACCGGCTCGGCCCGGGCCCGGGCCTCGCGCTCGAGGCGCTCCGATCGGGCCAGCGTGTAGACCAGGATCGAGCCGATCGCCACCATCGCCACGATGCTCATCGTCCCGGCCATGGCGTAGGACTCCTCCGACATGCCCACGTTGAGCATCTGGGAGACCAGCACGTTGGAGAAGGTGTCGAAGCCGCCCTTGAGCAGCGCCGTGCGCGTCGCCTCGTTGAAGGACAGGATGGCCACGAAAGCGCAGGAGCTGAACACACCCACCCGGATCTGGGGAAACTCCACCTGCCAGAAGGCCTGCCAGGCCGTCGCGCCGCAGGCCCGGGCCGCCTCGGTCTGCTGCGTCCGGTAGCGCGACATGGTGATCAGGATGACGATGAACGCGTACGGCATGGTGTAGACGACCTGCCCGATCAGCGCGGTGACGAAGCCGAGCTCGAACCAGCTGGCGAGCCAGTCGGTGCCCAGTGCCGCAGCCAGTGCCGTGCACGCTGCGTTGAGGTGCTTGAAGTAGACCAGCAGGCTCGAGCCCATGATGTCCGCGGGAACGAACAGGGGCGAGAGCATCAGCGTCACGAACAGCACCTTGCGTCGTGCACGGCGGTAGAACTTCGCCGCCAGCAGCGCCATGGGCACGGCGGTGGACATCGTGGCGAGCGCCAGGTACGCGGTCCACTTCAAGGAGGCGACGAGCATGGTGTCACCCAGGACCACCCGGTACCAGTCGAAGGTGAACTCGTAGATGCGCGCCCCGAAGCCGTGCTCGTTGAACGAGATGTAGATGATGTAGAACGAGGGCAGCAGCAGGGCGAAGACCACCGACAGCAGGTAGAGCCACTTGAGCCGGTAGGTCCACGGGTTGCCGTACGCGTCGAGCATCGGGACTGTCAGGAGATCGGTTCCAGGATCCGCGTGAGATCGAACAGCCGGTGCCCGATGTAGAGCAGGGTCACCAGCGTGACGATCATGATGGCGCTGATCGCCATGGCCAGCGGGAAGTCGAGCGCGACGATGGCCTGGTTGGCGATCAGCCCCGCGTTCACCGCGCCGGGACCGCCGAGGATCGTCGGCACCAAAGCCGTGCCCAGGGCGTTGACGAATATGAACACGCTGCCGGCGAAGATCCCGGGCGCGGCCAGGGGAATGATCACGTCCCGGAAGGTGCGCACGGCAGGCGCGCCCAGGTCGTCGCAGACCTCGAAGATGTAGCGCTGCACGGCCTCCATGGCGAGGAAGCCGGAGAAGACCATGAAGGGCAGGAAAGAGAGCACGTCGCCGATGATCACGCCGAGAGGCGTGAACAGGATCGCCGAGATGGGCTCGGAGATGATCCCGAGGTCCATGAGGAACGTGTTGATCAGGCCGTAACGTCCGAGCACCGGGCGCATGGCGAACACGCGCACGAGCTCCGAGATCATGAAGGGCAGGATGAACAGCAGCACCACCCGGTGCTGCGCCGCCTGGGGCACGCGCCGGCGGACGAAGACCGCGATGGGAAAGCCGATGACGAAGGACACCACGACCGCGGCGAGGGAGTGGAGCATGGAGTGGAGGTAATTCACGGCCCGCGCCGAGTAGAAGAAGTTCTCGTAGGCAAAGAGCGTGAAGCCGGGTTCCATCCAGAACGTGGTGCGCTCGAAGAAGCTCCACACCAGCGTCAGGGCGGCGGGCACTGCGAGGAACAGGATCATGAACGCGGCGGGCAGGTAGAAGACCCACCGCTGCAGGCCGTTCTCTCCGAGCACCCGCTGCCGCCACGACGGCCGGGGCGGCCCGGCCGTCGTCCCGCCCCGCCCCGCCCCGCGGGCGTTCACCGCCCCGCGCGCCACGGGCCGCTCAGGCGGCCTGCAGGCGGGCCCACCAGTCCTGGTAGTCCCGGATGTGGGTCGGGAAGACGTTCTGCCAGGCGTTCCCCGCGACCGCGTAGCGGGCCTGCTTGCGCTCGAGGATATCCAGGATGCGGGCCCGGTCGTCGGCCGAGAACGCCTCCGGGTGCGACTCCACGTAGGCATCGACACCCTGCATCTGCGGCCCGAAGCCCAGGTCTGCCAGGGTGCGCGCACCGAACCAGGGGGAGAGGTAGACATTGGCGAGCTTGTAATACAGGTCCTCGACGCCGCGCTCCTGCGCGCCCTTCGACAGCATGATGACGTTGTTCCAGGACTGGTGCCCCTCCTTCATGGTCCCGTAACGGATGTCGGCCTTGTCGCCGGTCTTCTTCTGGGCGACGAGCTGCACCGGTTCCCAGCACGACGACATCAGCACCTCGCCGCTGGTCAGGATCCCGACCCCGTTCTGGAAGCCGTCCCAGAAGGTGCGGAACTGGCCCTTCTTCTTGTAGTCGATGAGGAACTGGCACACGGCCTTGACCTCGTCGGGCTTCATGTCCGATGGATCCTCGATCTCGATCCTGCCGCTGCCCTTGAGATAGATCGCCATGTTGGTGAGGGTCGGTCCGAAGTCGTTCTGCAGCGCCACCCGGCCCTTGAACTGGGAGTCGAACATCACGCCCCAGCTGTCGGGGTGGAAACCCAGTGCCTTGTAGTCGTAGGCCATGGAGTCGGCGTTGGAGATCATGGGCGTGGCGTAGACCTTGCCCTCGTGGCGAATGGTATGAGCGGCGAAGCCGCCCTCGTCGTAGGTGGGCAGGATGTTCTTCCAGTTGGGGATCCGGCTCGTGTCCAGGGGCACGATCGCGCCCTGGCTGGCGAGCGCGTCCTCCATGCCGCCGCCATTGTCGGTCAGCGCGTCGAAGAGCCTGTTGCCGTCGCCCACGACCATCTTCTGGATGGCCTCGTCGGCCCGGGCGCTCTTTGTCGTGTAGGCGATCTCGATATCCGCCTGGGCGGCCATGGCGCTCCAGTCCTTGGCACCGACCTTGTGGATCACGGCCGCCCAGAGCTTGAGGGCCTTGCCCTCCTGGGCCGAGACGCCAGGGATGCCCCCGGTCGCCGCCGCGGCGGTCGCCGCGGCCAGGCTCTGCAGAAAGTATCGCCGGTTGAGCTCGTGCTGTTTCATGACGGTCCTCCTCGGGTCGGTCGTTGTCGTGTCCCGTGGCGTCAGCCGCGCTCGGACGGAGCGCCGTCCTCGCGTATGACCCGACGACGCATTACTCGTAGCATAGCGGAACCGACGAGGCACGTGACCGGCGCAACCCGCCGGAGCAGCCGAGGCCCGGGAGCGCAGGATTCACGGCTTCGATGCAGGTCTGTACCCGAGCAGGCTCGCTCCCACGAGGACCGGGTGCACTGGTAGGCTTGTGCGAAAGCTCGAACGACTTGCAGCCTCGCGCTGCTCGACAGTCCCGGGGAGGCACCATCAAGATCCGCCATTCGCTCATCGCCAGCGTATTCGTGCTGGCCACTCAGCTCATCGTCGTCGCCGCCTCCGCCCAGCAGCCGCTGGTGGTGGCCACCAAGGACGCGCCGCCCTTCGTGCTGAAGGGGCCGGACGGACGCTTTTCCGGCCCGGCCATCGAGCTGTGGGAGCGCGCGGCAGACGCCATGGGGCTCGCGTACGAGTACCGGGAGCTGCCCCTGGACGGGCTGCTGGCCGCGGTGGAATCCGGCGAGGCAAATGTGGGCGTGGGCGCGCTCACCGTCACCGCCGAGCGCGAACGGCGATTCGACTTCACGCACCCCTATCATTCCACCGGCCTCGGCATCGCGGCGCGGGACGTGGAGGGCGTGGGCGTGCTGAGCGTCCTGCGCCGGCTGTTCTCGGCGGAGTTTCTGGCCGCACTGGGCGCCCTGGCCCTGGTTCTCTTCATCACCGGTGCGGCCGTGTGGCTGCTGGAGCGCAAGCGCAATCCCGAGCAGTTCGGCGGCAACACCGCCACCGGTCTCGGTTCCGGTCTGTGGTGGTCGGCGGTGACCATGACCACGGTGGGTTATGGCGACAAGGCGCCGATCACCTTTGGTGGGCGCATGGTGGCCCTGGTGTGGATGTTCGCCGCGGTGATCACCATCTCCGGCTTCACCGCGGGCATCGCGTCCTCGCTGACCAGCGAGCAGCTCACCTCGGTGAGCGGTCCGGCCGATCTGGACACTGCCCGCGTCGGCACGGTCACCGGCTCGTCCAGTGCGGATTACCTCAGGGCCCGCGGCACGAAAGGCCGTGCATTCGCCGACCTTCAGGCGGCCCTGGATGCGTTACGCAAAGGGGACCTCGACGCGGTCGTCTATGACTTGCCGCTGCTCGCCTGGTGGCTGGAACAGGATCCGGACTCGGGTCTTCGCCTTCTGCCGCACACCCTCACGCGCCAGGACTATGCCTTCGCGCTGCCCGCCGGCAGCGAGCTCCGTGAACGCCTCAACCGCGAGATCCTCACGCTCACGTCGACACCGCAATGGCGCCAGTCCGTAGCGGATTACTGAGTCCGCCGGGAGCTTCGCGGAGCCAGTGTTTGCGGCGGCACGCAGTGCCCTCCGGGGCGGCGGGTCCCCGGTCGGGCGGGTCGGTATCGGTGCGGGCTGATGTCGCGCTGGGACGCTCGCTGACAGCCGCGCGGCGCTGGTGCTGACGAGGACGTAGCCCCCCGCGATTCCCTGGCGCGCTCCAGGCGCACTGCGGCTCGACGCGGGCGGCTCGAGGGTCGGCATGCGGACGGCCGTGCGCGCGCTGCGCGCGTCTCGAGACGCGTGAGTATGGCCGCGATGACGCCCGCCTCGGTGATGGCCGCTCCCGGCATCCTGCCTCCCGCGACACTCGTACGTCCCTGGACATCACGGCCAGCACGTGCAGTGCTGCACCGCCAGATTGCTGAGTGAGCGCGTTCTCGCCGTCGTCGTCGAGGTCGAGGTGGGGCAGCGCCCCGTCATCCGAGCGAAACGAGGGTCCCGCTGACGCGTTCAGCGCCACGCAAGAGCGCAGGCGCCTGGCGGCAGGCTCAGGCGCGGGCCACGAGACGGCGGCGCGCCAGCGCCAGCCCGATCAGGCCGAGCGCCAGCAGCGCACCGGTCATCGGTTCGTAAACGCCGCTTGCCAAGACTGGCTGCACCCCCAGATCGTCGACGAGGAACTCGCCAAACGGCGTGGGAAACCCGATGTCGGGCACGAAGTCGACGCGGTCCACCATATTGAACGCATCGGGGAAGATGAACTCCGTGAACACCCGGAGTGCGCTGAACATCAGAACCACCTGTGCACCTTGAGCCGGCACGCCGTTGCGGAATCCCGTGATGGTCAGCGTCCCGCCTGCCCCGATGTTGGTAGTCGCGATGAAGAACCTGTCGAAGTCCACGACGTTGTTGAACTGGATGCCCAGCGCTCCGCCGAAGTTGTTGTAGAAGGAATAAGCGGGCGACAGGAAGACGTCGTTCCGGCGGTTGGGCTGACCATTGACGGTTCCCTGCCACGTGGCATCCAGCGCCGTCTGGCACAGGGGATCGGCGGCGTCGTCGAAATTGCACAGCACGGCACGGGCCGGGGTGGCGAGGCCACCGGTGAATAACAGTGCGCACCCGATCAGGGCGGCCATGGGGGAATGGACTCGTCTGGCCACTGGTACCACCTCTCTCCCGTGGTCAACTTGGGTATGCCACGCACAGATGGTGCCAACTCCGGATCAGCGAGTGTCATCAGTGACTTACGGCCACGGGCGGGTGACGGGGCCGGTGCGGTGTAGCGTTTTCCGACACCTGTGTGCCGGTTCTCTGGACGACGCATCCGCCTCTCGGGGATTTGTCACCACCATTCAAGGACTTGGGCGGATCCAAACACTGTAAAATTCTCCGACGATCCGCCCTTCGCGGTGCAACACGCGATCGCCAGTGACCCCGCGGCGCGGGCGCGACGAGCGGACGTGTGCGGCGGTGCGCCGTCGCGATGCCCCGCTGAGACGCCGGCGGTGGTGCACGCTTCCCCGACCGGCGCTGCCCCGGCCTGTCCGCCGGCACCGCATGCCGTCTGCACGTTCACGCTACGACACCGCGACCGGCACGGGATCTGCGACATGTGGCGTGCACGCACGCCCGTGCGACGCCCGGGCGGCATGATGAATCCCGTTGCGGGGGTGCGATTTGGCACCCCCCGATGCCGCGTCTTCCCTTACACCTGACCAGGAACGAAAAGCTGCCTGCAGGGAAGCTGAGACGGGCCCCGCGCCCGTTGCGCCAGGGTCCACGCCAGCGCCGGTGATACGACACCCAGCGGGGGCGGGCACCCGCCCGACTCGAGGAGGCCCGCCATGCTCATAGAGACCCTTCTCGCGACGCTCAAGTGCCGCCGCTTCTACATCCTCGCCGTCCTCGTCCTGGTGGCCGGCGTCGGGGTACGCATGCTTCCCACCGACTCCAAGCACCTGGTCTGCGACACCTGGAAGCGGCTCGCCCAGATCGTGGTGTCCAACGCGACGGCGAGCGAACGGCCGCCCGTCGCGGGTCGCTCCGACACCGCGATCATCGAGGAGGCGGGGCGGCTGTTCTGCCCCGCGAAGGGCACGACCTCGCAGTCCACCGACGTGACGGTCGTGGGTGTGGTCCGCTCGAGCCTGGAGGTGCTCCCCGCAGCGGTCGCCATCGCGCTGCTGGTCACCTTGCTGCTGCCGGCCTCCACGACGCGCGCCGAGGTTCGTGCGGATTCCACCTCGGAGCGGGAAGAGATCCAGAACGTCGTGTCCGCACGTGACGTGCCGGGCATGGAGCGCCACCTTCGCCAGCTCTCCCAGGACGCGGTCGCACTCGCCATCCGCGCGCGCCAGCTTCGCGTCGCCATCGTGTATGCCGTCGGCAGCTGCCTTGCCACGCTCTTGTTCCCGCCAGACTTCGAGTCCGGCGGTTCCCTTCAGAGCATCGAGAACGTGCTGCATGTGTCGGCGCTGCTGGTCGTGGCGGCCGCCGCCGGCGGATTCGGGCTGCACATCTTCGTGAGCAGCACCCGCGAGGTGTGCCGGCTCGCGGCGCAGGTCGCGTTCGCCGGCGTCTTCTTCGCGGGCCTCATCGCGCTCGCCATCGCGATCCCCTACCGCATGATGACCACCATCGAAGGCGCCGCGCTCGGCGTGGAGCAGGTGCGCTTCTTCGCGGGCATGCGATTGATCGTGATCCCGCTGGCTGCGGCGCTTGGCGGCGGTGCGTGGCTTGCGGGCCTGCGCGCGTACCGGCGGATCCCGGTCAAGCTGCTCCTGCGCCGCGACCCGCAGCAACTGGACGTCACGGGGGTCAAGGGCTGACGCGCGGTCCCCGAGGTGCGGCTCGAAGACGGGCCGCTGATCGTCTGCGGCGATCGCCGCCGCACACGGTGCCTCGCACGGTATCGGTGCGAGGCCCTCCGCGTCCTCGGCCGCCGCCCGGCAATCGGGTATGCCCCGCCGAGCGCCGTTGACTCGCCGCGTCGCTGCTGCGCGGACCGAGTGCGGCCTGACTCAAACGAAACAGCCTCCGGAAAAACCGGGGCGGTTCACTTTCGACTCGGAGCGAGGGAACGGATTGCAGGTCAAGACCGTCCGGAATCGGATTGAGAGGCACCGATGGTTCGTCGACGGATCGGTGCGCCTGGTGCAGGGTTGACGATTGGCGGGGGAGCTGGCGAGGGATCCACCTTCGCGGCGCCGTCGGGTCAGCGCACCAGCGGCCCGATGTAGCGCCGCGCCACCACCACGTTGTCGATGTAGAGGTGGAGGTCCGTGGGCGCCCTCGCGGTCCCTCCGTGATAGACGTTCATCCAAACCCGGTCGATCTTCAGCTCGGCCGTGCGGCGGTACAGGATGTCGCGCTTCTCGAAGGCCTTCCTTCCGTCGATCCACACCTCGAGAAGCCCGTCGTGCACGTCCGGCGTGTTGAGACGCACGTGCTGCTCGATGGAGTACCACCGGTTGCGCTCGAGCACGCCCTGCGCGGCCTCGTTCCAGTGCCAGCCGGAGCCGTAGCGGCCGGGCATGTCGCCATAGTAGGCGTAGGTCCCCACCGGCGTGAGCCCGGCCAGGGGATTCGGCGCCGGGACCTCGACGCCGAAGCTGCCGCGCATGGACCAGCCGTTGAAGCCGTCCGCGCGCCGGCCGCCCCAGCCTGCCCGGTTGTAGGTGCCGGCGAGCCCGGGCAGCTTGCCGCCGTCGACGCTCGGCCGCCAGCTCTCGGCGAGCCGCAGGTAGTAGCGGAAGTAGAGCTCCTCCGGCTCGGCGCCGGTCTCCTTGCCCAGCATGTACTTGAGGTTCAGCCCGGCGCGCTGTCCCTCAGGAATGACCACCCGCAGGGCACGGCCCTGGATGGGCTCGAAGCGGAGGCCCGGATCGCTGCGCACCACCTCCAGTCGCTCCTTGTTCTTCTCCCCGCCGCTCGACCACCGGGACACCCAGTCGTCGTGCTCGAAGTCGGCGACGAGCAGCACGTCCGGGTGGCCTTCGAGCCCGCGGTCGCGGGGGTGTTCGAGGGCCAGACCGATCACCTCCGGCGGCGGCCGAACCGGGCGCCCGGGATCCGCGTAGAACACCCCTACGGTCGCCGGCCCGCGGTGCCGGCTGATCGTCATGCGAAGCTCGGCCCGGGCGACGGACGTGGTGGGCGCGATGTCGGCGAAGCGCACCAGGGTGTGCCGGTCTTCGGCCACCTTCAGCCGGTCGCGGTCACCGCGCACCCCGTGGATCCCCGGGGGCACGGTGATATCGGCCACGGCGGGCACCGTCACGGTGCCTGCCTCGGTGGTCACCAGCAGCGCGGGGCCCAAGCCGGCTTCCGCCTCACGGCTGTGGAAGAACGCCCTGCCACGGCCGAGCGAGCGCAGGAGGAAACCGAGATTGGGGCGCGTGCCCGCGACCCACGCCCTGACGGCGTCGGTGACGTCGACGCGCAGCTCGCGTGATTGATCGTTGCGCTCGAGCTGCAGCGTTGCCAGGGGGACGTCACCCTGCGGGACGCCGCGCGCGTCCGCCCAGTCGCCGAGCACGTTCCGCCAGGCGAGTCCGGCAGGCTTGTTGTAATACTCGAAGTTCGTCCCGAACTCCCCCCACAGGCGCCGTTGCGTCGGCACCCCGTAGGACTCGTCGGCGTGGCCCGGTGCGGGACCACACATCACGGCGACGCACAGGAGCGCGCGCGCCGCGCCCGTCCGCACCGCCGCGGGGGCGGTCCGTGAAGAGACGCAGGTGGGCGGCAGTCGCGGCGGCACGGACCTATGTTAATCGCAAGCCGTCAGCCTGTGTCGCGTGCCGGTGGATCTCGACGTTGCGGTCCGGCCCCCGGGGCTGCGGCTCGGTCCGGGCGTCCGCCCCGCACCAGCACCCTCGCCATCACCGGCACGCAGCGCAGACAGCTCTGCATGGCAACCGACGTTGCTCGCCCTCGCTGCGCGCTCAGGCGAACGCGTCCAGCAGGGCTTTCGCGTCCCGGAGGTCCGGCGCGTCGAGCCCCTCGGTGAACCCCTCGTAGACGGGCGTCAGGAGCGCCGCCGCCTCGTTGGTCCTGCCGCGCCGGGACCAGAAGCGGGCGACACTCGTGGCGGCTCTCAGCTCGAGCGCACGCGCCCCCTGGCGCCGGCTGATCGACAGGGCACGCTGGTAGGGAGTCTCGACCGTGGCGTCAGCGCCCTTGCCCTGCGCGGCGAGGTCGCCTTCGATGCGGGCGAGCTCGGCATCCCAGAACGCCATGCTGTCGTCGGCGTCCAGCGCCCGTCGTAGTGCGGCCCGCCCCGCGTCGACGTTCCCGGCCCGCGCGTGGACGTCCGCGAGCAGCGCGGGCCAGAACCGGGTGAGGATTCTCGCGCCGGTTGCCCGGAACTGCGCCCAGCCCCGGTCGAACAGCGCGTCCTCCGGCGCGCCGTTGCCCTGCTGAATGCGCCCGATGTGGAGCAGCATCTGGGCCACGCCCTTCCAGTTGGCCAGCTTGTGCTCGGTCGCGAGCTCGAGGAGCTCGCGGGCAACCTCCACCAACGGGGCAAAGCTGCGCCGGCAGACGTCGAGCATGCACGAGAACGCCAGCGCCCGCCCGAGGGTGAACGGGTGCGCGATCTCCCGCGCCAGGGCCACCGCCTCGTCCCGCAAGACCAGCGCCCGATCGCACTGACCGAGCCACCACCGCGCCATCGAGGCATACGCCAGGCAATCCACCCCGGGGTCGTCCCCGTACACGAGCGCGAGGCCGCGGTCGGTGGCCCGATCGTAGAACGCGATCCCTCGCGCGAGATGGCGCAGCGCGCTGGCCCGCCCGTTGCCAGTAGTCCACCGCGCGGCCCGATACACCCGCCTCGCTCAGGTGGTGCGCCTGCACCTCCGGCTCGTTGGCGCGCACAGCCGGGAAGTCCGCCTCCAGAACCTCCGCAATCCGGCGGTGCACCGTCTGACGGGTGCGACGCAGCATGCTGTCGAGCGCCGTATCCTGGACCAGCGCGTGCTTGAAGACGAAGCGCTCGGCCGGCGGCACCCCGCGCCGGAAGAGCAGTCCCGCGTCCAGGAGCTCGGTGAGCGAGCGCTCGAGCGTGGTCGTGTCCTCGGACAGGACCCGCGACAGCAGCTCGCGCTGGAATTCGCGGCCGATGGCGGCCGCGGTCTGGGCCACCTTCTTCGCGTCGCCGGGCAATCGGTCGAGGCGCGCCATGAGGGAGTCCTGCAGCGTCGCGGGGATCGCCACGGAGGCCTTCGGGCCGAGCGCCGCCTGGGTGTCTGAGCCCTCGGTCATCAGCTCCGATTCCAGCACCGCCTTGGTCAGCTCCTCGATGAACAACGGCACGCCGTCGGTCCGGGCGATGATCTGCTCGCGCACGGCATCGGGCAGCGTGCGCCCGCCGGTCAGATCCTCGATCAGCGCGATCGACTGGGCACGGGACAGCCGGCCGAGCGCAAGCATGCTCGCGTGCCCCATGCCCACCCAGCCGGGCTCGTACTCGGGCCGGGCCGTGACCACCGCCAGCACCCGCAGGTCCTGCAGCCGATCGACGATGAGATCGAGCAGCTCGCGGGTGGTCGGATCGGCCCAGTGCGCATCCTCGAACACCCACAGCACGGGCCGCTCGCCCGCGAGGTCCGCGAGCTGGCTCAGCAGGCTCTCGAAGGTGCGCGCCTTCTGCTGGTGCTGGGTCAGCGTGAGGGGCGGAAACCGGTCTTCTGTCGAGACGGACAGCAGCGCGGCGAGCGGGGCCACGGCCTCGCCGTCGACGGACCCGCGGCCGCGCTTCAGCAGGGTCTCGAGCTTGTCCAGCTTCGCCGGGTCGTCGTCGCCGGCCTCGAAGCCGGCCGCGCGTTCGAGCTGCGCGATGAACGGATGGAGCGCGCTGTTCGTGCGGTGTGCCGAGCACTGGTGTCGCACCCAGATGTGCGCCGTATCGGCAAGGCACTCTCGCAGCGCGTTCGACAGCCGGGACTTGCCGGGAGCTCAGCGCCCCGCCGCCCGCTCCGGGAACAGCGACCGGCGTGCCGACTCGGTGACCGCGAGCACCGCCGGGTGCTTGATGCGGCGTTCCACGGAGATGGCGTAATAGCGCTCGCGCACCGCGTCGGTACGGCCCACCACGCGCAGACCGTAGTGTCGGGCGACCTCCGCCTCGATGGCGCTCGGCGTCGGCAGCAGCCCCTTGCCCGCCTGGCCGAAGGCCTTGAGCAGGGCGCTGTCGTCGAACTCCGCGATCACCCGCGGCTGCACCGACAGCTCGTCGAACCAGCCATCCAGCGCCCGACGCAGCGAGGTCTCCCGGGCCGGCAACAGCATCGGCGCCCCGTCCAGGCTCGCGGGAAAGCGATCACGCAGCGTCCGCGCCATGCGCGCCGGACCGAGAAAGCTCACGCCGCTCTCGCCCAGGGGATGGTTGTACGCCCGCACGTGCAACCCGCCCGGCATGGGGCCGTCGGCGAGCACCATGTCGAGCCGGTGCACGGCCAGCTCGCCCACCAGCGCCTCCAGGGTGCCCTCGCGGCACACGACGCGCAGCGCCGGTTCCATCTCGAGCGCCGGCTCCAGGACGTGATAGGCCACCAGCTTCGGCACCACGTCGACGATGCCGACACTGAAGGCGGCCGGGGCATCCGTGCTGCGGTTGCGCACCACCTCGGCGAGCTCCGAGCCGAGGCTGAAGATCTCGTCCGCGTAGCGCCGCACCACCCGGCCGGTGTCGGTGAGACGCAGGCGGCGCCCCTCGCGCTGGAGCAGCTTCGCGCCTACCGCGTCCTCGAGCAGGCGGATCTGGCCGCTGATGGTCTGCGGCGTCACGTGCAGCACGTCGGCGGCATGCGCGACCCCGCCCTCGCGCGCCACGGTCCAGAAGTAGAGCAGGTGTCCGTAGTTGAGGTGGCGCATGGCCGGGCTCCTGGATGATTGTTCGGAAATACCTGAATAACAGGTCAGAAATTACGAATTTTCTCGACATATCCGGATCACTACCATGGCCCCGTTTCCAGTTCCACACGAGGAGATCAGCCATGAAGCTCACGCTGAAGATGCCGGGCAACACGTCCTCCCGGGACCTTCGGGAACAGGCGGCCGTCTGCGCGCAGCGCACCCTCGGTCGGCTCGCGCAGCAGGTAACCCACGTCGCCGTCGCGTTGAGGGAACACGCCCACAGGCCCGGCGGGCGCGTCGACGTGTGCACGCTGCGCCTGTGCGTGAACGGGAGCCGGGACATCCTCGTCGAGAGCCTGCGCCCCGGACCGGCAGCCGCCATCTCCGGCGCCTTCCGCCAGGCCCGGCGCGAGCTGATGCGACGCCGCCGCGCGTCCCGGGGAGCGCCCCGCTGGCGCGCGCGGCCCCTGCCGGCCCCGGCCTGACCATGCGGGAAGCGGCAGTGCGGCTCGGGATCCTGTGTGGCTCGCTGATCTCGGCGGAGCCGGGCCGTACCGCGCTGCTGCTGGCGGCAGCGCGCCGCGCCGACCGCGCGGACCGGCGGCCCGCGCTCGTCGGCGCACGCTGAGCCTGCACCGGTGGACTACCTGCTCTTCGGCGCCGGTCTCGCGCTGCTCATCGCGGGCGCCGACCGGCTGGTGGGCGCCGCCACCGGGCTCGCCCGTCGAGCGGGCATCAGCCCGTTTTTCACTGCCGTCGTGGTCGCCGGCGTGGGCACCTCTATGCCGGAGCTGCTCGCGTCGGTGGACGCGGCGCTCCGGGGCTCCCCGGGGCTGGCCATCGGCAACGTGGTGGGCAGCAACATCGCCAACATCCTGCTGGTGCTGGGGCTCAGCGCGCTGTGCCTTCCCTTGCACTGCGACCCGGCCCCGACGCGCCGCGACCTGTGGAGCCTGCTGCTGGCCTCGGCCCTGGCCCTGCTCGCGCTGGGGCAGAGCACGGTGGAGCGGTGGATGGGACTGGTCCTCACGGTCGGCCTCGCCGCCTACCTGGCGCTGCTCGTCGCCACGTCCCGGTCGAGCGCCGTCAACGCTCACGAGGGCGCCGACGCTCAGGAGGGCGACCGCGCCGCTCCGGGCATTACAGCGGGCCTGCTCTGGTCCGGGCTCTCCATCGCGATGCTCCTGGGCGGCGCACACCTGCTCGTGTCCGGCGCGCTGGCAATCGCCGTGCGCCTGGGCGTCTCCGACAGCGTCATCGGCCTCAGCCTGGTCGCGCTCGGCACGTCGCTGCCCGAGCTGGCGGTGGCGCTGCTCGCCCTGGTGCGGCGAAGCGCCGAGGTGGCGGTCGGCAACATCGTGGGCAGCACGCTGTTCAATCTCCTCGGAATCCTCGGCGTCACGGCCCTGGTGAGCCCGCTGGCGGTACCCGAGAGCATCGCTCGCTTCGACATGTGGATCATGCTCGCCGCCATCCTCGCCTTCGCTGCCGTCGCGCGCACCGGCTGGCGCATCACCCGGCTGGAGGGGGCGGCCCTGCTCGCAGGTTACCCGCTCTACCTGGCGGTGCTGGCGCCCTGACGAAACGGCGGCGACGCCTGCGGACCCGCCGGCACTGTCACTCGGCGCCATCCGCGGCTGGACCGGATCAGGACCGCTGAAGGAGACTGATGGCGTCACGTCGCGGGGATCCTGAATCCCCGGGCCAAGGCTCGACCGCTCGACCGCCGGCGATGCGAGGCGTGGCGTGAAGCCCCTACGACACCCGGCGCGACGCCCTGCCCCGCGATTCCAGCAGCTGCGCGATCGGCCGCGGCCGGTCGACGGCATAGCCCTGCAGGTAGTCGACGCCCAGCTCGCGAAGGCTCCGGGCGATAGCCTCGGTCTCGACGAACTCGGCAATGGTCTGCTTGCCCATGAGCTGCGCAATCTGGTTGATCGAGCGCACCATTGCGGCGTCCAGAGGATCCGTTTCCATGTCCTTCACGAACACGCCGTCGATCTTGACGAAGTGCACCGGCAGCTGTTTCAGATACGCGAAGGACGACAGCCCGCTGCCGAAGTCGTCCAGGGCGAACACGCAGCCGAGGGCCGAGAGGGTCTCGATGAATCGCGTGGCGCGCGCAAGATTCGAGATTACGGCGGTCTCCGTGATCTCGAAGCAGATGCAATCCGGCCGCACGCCGGAGCCGCGCACCCGCTCCAGCGCGAACTCCAGGAAGCCTTCGTCGCTGAGTGACTGGCCGGACAGATTGATTCCGCAGTGGCGCAGGTTCGCGAGATGTTGCGGCTGCGCGCCAAGGAGAGCCATGGCCCGCTCCAGCACCCAGCGATCCAGTTTCGGCGCGAGGCTGTAACGCTCGGCCGCGGGCAGAAATCGCCCGGGTGGGATCCGCTCGCCCTCCCCGCTGCGCATGCGCAGGAGAAGCTCGTAGCGCAACGCAGTGTCGTTCGGTGTCGGCACCGCGGGCTCGATGAGCTGGCAGTGGAGCTCGAAGCTGTCGGCCACCAGCGCCTCCTGGATGCGAGACACCCATTCCATCTCGCCGTGCCTGCGGGTGAGCTCGATGTCGTCCGGGCGGTACGCGTGAACGCGGTTGCGTCCTTCGTCCTTCGCGGAGTAGCAGGCTGCGTCCGCCGCGCTCAGCGCGTTGGTGGCGCCAAGCGTGTCCGCGTCGATGCTCGTGACGCCGATGCTGCAGCCGACTCCGAAGGCGCGCCCGTTCCAGTGGAACGTGGTTTGCTCGACAGCGGCGCGTACCTGGTCCGCGATCCGGCACCCCCGCTCCAGCGGGCAGTGCTGCATCAGCAGCCCGAACTCGTCGCCTCCCAGTCGCGCGAGCGCGTCGCCCTGGCGCAGCCGCGCCCGGATCCGTGCGGCGACCTGGCGCAGGAGCTCGTCCCCTGCCATGTGCCCACAGGTATCGTTCACCACCTTGAACTGGTCGAGATCGATGTAGCAGAGCACGTGCTCGCTGCCCTCGCAGGCCGCGTCCTCCACCGCGTGCTGCAGGCGACGGTCGAACTCGTAGCGGTTCATGAGACCGGTGAGCGCGTCGTGACTCGCCTGGTAGCGGAGCCGGGCGGAGACTTCCTGCAGCTCGGTGATGTCCTCGCAGACGACGAGCACGTTCGTGGTCCCGGAGCTTCCGGCGAGGGTGCGCGCCGATTCGCGCGCCCAGAAGAGGCTGCCGTCACGACGCCGCTTTCGGGCCTGCCATCGACGCACGCCATCGACACCCTGCGAAAACGCGCCGAGCCGTGCCGCGACGTCGGGCCAGTCATCCGGCTCGTAGAGCGCCTCGATGGAAGTGCCCATGAGGTCGGAGACCGAGTAGCCGAGCTGCGCGGCGCCGAAGTCGTTGACCGAGACAATCGTGCCGTCCGCGTCCACCGTGAAGAACATGGAAGGGTTCTGATCGTAGACCGTCCGATAGCGCGCCTCCTCCACCGCCAGCGCCTGCTCCGTGCGCTTGACCGCCGTGATGTCGATGTGGGTGGCGAGCACCTGACGCGCGTCGTTCGCCTCGAAGCGCGTGAGATGAATCGAGAACCAGCGATCGGTGTCCGGGCTGGGACATGGATACTCCAGGCGGAAGTCGTCGAGCGTGCCGGCGAACAGGGCCCGTATCGCGCCGGCCACCTCGGCCGCGCCCTGGGTGAACCGGCCCCGGGAGTGGTCGCAGACCTCCACGTAGCTCGCTCCGATGCCGGAATCGGGCAGCGCGAGGCCGTTGCGTGCCCCGAACTCGCGCCAGTTGCGGTTCACGGCGACGATCCGGCCATCCGCGTCCAGTACCGCCATGTTGGCCGGCACGGCGTCGAGCAGCGCGGCCTGAAAGGCGCGGGACTGCTCGATGATGGCGTGGCGTCGGTCCAGGGTCTCGGCCATGCGGTCGAAGGCGGCGGCGAGGCTGTGGATCTCGCCGGCACCGCTGACGTTGGCGCGCACGCCCCGCTCCCCTGCAGCGACCCGCTCGGTCGCCCTCATGAGTGCTCGGATTCGCCGCAGCAGCCCCACGTGCAGGCTCCACCAGGCCGCGGCGCAGAACACCACCAGCAGAGGCGCGATGACGGCAGCGCGCATCAAGGTGCCGGCAACGGCCGCGCGCTTGCTCGGCCCGAGGGGATGACGGGTGAGCAGCACGCCCACTCGCGACGGCACCGGTTCTCCCGGGAGCGGAGCGAGCCGCACCGGGAAGGCGCCGATCACCGCGCCGCCGGAAGGCGTCACCATCACCTGCCCCAGCAGCGATGTCCTCGCGCTCGTGAGCAGCCCGCGCGCCGCGGCCAGGGGCGTCTCCGCCAGGGGCCGGCCACGCAGCACCAACCGGGTGGAGAGGGCGACGTTCGCGTGCTCGTCCAGCAGCAGGCCCAGTCCCAGACTACGATCGGCGGACAGGCGGGCGAAGGCGTCGGCCGCGTCGCCGGGACTGTTGCGCCGATAGGCGTTCTCCACGCCTGCCGCCACCACGGCGCCCAGCAGGCGTGCCCGCTCCATGCCCTCGGACTCGGCACGACGGAAGGCACTCCACAGCTCGAGCGATGCGAGCAGGACCAGCAGGGCGAGCCCGAAAGTCAGGACGGCGACGGGCAGCAGGATTCGAAGAGGCAGACCGCCCGCCGGGACGCTCACCGCGCCATCCTCAGCACCGGCCGGGGATCGATCAGGCCCGTGGGGTCGAGCGGGCCCTGGAGCGTGCCGATTCGGCGCATCGATTCCACGTGGCGGCGCAGCACCGGAAGCAGGCCGGGGGCCTCGCCTGCGAGCAGCCGTAGATTGTCCTCGAGGCCGTAGATCTTCGCCTGCGACAGGGCGTCGAGCATGGCGTCCGCGTCGATCCCTTCCCGCACCGCCATCACCGCGGCCGCCTGACGCGGCTTCGCCGCCAGATGCTCCCGCGCTCGCAGCCACCCGCGCACGAAGGCATCCACCTGCTCGCGGCGTTCCTCGAGCACGCTGGATCGCGTCACCAGGACGTCGACGATCTCACCGGGAATGTCACGACTGCTGAACAGCTCGCGGGCACCGCGGGCGATCAGTCGTCCGCGCACCGGCTCGTAGGTCACGACGGCGTCCACTTCCCCGGCAAGCAGCGCGCGTTCCTGGTCGGGGATGTCCACCGGGACGCGCTGGATGTCGGCTGGGACCAGCCCCCCCTTCTCCAGCGCGCGGTGGAGCACGTACGCGCCGAGGGCGCTCGCCTCGACCCCGATCCGGCGTCCCTTCAGCCCCTCGAGGGATTCGAAGCCGGCCGCCGCCACGAGGGCGTCACCGCCGTGAGAGGCGTCGATGACCAGGATCACGCGGTGGGTGGGACCCTGCGCCGCCAGCTCCAGCAGGTAGTCGATGGTCACCGCCACCGCGTCGATCACGCCGTCGCGGTACGCGCGCAGAGCCACTGCCGGCGACTCGTAGTCGACCAGCTCGATGGCAGTCCCGTCGTAGTATCCCTGCTCGCGGGCGAGGAATGCGAGCTCGTAGGGCGGCCACACCAGCATCCCGATCCGCAGCGGAGCGGAGGGGCCGAGGTCGCAGCCGCCGACGAGCACGGCGGCGGCCAGCAGCAGGGGTAGCCGCCAGTCGCGGGCTCGTGCCGGGTGCTCCGCACAGCGGTTCGGACATCTTCGGCCGCTTCGTCGGCCGCCCGTCCGGACCATGAAATCGCTCACAAGCGACCGCCTTGCCGGGCCCCGGGTGGAACGGCCCCCGGTACCTCGCTGCATCCCGCCCTCACTCCCGGGGGCGAGGGTTGGCCGCGAAGCAGACCTGGCGGGTCCGCTTCGAGTGGAATCCTCTGGCGGAGAGGTAGGAACCCGAACCCCGGACACTCGCGAGTCAACGGTATTCAGGACCACTGCGACCGACCACTCTGCCGCCTCTCCGGCGTAACAAAGCATAGCGGACCCGGGCGCCGGGAGGGGACGGGCGTCATCTCCATGGCGGCGGCCGCAGGGTCACCGGGGCGGCCGCCGGCGGCGTCCTCCCGCTCCCGGGCCGGCCTGCACGGTCTGTCGGAATTCCATACAGTCCGGAGACGACAGGCGCGGCGGGCGCGACTCCCCACAGGTGGAGCGCCCCGCGGCGACAGAGCAGCTGTCGCGTTCGCCGTCAGCGTCGCGCCCCACCCGTTCGTCGTGGAGCAGCATTACTGCCGGGGCTGCGTCCCGGAGCGGGCGCGCCGGATCCAGGATCCCGGTGACCCTGACGCCGGGACGAGGGATCCGCGACCTCTCCCCATGCACGGCCGGTTTGGCCCGAATCCTGCACGGTCCATCGTGACATTGTTGCGTCGACGGGAGGCGGGTCCATGAACTACCAGCGTTTCTTCAAGTCGCGCCTGGACCAAATCCGGTCCGAGGGGCGGTATCGCGTGTTTGCGGAACTCGAACGCCGTGCCGGTTCCTTCCCCAGCGCCACGCACCACGGCCGGGGTACGAAGGAACCGGTGACCGTGTGGTGCTCCAACGACTATCTGGGCATGGGGCAGCACCCGGCGGTGCTCGAGGCGATGCACGGGGCGCTGGATTCCTGCGGCGCGGGCGCCGGCGGCACCCGCAACATCTCGGGGACGAACCGTTACCACGTGGCCCTCGAACGGGAACTTGCGGACCTGCACGAGCGGCCCGCGGCGCTGCTGTTCACCTCGGGCTACGTGTCCAACTGGGCGGCCCTGGGCACCCTTGCCGCCGAACTGCCGGACTGCGCGGTTTTCTCGGATTCGGGAAATCACGCTTCCATGATCGAGGGAATCCGTCACAGCCGCGCCCAGAAGTTCATCTTCAGGCACAACGACCCGGAGGATCTGGACCGGATGCTGGGGACGGTGGACCCGGATCGGGCGAAGCTGGTGGTCTTCGAGTCCGTCTACTCCATGGACGGGGACATCGCCCCCATCAAGGAACTGTGTGACGTGGCGGACGCCCACGGTGCCATGACGTACCTGGACGAGGTTCACGCGGTAGGGCTGTACGGGCCCCGGGGCGCGGGAATCGCCGAGCGTGACGGGGTCATGCACCGTCTCACGGTCATCGAGGGCACTCTGGGCAAGGCATTCGGTGTGCTCGGCGGCTACATCGCCGCCAGCGCCGAGCTGTGCGATTTCGTGAGGAGTCATGCCTCGGGATTCATCTTCACCACCGCGCTGCCGCCAGCGGTGGCGGCGGGTGCGCTCGCCAGTGTGCGGCACCTGAAGTCCAACGGTGAACTGCGGGCACGGCAGCACGAGCGGGTTCGCAACCTGAAACGGCGGCTCCACCGGGCCGGCATTCCCGTTCTCGAGAATCCGAGCCACATCGTCCCGGTGATGGTGGGCGAGCCGGAACTGACGAAGGAGATCAGCGACCTGCTGCTGGCGAGGGACCGCATCTACGTCCAGCCCATCAACTATCCGACGGTGCCCCGGGGCACGGAGAGACTGCGTATCACGCCGACGCCGTATCACTCGGACGAGGACATGCAGCACCTGGTGGCGGCACTGATGAGGATCTGGCGGGACATGGGCCTGGAGAACGCAGCCTGAAGGACCCGTGGCAACTAACGTGGGGCGATTCCACGATCTGGGAAACGTCCCATGAACCTGCAGATGTTCGCGACCGTGTTCCTCACGGTCTTCATCGCCGAACTGGGCGACAAGACCCAGCTCGCCACGATGTTTTTCGCAACCGAAGGACGTGCGCCCGCAGCAATGGTTTTCGTGGCCGCATCGACGGCCCTCGTGCTCAGCACGGCCCTGGGCGTCCTCGTGGGGGGGTGGATAGGGGGCCGGGTTCCGGAGTACGTCCTCAGGTGGCTCGCCGGAGGCGGGTTCATCGCGGTGGGCGTGTGGACGCTGCTGCGAAGCTGAAGTAACGCCCGGTGAGAAGCTGATCTGGATCAATCTCCTGGGTTATCCCGCACCGATAGTTTGCCGTGCCATTCAGTCAGCCAGTGAGCTGCGCCGCTGCAGCCATGGAGTTCTCCACTTGTCCGTTGCCCGGAACGAGGAACAGCCCGAGTGTTATCTGCCTGACCGCCACAAGGCGGTGACACCACCGCGGCGCCAGGAGGCGGGCGCTCGCAATTCGGCCGCGTCTCCGCCGGAGGCCCGCGCATTCCTGGGGGATTGCCGCTTCGAGCTGGGTGGCAGGCAGTACGTGCCACTGGTGATCGGTGGGATGGGCGTGGGCATCTCCACACCGGCCCTGGCCCTGGAGGCCGTTCGCCTCGGTGGTATCGGACACCTGTCGGACGCCATGCTGCCGGCGGTGGTGGACCGGGAACAGGGCACGCATTTCGTGCGTACCAAGCTCAAGCGATTCAAGGCCAACGTGGGAAAGCGTGACAAGTCCGGTGTTCATTTTGATCTCGACGAGATCGCGAAGGCCACCCGCCTGCACGTTGCCCGGGCGGTGGCCGCGAAGAAGGGACCAGGCGCCCTGTTCCTGAACTGCATGGAGAAGCTCACCATGGGCGATGCGCGGGGCACGCTGAAGGTGCGCCTGGAAGCGGCGATGGATGCGGGCATCGACGGCATCACTCTGAGCGCGGGCCTTCACCTGTCGTCTCTTTCCCTGATCAAGGACCACCCCCGGTTCAACGATGTCCAGCTCGGCATCATCGTCTCGTCCTTGCGAGCCCTGAAGTTGTTTCTGAGCCGTGCCCGACGGATTGGCCGGCTGCCCGACTTCATCGTGGTGGAAGGCCCCCTCGCGGGTGGGCACCTGGGATTCGGTGAGGACTGGGCGCAGCATGACCTGGCAACCATCGTGGGCGAGGTCGTCGGCTACCTGCGCGAAGAGGAACTTGCCATCGTCGTGATCGCGGCGGGTGGAATCTTCAGCGGCCAGGATGCGCTGGCGATGCTGTCACTTGGTTGCGCGGCCGTACAGGTTGCCACCCGCTTCGCCATCACCCGGGAATCGGGTCTTCCGAAACAGGTCAAGTGGGCCTACGTGGAGGCCACGCCGGACGACGTGGTCGTGAATTCACTGTCGCCGACGGGCTATCCCATGCGGATGCTGCGATCCAGCCCAGCCCTGCACTCGCGGGTACGGCCGAATTGCGAAGCGTACGGCTACCTCCTGGACAACAACGCACGCTGTGCCTACCTGGATGCATGGTACGAAGGCGCCGGGGGTTCAGACGAGGGGTCGGAGCGGCCTCGTGAACGTACCTGTCTGTGCACCGAGATGAGGCGATTCAACGTCTGGACCTGCGGTGAGACCGTCTCGCGCCTGAAGAGCACCTTGCCCGGGGATGGTTCCGGGGGCCTTCGACTGCCCAGCGCCGAAGAAGTCTTCAACGACTACCTCTGGGGCGACCCGGCGGGCGCCCGCCCGCTCAGCCGTGCTTCTTGAGGATCTTGCCGAAGCGCGCACAGGCAGCCTCGGCGGTGAGCCCGTCTCGCGCCGTCAGCCAGAGGCGGTCGTGTGACGGTGGTAGGAGCTGCCCCTGGTGGTCGATGGTCGACAGGTAGGCGCCGAGGTCCAGGTGCTCCGGATCCACTTCCCGGAAGCCCAGGTTGAGTTGTCGGGCGTCGGGCAAGCGTGACCGGACCCGCGGCACCACGCCCTGACCGTGCCGCACGTGGGCTCCGCCCAGGACCACCAGCACCGGAGAGTCGTCGCGCCCGGAGACGGCCGTGACGATGGTCTGCGCCATGGTCTCGTTTCGCGCCTGCCAGTTCGCGAACAGCTTGGCGAGATAGCTCTCGCTGCCATAGCCACAGTGGGACTGCTTGAGACTTTCGAGCATGAACGCGCGGTAACTTGGTGCGGTCGGCCCCGCCTCCGGAACCTGCTCCCGTTCCACCGGCGTGAGACCCTCGATGCCCACCCGGCTGATCCGGCGGCGCAGCGCAACGGGCAGATCGATACCGAACACCGTCAACCCGTGTTGCCGGGCGAGCCGGAGCAGCGGTCCGTAGCGGCCCCAGCTCTCGTCCCGGGAGGAACCCCAGCCGAGGGCGGCCCGCAACGTCTCCTCAGGAGTCCGCGCGGCGCCGTGTGACGGCTTTCCCATCACGTATTCCATGAGGAGGGGTGTCTGGTCCACCGAGAAGACCTCGAGTCCGAGCAGGGGACGCCGGCCCCCATCCACCAGTGCCCCGAGAATCCAGAGCTGATGCCGGTGGTGCTCGGCGTTGTCGTGCTTCTCGCCCAGGTAGACCACGGTGGCCGCGGACATCTCGTCCACGAGGCGCTCCCTCGACACCGGGTTGCCCGAGGCAGGGTCGACGATCACGTCCCGCAGAGGGTGTTCCTCGCCGAGCCGGCCCTGTGCGCAGCCGGCGAGCGACGCCAGCGCCACGCAAAGTACGAGGCTCAACCGCGAGCCGCCACAGCCCTTGGTCGCATCACCGACTGTTGACCCGGCGGACCGCCACATGAACATCGTCGTCTTTCCCCGTCGTCAGTTTCGCGCTGGGTCCGACGAGGTCGTCCGGCGCGGGCGTGGCGTTCCGCTGGTGGAAGGGCGCGCCCCACCCACCACCTGCTCGAACGCGAAGAGGCGAAGCCGCGGGCTCCTGGCCATGGAATCGTCCGACACCACTGTACGGGGAAGGTCGGCTACTGTCAGGCGTCGCAGCGCCGGCGGCATGCACGGACCCTCGGTGTAACACGCGCCGGCGCCTCGTCGGCCCTGGCCCATCCCTGACCTGGGCCGGACCGGTGGCCGCCCGGCGGCGAGACGTTGCGGGCGGTGCGCAGACGTGCATCCCATTCCCGACATCGGCGGGCGCGGGCGATGTGGATGTCTGTTCCCTCTGTCGCCTCGACGTTTTCTCAAAAATGAGATTCCGCGCTCCGTGTCTGCGTAGCACTGCACGCCTTAAAGCCTTACTCTTTACGAGTGATCCAGATCATCCTCACCCCTGCGGGCGATGGCTAGTTTCCCTGCTGCCGGGATGCCCCGGCTTCGCAAGAGCAACTGAGAGTCAAATCATGATGAACCGTCCTTCGCGCCGCCGATTCCTCGCCCTCGCCGGTGCCGGCGCAACCGCCATTCCCGTGACCCTGCTCCTCGGTGTTCCCGCGGCACGCGCGCAGATGCCGAAGCTGTCACTGGACGATCCCACCGCGAAAGCGTTGTCCTACGTGCACGAGACCACCATCGCCGGGCAGCGGTGCGACAACTGCAGCCTGTGGCAGGGCGGCGACGCCGAGTGGGGCGGGTGCCCGCTGTTTGCCGGCAAGAGCGTGAACGCCAAGGGGTGGTGCAAGTCCTGGGTGAAGCGCACCTGATGCACGCCACGGGGATCCACAGGTGAGCTCCCTCATCGCCAAGTACAACGTCCCGGGTCCCCGGTACACCAGCTATCCCACCGTCCCCTTCTGGGACGGTGGCAGCTATTCGCCGCAGCGCTGGCAGTCGCTGGTGCGCCGCTCCTTCGACGAGACCAACGCGAGCGACGGGATCAGCGTATACGTGCACCTGCCGTTCTGTGAGACCCCGTGCACCTTCTGCGGGTGCATCAAGAAGTTCACCCACGACCATTCGGTGGAAGCGCCTTACCTGGGCACGGTGCTGGAGGAGTGGGCGCTGTACGAGGACCTGTTCGGCGCGCCGCCTCGAATCCGCGAGCTGCACTTCGGAGGTGGTACGCCCACCTTCTTCTCGGCGGACAATCTCCGCCGCCTCGTGGACGGCCTGCTGCGCGACGCGGTGGCCGTCCCCGATCACGAGTTCGGCTTCGAGGCGAACCCGGGCAGCACCACCCGCGAGCACCTGCAGGTACTGCACGACGCCGGCTTCCGACGCCTGAGCCTCGGCGTCCAGGACTTCGATCCGGCGGTGCAGCAGACCATCAACCGCGTGCAATCGGTGGAGCAAGTGGCCGCGGTCACGAATGCGGCGCGCGAGGTCGGCTACGGCTCCATCAACTTCGACCTCATCTACGGACTCCCACGCCAGCGCCTCGACAGCGTGCGCGAAACCGTCGCCCGGGTGATCAAGCTCCGCCCCGATCGAATCGCCTTCTACGGCTACGCTCACGTGCCCTGGATCAAGGGCATCGCCCAGCGCCGCTTCACCGAGGCGGACATCCCCCAGGATGCCGAGAAGCGCGCCCTCTACGAGCTCGGGCGCGAACTGTTCCTGGAGGCCGGTTACCAGGAAATCGGCATGGATCACTTCGCCCTGCCGACGGACTCCCTGTCACGTGCGGCGGAGGCGCGCACGGTGCACCGCAATTTCATGGGCTATACGGCCCAGCACACCCAGCTCAGCGTGGGCCTGGGCATGTCCGCAATCGGCGACGCCTGGTACGCCTTCAGCCAGAACGAGAAGAACGTGGTGGACTACGCGCGGCGCGTGAACGCGGGCGAGTTGCCGCTGCTGCGCGGACACGTGCTGGACGAGGAGGACCTGCGCCTGCGCCGCCACATCCTCGAGCTGATGTGCCGATTCGAGACGCGCATCGACGCCGGTGACGACTCCGCCCGCGAGGGCACGTCCCGCCTCGATGAGATGCAGCGCGACGGCCTGGTGGAACTGACCGGCGACGGCGTGCGGATCACACCCGAGGGGCGCCCCTTCGTGCGCAACGTGTGCATGGCCTTCGACGCCCGCCTGTGGCGCGAGAAACCCCGCTCGCAACTGTTCAGCAGCACCATCTGATCCGTCGCGGATGCCGCTCCCCGCGATTCCGGATTGGCCCCTAAGGCATGAAGCAGATTCAACGAGAATCTTGCCGTGCCGCGCGCCAGGGTATGGACCGGCGGGTGCCGGGTCACGCAAGCGGCTTTGCGGCGGGCGCGGGAGGGTATCATCTGCCCACGGCCGATGACGTGGGCCGCGGCTTTCAGTTCCGCGCCGGCCACGAGAATCCTGCGCAGGCAGGAAAGGCGCAGACAAGTGGCCGGCTTCGCGACGCGCGGAGCGCGGCCGTGCCGATTCGCCTTCGAAGGAGAAGTGACAGATGAAGAGGATGATGCTGCTGGCGGCGGGGCTGCTGTGTTCGATGACCGCCCAGGCGGGAGGCGATCCGGTGGCGGGAAAGAACCGGGCTGCGACCTGCGCCGCCTGTCACGGACAGCACGGCATCAGCGTCAACCCCCAGTGGCCCAACCTGGCCGGGCAGAAGGAGCGCTATCTGGTCAAGGCGCTCAATGACTTCCGTACCGGTGTGCGCAAGCATCCGAGCATCAGTCCCGTTGCACGCACCCTGTCCGACGCGGACGTCGAGAATCTCGCGGCGTACTACTCCAGTCTGTGAGCGGCGCCGCGCCGCGACGGTCACCAGGATGGCGGGTACGGGTTGCTCCCCGCGGATCGGGGCTGACCCGCGTCGTCCCCGCCGTCGGCATCCCGCAGCAGCTCGCGGTCCAGCCCGAGCAGTTCGGCCGCGACGTAGTCGTCGCCGATGTTTTCGGCCGCGTGCTCGGCCTGCAACTCACTTCTCCGGTCGCGGTAGGCGGTGCGGTCGACCGCCGTGCGGGAAGCGCTGGCAGGCGCCGCGCCGGCCACCATGGCCGGCAGCACGAAGGCCAGCGCCCGGGCGATCACCACCGATGCGGCGACCCAGAAGACGAGCACCGGTCAGCCCGCCTGTCCGCGCAGCTTGTCCAGCAGGGGTGACACGTTCTGCCGCCAGACCTCGCGCGTGAGCGGTCCCACGTGCCTGTGAACGATGCGGCCCTCCCGGTCGAGCACGTAGGTCTCCGGGGCACCCGCGACGCCGAGTGCGGCGCCGACGCGGCCGTCGCCGTCGAAGGCGCTGGCCCGATAGGGGTCGCCGAGTCTGCGCAGCCAGCGCACTGCGTCGACGCGTTGGTCGCGCCAGTTCAGGCCATACAGCGGCGTCGTGGAATCACGGGAGATCTCCATCAGCACCTCGTGCTCCTGGCGGCAGGCTACGCACCAGGTGGCCCAGACGTTGAGCAGGACGATGCTGCCGCGCAGGTCCGCACTCTTGAGATGGTGCTGCGGGCTCTGGAGTCGAGGCAGGCTGAATTCCGGGATTTCCGCGCCCGCGGCGGCCGTCGCCAGTGGCCCCGGGTCCCAGCGAAACCCGGCGCCCAGCGCCAGCAGGAGGGTCACCAGCCCGCCGATCGCCAGCGCCCGGCGCCTCACCGCGGATCGCCCCGATGTCGTGTTTCACACGGATCTGCGCCCCCCGCGGCGAGGGAGGTCCGTGGCCGGAAGCGCACCTGCCGGTGCCGGCGCAATGACAGCTGGATGTCGAGCTCCAGCAGCACCGCCACGATCAGGAACGACGTCCAGACGAAGAAGGCGTCGCCGCGCATGCGAGGAATTTCGAGCACGGCGTCCATCGTTCAGAAGCCGCCCCGTGCGCCGAGCAGTTCCTGGTAGAGGAGCGTCGCCCGCTCCATGTCCAGCAGCATGTTCTCGCCCGCATCGTCCATGATGCCGGGATAGAAGACGTTCTCCCGGTAGAGGCCCAGGGCGCCCTTGAACCATTCCCACTGCGTGTCGGCGTCGGCAAGCACCGCGTTCAGCGTTGGCGTGTTCTGCGGCGCGGAATGCAGCTCCCGCAGGGTCGCTTCCATCTCGTTCCAGGTCTCGACGAACTGGTCAACCACGGCGCGCGAGTCCAGTCCCCAGGCGAGGTAGGCGTAGGCCTTGACCAGGCGCTGGGACAGCATCCGCTGGCGCCCGCAGATGTTGACGAGTCGCGCCTCCTCGTGGTTCGACAGTGCCGTGATGCGCCGCACCAGCGACTCCGCGGCGTGCAGAGTCGCTTCCCCGGCCTCCAGGACTTCGACGGCGTGCTCGCGCCGTGGTTCCCTGGACGTCTCGTGTCGCAGCACCGCCCAGCGCTCGCGCAATCGCTCCAGTGCGGGCAGCAGCGACGGATGGGCCTCCGCGACGGCCGTCAGCGCGGAAAGGTTGGCCTCGAAGGCTTCGGTGGCCCGCAACAGCTGGACCCTCGGCTGTCGGCTCTCGTTTCCCAGGCCGATGAGTGCCCAGGCCTTCACGACGCGCTGGCTCAGCATGCGCTGGCGTCCCGCAACGTTGATGGCACTCGCCACCAGGTCGACCTGCTGCACGGCGCCGGAAGCGGGCAGCGCGAGCAGCAGCCCCAACAGGGCGCAGGAGGTGCTCGTGAGGAATCTGCCGGTTGTGAAGACCATGAGGCACCTGAACACGGAGATGTCCGCGGCGGTGCTCCGCCGCCGGGTCACGGGGTGACGGGGCGCCGTCGAGGTCTCCAGGGAATACCGCGATGCAAGAACTGTTCCGCTGCCGCGCGCCGCGGCGCTGCGCCGGCATTCTCCCCGGCCGGCAGTGGCCCGCTGCGGCGTTTTCCCGAAGCCGGGAAAACCATCCCCGGGTTTGACAACGCGAGAGCGCAGCCGGGTCCGTGCCGGCCGCGGGTGCGGCACGGACCCCTGGATCCCGCGGTGGCCCTGCCCGCCTCACGGGCGGTCGTACCAGGCCCCGAGGAATCCGAGCTCGCGAGGAAGCGCGGCGGGCCGGTAGACGTCCACCTTGCGGAAGAACTGATCGACCAGCAGGACCCGGCCGTCCTCATCCACGTGGATCCCGGCCGGGAGCATGTAGGCGGCGGGCCCGGGCCGGGAACTGCGCCTGCCGACGAACAGCAGCAGCTCCCCCTGCGGATCGAACAGCTGGAAGTTGCCGAAGGCGGCATCGCTCACGTAGACGCGCCCCATGGGGTCGAGGGCAATGCCCTTCGGCCGGGAGAACTGGCCGGCCTTTCGCCCCACGCGGCCGAATACCCGCACCAGGGCGCCGTCCAGGGAGAACACCTGTACCCGAAAGTTCGCGCCGTCGACCACGTACAGCATGTCGTCCGGACCCACCTCCGCGTCCTGCGGGAGGTCGAACTCGCCTGGCCTGTTCCCGCGCCTGCCGATGTCGAGAAGATGGTCGCCGCTGACTGCGTCGAACACCCGGACCTGGTGCCCGCTGCCCGCGACGAGACCGGTGTCGACGGCGAAGAGCCGTTTGCCGTCGGTGCTGACGGCGACGTGGGTCAGGCGCTGGAACCGCTTTTCTCCCACCGCGCGCAGGAAGCTGCCGTCCCGGCCGAACACCATGACCTGTCCGCGCTCGGCGTCCGCCACGTAGAGGTTGCAGTCGCGGTCGGTACTCAACCCCAACGGCCGCAGAAGGGTGCCGGGCGCCCGGGTGCCGATGTCGTGGACTCGCCTGTGCGCCACGTCGAAGGCGACGACGGTGCGGTCCGTGGTGTCGCTGACGTAGACGTGACCCCGGCACGTGGTCACGTCGAAGGGCGTGCTGAACAGGCGCTCCGGGGTCGACCCGCCGCCAACCGGGGGTGCGGCGGGGCCGTTGGTGGCATTCGCCAGCAGGCTGGAACGCCCGGAGATGGTACGTTCGAACACCAGCCGGGCCGCCGCCGGCGGCGGCGGAAAGGCGGGCTCTGAAAGCGACCCCTGCGGGCCCGCCTCCGGGGCCGCGCAGCCGACGAGGATGCCGCTCCAGCAAGCAGCGGCGACGAGTGAGCGCGATCTCCGCGCCCGGCGGCGCTCGCGGCCGCGGGCAGGCTCGCGGAAACCAGGGTGAATTGGTATCTTCCTTCGGGTCATGAGGTGTCGATGAGCGAGCCGTCCACGTGTCCAAGGGTGTCGTCGTGCGACGATGGCGACGCGGGTTGGCCGCGGCGGTTCGGCTCCGGTTGCGCGGGAAGGATTCCATGAAGCCGGGAACATTTTCCAGCCTTGCGCTGTGCGCCGCGCTTCTCGTCGGCGCTGCGGCGGGAGCCAGGGGGGATTCCCGACACGCCGTGCCCGCCGGCGAGATGGACGCGGCCGCTCTCTATCACGACTACTGCTCGGTGTGCCACGGCGACCGGGGCGACGGTGACAGCAGGGCCCGGGGCAGCATGGTGCCCCCACCCAGGGACTTCACGGCGCCAGAGATGCGCTCCCTCGACCGCGAGACCATGATCGCGGCGGTGACCCGGGGGCGGGCCGGCACCGCCATGGCACCCTGGGAGTCCCAGCTCAGCGAGGCCCAGATTGCCGGCGTGGTGGACTACATCCGCGCGAGCTTCATGGGGCTCGGCGCCGCGGGCGAGGGTGCGCGCATCTACGCACGCACCTGCTCCGTGTGCCACGGTGACAACGGCAGCGGGGCCGTGTGGGCCACGGCCAACCTGAATCCACGGCCACGGGACCTCACCAGCGCCGCCGCCTCCGAGCTGAGCCGCGCGCGCATGATCCATTCGGTCACCCACGGCCGTGCCGACACGGCGATGCCCGGGTTCGGGACCCAGCTCGACGGTCACCAGATCGAGGCGGTGGTGGACTACGTGCGCCGGACCTTCATGCAGCAGGCGCCGTCGAGCGCGCTCATCGCGCCCGCCGGGCACGGGCACGGGCACGGGCACGAGGGTCGGGCGACGAGCCACGCGCAAGGAACCGGCCACAGCCACGACGAGCACCTGGGCGCGGCCGGAGGGCACGCGGAGCCCTTCCCCGACGGCTTGGTGGGGGACGCCGTGCGGGGGCAGGAGCTGTACCGGACCAACTGCGTCGCCTGTCACGGCGAAGAGGGCGACGGTCAGGGCCCGCGGGCTTACTTCATCCTGCCGAAGCCGCGCAACTTCACCCATCCGGCGTCGCGCAGCGCCTTCAATCGTCCGCACCTCATGCAGGCCATCTCACGGGGCCGGGTCGGCAGCGAGATGGCGGCGTGGGACACGGTGCTGGACGCGCAGTCCATCGCCGACATCGCGGAGTACGTCTTCCAGCGCTTCATCGTCGGACGACAGGCAGTGGGGACCGCGGCGCCCGTGGCTGGCGTTGCCTCGAGCAAGTGAGCCGGCGGACCTGACTCCCATGCGCGTCGCGCGCTTCGCGCCATGGGCCGCCGTGCCTGCGGTCGCTGCCTGGCTCTGCGGCGCCGGCGTCGCCGCGGCGCAGTCCGTCGAGACGGGGCGCGCCGTCTACAACCGCCACTGCTATTTCTGCCACGGGTACTCGGGCGATGCACGGACCGTGGCGGCCAGCATGCTCGAGCCCCCGCCGCGGGACTTCACGTCCGGACCGCTGGGTCGCGAGCAGATGCTGGAGACGCTTCGCCGCGGCAGGCCCGGCACCGCCATGCAGCCGTTCCGCGGCATTCTCAGCGACACGGAGATGGCCGCTGTCGTGGACTTCATTCGCGACACCTTCGCGCTGCGCGGGGAGCCGAATCTCGCCTATCACAGCCCGGTGAACGGCTGGACCGGCGATCCGAGATCCTCCCCCGCAGCCCCGTTCGTGAGCGGTGACGCGGCGGTGGACCTGGGCGGCGACTCGCTCACCCCCGGGCTCCGCGCCGGGCAGAAGCTCTACCTGTCGTCCTGCGTCAGTTGTCACGCCCGCGGCGGGTCGGGGCCGCCGGAGTGGCGCAATGAGGCGGTGACCTGGCCCGAGGGGAACTACCTGGAGCACGGTGAGGCCGGCGAAGACCCGGTCACCGGGGTGTTCGAGCGCCACGAGATCCCCCCGGTGCTCCACCGCGCCAACGAGACGGTGCGCGAGGGCGAGCGCCTGTACCGTACAAACTGCGCCCACTGCCACGCGGATGACGGCAGCGGGCGCAACTGGATCGGCAGCTTCCTGCATCCACCCCCTCCGGATTTCACCACGGCAGTCCCCGGCCCGGCGCCGGGGCCGGCCGAGCTGGCGCGGCTCATCGCAGAGGGAACACCCGGCACTTCGATGCCGGCGTGGGAGCGAGTGCTGGACCCGGGCCAGATCCGAGCGCTGGTGGCGTACCTGAAGGCTGTCTTCCCGCGCTACGCGGGGCGCTGACTCCCACCGCCACCGGACGCTCGGCTCGCCGTCGGGGAGGACTGTGCCCGGCGCGGGTGGCGCCCGGCCCGGGACGTCGTGCGCGTCCACCGTAACCTGCCCGGGCCGCGTCATCGCCCATGTCTCGTGGCCTCTCTCCCGCCGGGGGAATCGGCCCCGTGCTCCTTTCCGAATCCGGGACTTGTTTCCAGGAATCGGGAACACGGTGGCCACCCGACACGCCGTTCTGCCCAGCCAGAGCCCGGTCCGCGCCCATTATCGCCCGGATCCCCGACCCCGACCGTACCCGGGCACCCCTGGCATGCCCATTGCTAGACAGAGGGTGCAAAGGACGCATTCCGGTGACGGGCAAGGGAGATACACCGGACGGCGGGTGGATATTCAAGCGCCGTTCGAGACCTGGCTGACGACAACGGATCCACGGCGACACCTCGACACGAGATCAACAGGGATTAAGGAGAGTGACATGAGCATCCGGCAGATAACACGCGCCACCCTCGCATTCTGCGTGGTGGGCGCATTCGCCGGTACGGCAGTGGCCCAGATCAACGGGACGCCCCACGACCTGGGCTCCGGCAGCACAGGCGCGGGAACCGACAACAACGAGGTCTGCGTCTACTGCCATACCCCCCACGGGGCGCGCACGGACATCACGGCCCCGTTGTGGAACAAGCCCGCGGGTTCGGCGACCTACCAGACCTACGACAGCACCACCATCGACGGCACGACGCTGGCGGTGGGATCGGTGTCCATCGCCTGTCTGACCTGTCACGACGGCACGCAGGCCCGCGATGCGGTCATCAACGCCCCGGGAAGTGGCGCCGGGCTCGGTTTCGCCCGCGACCCGACCAGCGCCGTCACCGGGCTGCCCGCCCTGGCTCCCGGTATCATCTCCAATCTCGGGGAGGATCTGCGTAACGACCACCCCATCGGGATCCAGTACGGCGGCTTCGATCCGGGCACCGGTCAGATCGATCCGGACTTCAAGAACCTCGCGGGCGCCCTGCAGACGACTGGCACCGGGGCGCAGCAGCGGTGGTGGGTCGATACGGAGGCGGCGCCCAACGACCAGCGCAACAAGACCGACATGATCCTGTACTCGCGCGACAATAGCGGCAGCACGCAGCCCTTCGTCGAATGTGCAAGCTGTCATGACCCGCATACCGGCAATGCGGTGGCGAACGGATTGAACTTCATGCGCATCTCGAATGCGGACAGCGCCGTGTGTCTGGCCTGTCATACCAAGTAGAGCCCGGCCGCCGGAAGCCGGTGGCCACGGACCGGGCCGAAGGGGAACCTTCGGCCCGGTTTCGCTCTGGGCAGCGGCCTTGTTATCCTCAGGACGGGCTTCTGCTCACTCGCGGTCCCCGGGCGTGCGAATCGCCGGGACCTGCAGTCCGCACCTCTGGACCCGGGACGTCTCCAGAATGCCGCAGTCACCCTTCCGTCGAACCATGCACCGGTCCCTGCTCGAGCGCCGCCAGGTACTGAAGGCGGGTGGTGCCTTCCTGGCCACGGCGGCTCTGGGGGGGTGCGTCGCCGAGACCAAGGAGGAGGTGTCCGAACCCGAGATCATCGTCTACCCGCCGCCGCCGGAGACGCCCCGCTTCTTCCACGAGCGCACCATCTTCGGGAGCCTGGACGTGGTGGAGGAATCCGACACCAGCCGGTTCCGCCGGCTGGTGACCGGCGAGTCCCAGCGCGGAATCAGCTTCTCCAAGCCCTTCGACTGCGCCGTCCACAGGGGGCGGCTCTACGTCTCTGACACCGTCAGCCGGGCCGTCTTCGCCTTCGACTTCGCGAACCGCCGGTTCTTCGATATCGGCGAGTCGGGCCCGGGGCGGCTGCGCAAGCCCCTGGGGCTGTCCATCGACGCGTCGGGCCGCCTCTACGTGTGCGACGGCACGACGCGACGCATCCAGGTGTTCGGTGCCGATGGCAAGTACCTCACGAGCATGGGCAGGGACGGCGATCTGGAACGCCCGTCAGCCGTGGCCGTGAACGCGGAGGGCACGCGAATCTATGCGGTGGACACCGGGGGGGTGAAAACCTCGCTGCACCGCGTCCGGGTGTTCGACAGCCAGGGCAACGTGATCCAGGACATCGGTACCCGGGGCTCCGGACCGGGCCAGTTCAACCTGCCCCTGAATGCCGCCGTGCATCCTGACGGGCGCCTGTTCGTGGTCGATACGGGAAATTTCCGGGTCCAGATCTTCGGGCCCGAGGGTGACTTCCAGCACACCTTCGGCAAGTCCGGCCGTTACCCGGGGCAGTTCTCGCACCCCAAGGGCATCGCCATCGACGTCGACGGGAAGCTGTTCATCACCGATACGGCCTTCGGCCTCGTTCAGATCTTCGACGAGCGCGGCCAGGTCCTGATGGCGCTGGGGGACAGGTCGGAAGCGGGTGGGACAGCCGCCCTGATCCTGCCGGCCGGCGTCGCAACGGACGTGGACGGCCGCGTCTACGTGGTCGACCAGTTCTTTCGCAAGGTGGAGGTGTTCCGCGAGGCCACGGTTCCGAAGGACTGGCCTGCCGGCAAGCGCAAGACCGTCGCCATGCCACCGCCCGGGGTGTCCTGACATGTGGATTGCGGACACCTTCCCGTCGTCAGCCGTGCGGTCCACCGGGCCCCAACCTGGAACCCATACAACATGAGCAGAGCCATCCGATCAACGATCCTCGTGGCCGTCGCGTTGACGGCTGTCGCGCCTGCGCAGTCTGCCGAGCTCGGTCCCGACGTGTTCGCGACCGTCGACGGAACCGTGATCTCCTCCGGCGAATTTGCCGCGGCGGTCCGCGATGGGGCCCGCCGGAAGTTCTTCCACGGGGATATTCCGCCGGCAGTGATGTCCGGCTTCCAGAGAGAGATTGGAGAGCGGCTGATCCAGCGCCAGCTCCTGCTCCAGGAGGCGTCTCGCCAGGGCATCGAGCCCGACATGGAGTGGGTCAGGTCCCAGCTCGACGCCTTCGAGCAGCGCTACGCCGGGCACCAGGCCTGGCCGGCGCAAGGCGAGCAGCTGATGCAAGTGGCCGAGGCGAACCTCCGCGCGCAGAGCCGCATCGAGCGCCTGCGGGAGTCCGTTCTCGGCCAGGCGGAAACGCCGTCCCCTGAGGCGTTGCGGGCCTACTACGAGGCGAACCCGGAGAAGTTCACGGAGCCGGAGCGTTTCAGGGTCTCGGGCATCCTGCTGAAGGTGGACCCGTCGGCTCCCGCGGCCGCCTGGGATGCCGCCATGGCGGAGGCCGCGCGCCTCGTGTCGCGGCTGCGTGGGGGTGCCGACTTCCGCGAGCTCGCGCGCCTGCACTCCGGCGATGTCAGCGCCGAGCGCGGGGGCGACATGGGCTACCTGCACCGGGGCATGGTGGGCAACCGCGCCCAGGCTGCACTGGATGCTGCCGAGCTCGGGGCGATCACCGAACCGGTGCGACTCCTGGAAGGTGTCGCCATCTTCCGCGTGGACGATCGCCCCGTGCCGAGATTGCGACCTCTCGAGGACGTGGCCGAACGCGCCCGCGACCTGTGGCTGCGGGAGCAACGCGTATCGCTGTGGAGCGGGTTCCTCGACGGGCTGTCGAAGCAGGCCGAGATCCGCGTCAACACGCAGCACTACCTGCCGCTTCCGGGATGAAGCGGTCGCCGGTCGCCAGTGGTGTACGGCCGATTCGCACGTCGAGCCCGACCACGGGCCTTGATGCCCGAGCGCACCGCGACGCGAGGCGCCAGTGTGGCTAGGGCGGTGTTCCAGGAGCAGGGTCGGCCAGGCGCTGGTGACGGGCATCAGTGCCGTGAGCTCGGCGTCGGTGCCCGCGGTGGACTTGGCGCCGATCCGCTACACGGGTGAGTTCTTGACCACCGCACGTGTCGACATTCCCGAGGACCGTGCGAAGACCTACCAGCTCGGCAGCTCCGCCACCCTCGGAGCAAGCACGTACCTCTGGCAGCCCTGGTTCGCCACGGTGGACGGCAATTTCAGCCTGTTCAGCACGCAGACCAAGAGCGAAGCGGACAGCAGCGCACTGCTAACCAGCGGCGACCTGGCCCTGAACGTCTTCCCCCGCAGCCGGTTTCCGTTCACCGCCTTCGTGGACGTCGATGACCGCCGGCAGGAGTTCACGTCGCGGTTCACGGAAACGCGCGACCAGCGCCAGCTGCGCTACGGCCTCAGGCAGCAGTACCGCCCGCTGGACGGAGCCTCCGACTACAGCGTGCTGCTCGAGCGTACGGAGAACGAGAGCGGGGACGGGTCGCTCCAGCAGGCGACCAATCGTGCCGACATGTCCATGGGATACCGGCTGACCCGGCACAGCGTCAGCGCGCGTCTGAACCTCGAGCAGACCGATCAGAAGAACCCGGGAGTTCAGCTGTCGAACGTCGTGGCCACGGTGCAGCACGGCTATCGCGCCACGGACACCCTGACCATCGACAACTTCGCCAGCTTCGAGAACGTCTCGACGAAGGCCGAGGCCGGCAATCTCGACAGCAGGAGCGTGCAACTCAGCAGCTTCGCCAGCTGGAATCCGCTGGACAGCAAGCTGAGCATGACCGGGGACGTGCGCTACACCTCGGATCAGTTCGATTCCTCGGGCAGCGGCGCTAGCGGCACGGATGTGACGAGTGGGAATCTCACCGCCCGCTACACCTGGACCCCCGAGCTGCGAGTGACAGGCTCGCTCCAGGGCAGCGTCACCAGAGGGGCCCGATCGTCGAACAGGTTGGCGCAGTCCCTGGGCATCAGCTACAGCCCCCCGGCAACCGATCTGATGGGCTTCCAGTACGACCACTCCGCGAACGCATCGGTGAGCAACCGCACGGTCAGCACTGGTGACGACGCACGCAGCCTCGGCGCCGGATTCAACCACGGTCTGAGCCGCGCGATTCCACTCGGGAGCAACGGCGCGTTCAACCTGTCCGGGAACGTGAACCAGGCCATTTTCACGTCGCTGACCTCCAACGCCGGAAACACCACGACGCTCACGCACTCGGGCTCCTTCGGCGTCGCACACTCGGGCGTGCAGTCGACATCCCGCGTGCTGTTGAACCTCCAGGACAGCCGTACCTTCAGCAGCGGCGGTCTGGCACTCGGCGGGTCGGAGGTCCAGAGCATCAACCTTCACGCCCACCACGACTCGCGATTCGGCCGCTTCGCGAGCCTGACCGGCACGGCGAGCGTGTCCTGGGTCCGCCAGTCATTCGATAAGGGCACGACCCGCACGGACGAGTCGTCGGCCTTCTCGCTGGCCTACCGGCATGGCCGCGCCTTGGGCGTGCGTCGGCTGCGTTTCCGGTCGATTCTGGAAGTCCAGGCGGACAGCCTGACCTTCGTGCAACGCGGCGGCGAGCGGGGATTCCGCGAAATCAACTTCGAGAACTCGCTCGAGTACAGCATCGGGCGGGTCGATGCGGAGCTCGAGTTCAACGTGCGAGAGAGCAATGGGAAAGTCACCAACAGCATCTTCTTCTCGCTGAAACGGCGCATCGCCGGTGTGCTGTAGGCTCGCGAGGGGGTCTGGTGCCGCAGCAACGGCTGATTCGGGTGCTCCTGCTTCCCGGGCAGAAGTCGGGCGCCTGGAGAATGTGGTGAAGGTGATGCGACAGGGACACTCCAAGTTCGAGGAATGGGGACATGGTCAAGCGTAGCGGAAGGGCGGCTGGCATCGCGCTCATGGTTCTTGCCGTTGGGGCATCGATCGCGGGGCTCACGACGAGTAGACAGGTACACGGCGAGTACGGAGACGTGGTGATCAACAACTACTCGGACGAGGCTGGGATGCGGCCCGTGGTGTTTCCGCACTGGTTCCACCGGATCCGCTTTCGGTGCAAGGTCTGTCACGCCGATCTCGGCTTCAAGTTCGAGGCCGGCGGCAATGACATCAACATGCTCAAGATCATCGATGGCGCGTACTGCGGAGCGTGCCACAACGGCGATATCGCCTGGTCCGTGGAGAACTGCGACCTGTGTCATTCAGCCAAACCCAGGACGCCGACCCAGGTTCACGACAGCACGATCCAGAAACTCGTGGCTCCCGGAAAGAGCAAATGAGGAGCGGCGCCATGATCAAGAAATTCAGCAGTCCGCTCCCGGCACTTGCGGCTATTGCCTGTGTCCCCGCCCTCGTCTGGATCATCGCTTCGGATGCGGGTGCCCAGGGGTCGCCCGACGGCAAGAGCCTGTACGCGATCCGCTGCGCCGCGTGCCACGACACGGGGCTGCTGGGCGCGCCCAAACCGGGGGCAGCGGGCGACTGGGCGGCTCGGTTACCTCGTGGGCGCGACGTGCTGCTGGAACACGCCATCAAGGGATTCAACAAGATGCCGCCTCGTGGCGGCAATCCGAGTTTGACGGACGGTGATGTCGCCGCCGCGCTCGACTACATGTTGTCGCGCGTCGAGCCCCGAAAAGCGCCTGCCACGCCGGCGGAACCCGCAGCATCGGAGAAGAAAGCCCCGGTGCCCGCGCCGGTGGTCAAGAAGGTGCGCAGTGCCTCCGCCACGCACCGCGGTGTCAACGCATTCAACCGGCTCATGAAGCCGCCTTCGAAGCGCAACCTGCCGCCCACCCAGGACGGTATCCACGACCCGGGAAGCGAGGGCACGCAGGCCCTGCAGGCTCCCAGGGATTCCTTCGAAACCCTTCCAAAGGCCAACTTCGGCAACCGGGTGGACTGGGTGGCCGCCCTGAACAACGGTGATATCGCCCCGCGCTACGACCGGATGGACCCCGACGCCAAGCCCATCATCATGGACCTCAACATCGTGCGGGAAGTGAAGGGCTCCATGCCGGACGTGGTCTACCCGCACAAGCAGCACACGGAATGGCTCGACTGTTCCAACTGCCACCCGGCGATCTTTCTGCCCCAGAAGGGTGCCAACCCAATGAGCATGGCGGGAATACTCCTGGGCAAGCAGTGTGGTGTCTGTCACGGCAAGGTGGCGTTTCCGGTATCCGATTGCCGCCGCTGCCATTCCGCGAAGAAGGAACCCGCGAACTGACATGTCGTGCCGGCGTGCAACGGCGATTGGCTCCAGCATGTTGCTGTTGCTAATGATGGTGAGCGTGCTGCAGGCGCCTGGAGCACGCGCCGAATCCGGTGCACGAGGCCGCTTGCTGACCCAGAAGCTCCAGTTGCTGGATGTGCTGCTTACGCGGACCAGGAGCCACCCGGAACTGAGCTCCGACGACAGGTCAACCCTGGATGTGGCGGAGACCCTGACCCACGTGGCGCGCCAGGATCTCCAGGAGACAGACCTGGATGCCGTCAACATGTCCCTGGACGAAGCATTGCGTCTGATCGGCGAAGTTTCCCGCCAGTACGCCGCACGCGCACCGGGCGCGGACCGATCCGACTATGAGAACCTCCGTGCCACCGTGGACGGGCTTCACGCGGCCTTCGGAGCCACCATCGCCACCAGAAACGGCGCCGTTCCCAAGGACCTCGACCCGGCCGCACTCGAGGCCGGCCTCGCCCGGTCGGCCGACCTGGCGGCGCGTGGCCGCTTCGCCGATGCCACGCGCATCCTTCGTGAGGTCTATACCTCGCTGGTCAATGCGCTGGCGGCGCTTCGGGCCAGTGAAACCGTTGCCCACCGCCTCGTTTTCGAAGCACCGAAAGACGAGCTGGACTACGAGTTGAATCGCCTGCGAAGCAACGAGCTCCTGGTGCAGCTCATGGTCCAGGAGAAGAAGCCCGCTCCCTCGGTGTTGATCCAGGTAGAGGCCGACGTGGCCGAAGCAGCCAGGTTCAAGGCGCTGTCCAACGCCCAGGGCGCGTCGAACGACTTCACCGGCGCTCTGCATAGCGCAGAGGCGGCCAACGGCCACCTCGTTCGTGCCCTGCGCAGGATCGGTGTGTACATTCCCCAGTATTGAGCGAGGAACGCCCATGAACGTTCAACAGGGAAGTCATGGTGAGTCCCAGTGGCTGCATCGCGCGCTGCTGGGGCACGTGCTCGCGCTGGTGCTGTGTGCCGTTGCGGCACAGGTCTCGGCCGATGACCTGGACAACCGGTTTGCCAACGTCAGCCGTCTGTTAGAGGAGTCATCAGGTGCCAAGCGGGTGGACGCCAGCAGCGACACCGAGGCATTGGCACGCCGAGCCGAGGCTCGAGAACTTTTGCGACAGGCACGTGCCGCCCGTGATGCCGGCGACTCTGCGCGGGCGGGGGATCTGCTGAGCCAGGCATCCCGGGCCATGTTCGAAGCAGTGCGACTTGCCGGCCCTCCGGATTCAATCGCGCGCAAGCACGAGTCGGACTTCGACGACCGTGTGGGCAGCATCGAGGCATTGATCGCGGCCCTCGAACGGATCACGGCGGAGAAGGGCCTGGATGTCTCATCCGAGGTGATTTCGGCGGTGAAGACGCTGCTGGCACGGGGCATCGCGCTGCGCGACGGGGGCGACATCACAGGGGGGCGCGAGGTCCTGAACGAAGCCTATGAAGAGGCGAAACGAGGCGTGGAGGAACTACGCGGCGGGGAAACGCTGGTGCGCACCCTCAACTTTGCCAGCAAGGAGGAAGAATACCGTTACGAGGTGGATCGAAACGACACCCACCGCATGCTGGTCGAGGTGCTGGTGTCGGAAAAACGCGCCAAGGCCGGCATCGACCGGATGGTCACGACCTTCTCCAAAAGCGCTGCGAAGCTCCGCGCCGATGCCGAGCGCCAGGCGGATAACGGAGACTTCGCCGGTGCCGTGACGACGCTCGAGAACTCGACCAAGGAGTACATTCGGGCCATCCGCAGTTCCGGAATCTACATCCCGGGCTGAGGGCGTCATGCGTCATCGGGTCATCGGTGCAGTCATCGCTTTCGCGGTCGCGGTGGTGGCAGGCGTCTCGGCGGCGCAGCAGCCGAGCTGGAAGCCGTTGCGCGCCGACGGACTTCACGATCCGGAGAGCCCTGCCATCGGTCTGCTGCAGGAACCCGCGGCGGCCATGAGCGCGTTGCCTCCCGATACTGCGGGCAATCAGGTCCGCTGGGTCGAGGCGCTGGACAAAGGCTACATCGCCCCTCGGACGAACATCCTTCCGGGCACGGAGGTGCAGGTCCTGGATCAGGACATTCTGATGGAGGACACCGCGGGCATGCCCATCGTCCGTTTTCCGCACCTCCTGCACACCGAATGGCTGGACTGCGCCAATTGCCACGACGCGATCTTCGAGCGCAAGGCGGGAGCCACGCCGATGAACATGTTCACGATCCTGCAAGGCAACCACTGCGGCCAGTGCCACGGGGCGGTGGCGTTCCCGCTCACCGAGTGCCGACGCTGTCACAGCGTGGCACGCAAATCTGGTGTGCGGTGACCACCCGGCGCTTTTCGCTGCGACTGCGAGCCGTCACCGGGTTGCTGGTCGTCGTCTGGCTCGGGATCGCCGCGTCCCTCGTCCACGCCGAGTACGGTGACGTGATCATCAACAAGCGCTCTGACGCCGAAGGCGTCCGTCCCGTGATCTTCCCTCACTGGTTTCACCGGATCCGCTTTCGCTGCAAGGTCTGCCATCACGAGCTGGGCTTCAAGATGCGGGCGGGCAGCAATGACATCACAATGGCGGATATCGTGGACGGCAAGTTCTGCGGCATGTGCCACAATGGCGAGGTTGCATGGTCCACGGAGAACTGTGACCTGTGCCACTCGGGCAAGCCAGGCCTGAAGAGTCGGGTCGTCGGTGGGCACCAGACCCTGGGCCCCGGACGGTGGTGAGCAGTTTGCGGCTCGCCGTGGCAACCCTCGCGCTATTGGTGGCCGGATGTGCCCGGGACGAGCCGCTGGTCATGGTCCTCGGCGCGGCTGAGGTCGAGGCCGGCACCGCGCCGAGGGTCTGGCCGGCCGCGCCCGGGCTCGCGCGTTACGCGTACGCTGGCGAGCTCACCGGAGAGGGCAACTTCCAGACTGCGGACGGCGGACCGCGCATCCGGACGTCGAAGGTCCTGGCTTTCATCCTGGGCCTGGGGCTGGACGAGGAGAAGCCGCTCGTGCTTCAGCGCCCGCAGAGCGGAACCACGGATCCGTCCGGTCGGGTGTACGTCACCGACGTGAGTCACCAGGCGGTCTTCGTGTTCGATCCGCTCAGCGGACAGCTGGACCTGTGGACCTTCGCTCACCCGGGTCAACGCTTCGAGGCGCCCATCGGCATCGTCATCGCCGGCGACGGCACGTTATTGGTGACGGATGCGGAGCTCGGCGCAGTGTTTCGCCTCGATCGTGAAGGCAGGCCTCTGGAGCACTTCGGGGACGACGTACTCGAGCGTCCAACGGGCATCGCGAGAGATCCCGAGCGCGGCCTGGTCTACGTGGCGGACACCCGCGGCAATGACGTCAAGATCTTCGACGAGGGCGGTCAGCTGGTAGGCTCGATTGGCCGGTCCGGCGAATCGCAGGGTGAGCTCAACTCCCCCACCCACATTGCCTTCGCCGGGGGGCGTCTCTACGTCACCGACACCTTGAATTCCCGAGTGCAGGTCTTCGAGGGTGACGGCTCGGTGGCGACGGTCTTCGGCGAGCGTGGGCTGTTCATCGGCAATCTCGCGCGTCCGAAGGGCGTGACCGTGGACAGCAGCGGACATGTCTACGTTGTCGAGGGGTACTATGACCATCTCCTGGTCTACGACCGCATGGGGCGGTTCCTGCTGCCCATCGGCGGAACGGGCAGCGAACCCGGGCGCTTCTACCTCCCCACCGGGGTCTGGACGGACACCCGAGACCGGATCTACGTTGCGGACATGTTCAACGGCCGCGTCTGCATATTCCAGTACCTCGGTGACACGTGAACGCCGGGATGTCTCATCGGGTGGGGCGCACGCTGCTTGCCGTGCTGGTCGTGGCTGCGTCGCCGGAGGTCGATAGCGCGCGGGTCTCGGATGTGACGAACACGAAGCACAACCTGTCGGCCAGCGGGCCAGGGCCGGTGCGGGCAGTCAGCGAGTCCCAGATATGCGTGTTCTGCCACACGCCCCATGCGGCCGAGAACGAGCCGGGCGCTCCCCTGTGGAACCGTCAGCTTTCCGGGGCCACTTACACGCCGTACACCTCCAACACCATCGATGCGGGCGATATTGCCGACAGTCCGGGCGGGTCCTCGAAGCTGTGTCTTTCCTGCCATGATGGCACTCTCGCCATCGGTGCGGTGAACGTTGCAAACGGTCAGGCCAACGTGAACATCGCGCTCACCGGGACCGAGCCGGACGGCACGATTCCTGCGGGTCCGAGCGGTTCGCTCTCGGGCTTCACGCGTCGGCTGGGCGTCGACCTGACCAATGATCACCCCATCTCGTTCACCTACGACAGCGCCCTCGCGCTTGCCGACGGCGAGTTGCGCGATCCCGCGGTGGAGACGCACATTGGGACGAGAGCCCCGGGAGTGCACCCCGTGGTGCCGCTCGAGAACGGCAAGCTGGAGTGTTCCAGCTGTCACGACCCGCACATCCGCGACGACACGCTGTCTGAAAGCGTGAAGTTCCTGCGCCTGAACCGATTCCAGGTCGCGACGCCGGCCGGCGGCAACTTCTCGCAGTCCGGGGACCAGGTGTGCCTGGCGTGTCACGACAAGCTGGGACAGGCCTGGGCCCAGTCGGCGCACGCGCTCGGCACGGTGTCCGATGAGGTGTACAAGGACTCTGCCGCCGTGACTCGCGAGTTCTTCCCCGGGATTCGCGTCTGGCAGGCCGCGTGTCTCAACTGCCACGACACCCACACGGTGCAGGGGGCGCGCAGGCTCCTGCGAGAGGGCACGGATTCCCTCGGCGCACCGAAATTCGGCGGCGACTCGGCGATCGAGGAGACGTGCTACCAGTGCCACACCACGGCGGCAGAGAGCATCCTGCAGAGCTCGAGCCAGGTGCCCAACGTCAAGACCGATTTCCAGAGCATCTACCACATGCCGCTCACCACCAATGACCAGATGGCCTCGGAGGAGGCGCACGATCCGCACAACGCCGACGGTGAGGAGGACGTCACGCTGCTGGGCAAGAACGCGCAGGTGAACCGCCACGCCGAGTGTACGGATTGCCACAACCCGCACCGCGTCATGAAGAACCGACTGTTCAACGGCACCGGCGACACGCAGGCGGGCACCCACGCCCACGGCGCCGGACACACGAACCTGGCCTCCGGGGTGTTGCGCGGGGCATGGGGCGTGGAGCCTATCTATCTCGCCAACGCAAGCTTCCAGGAGTTGCCTTCGAGCTACGAGATCCGCAGCGGCGATGGCGGCTTCGGTGCGGCGACCGGCGTGGGCCAGCTCCACGTGACCCGGGAGTATCAGATCTGCCTCAAGTGCCACTCCGACTTCGGCTATGACGACAACAACGTCTACCCGGTGGGCAACCGGCCCGACCTCGGCGACTCCGGCGGGAGCACGCTCCCGGGAGGATCAGCCGCGAACGGCCTGACCCAGTACACCAACCAGGCCAAGGAGTTCCAGGCGCCCTTACAGCACAAGGGCGAGGTGACGCGAAGCGACACCGGCGCGGGGAGCGCCTACAGCACCAACAACCACCGTTCCTGGCATCCCGTGATGGACGACACGGGACGCACCGCGGGCGTGCGGCGCATGAGCGCCACCACGGCTCTGTTTCTCTCCCCCTGGAACGGGGCCAGCATCGGCACCCAGACCATGTACTGCAGCGACTGTCACGGCAGCAATACGGCCAACGGCACCGTCGTCCCCGCCGGGGGAGAGGACGGGGCGCCGTGGGGTCCGCACGGGTCGAACAACCCGTTCATCCTCAAGGGCACCTGGAACAACCTGACCGGCAGCAACAACACGGGCCTGTGCTTCCGCTGCCATAACTACACGAACTACGCCACCGATACGAACAAGGGATGCGACGTGGGCGAGACTTGTGCCAGCGGCTTCTCGGGAACGGAGATCTCGAACGCGGGCAACCTTCACGCGGTGCACGCGGACAGGGTGCGCAAGCCGCTGCAATGCTCCTGGTGCCACGTGGCGGTCCCGCACGGCTGGAAGAACAAGGGCCTGCTGGTGAACCTGAACGACGTTGGCCCGGAGGCGGGGCTCCCCTCGGGGACGGAGATAGCATCCAACGCGCCGGCGGATCTTTACAGCCAGCCGCCGTATTACCTGAACGCGAAGCTGAAGGTGCGCAACTTCCGGGCCAGCGGTACGTGGCGTGACCAGGACTGTGGTTCGGCCGGGGCCAGCATCCCCGGAAACGACACCCAGTTCGGCAGGGACTGGATGAACGACGTGTGCAGGGAGCCGCCGTGATGCGCGTGCTTCGACTCCTCGGCTCCCTGAAGCTCACCTTCGTGCTCCTGGCCGCAGTGACGGCCGGCATCGGTGCCGGCTACGTGGGCGGGCTGGACGCGCGCCCGTTGCTCACCGGTGTCCTGGCGCTGCTCATCGTCAACCTGCTCGGCGCCATCGCCACCCATCCGCGCTTTCGCCGCCAGAGCGCCCTGCTCGCGTTCCACCTCTGCCTGCTGGCGGCGATGGTGCTGGTCGCGGTGGGCGACCTGCTGCGGCTGGAGGGCCGTCTCGAGCTCGCGAACGGCCAGGCGTTCGAGCCGGAGCTGGTGCAGATCACGAACCGCGGTGCCTGGTTCTCCGACGCCGCGCTCGAGGCGGTGGCGTTCCGCCAGGGGCGCTTCACCGTGGACTACGCGCCGGGTCTGGTGCGCCGCGCGATGCGCAGCTGGGTCGACGTGAGCCCCGGCGGGGAGCACCCGGACCGGCAGATCGTCGGCGACACGCAGCCGCTGGTGCAGCAGGGGTTTCGCTTCTACACCACGTCGAACAAGGGCCTGGCAGCTCTCGTGAGCTGGGTCCCCGTGCGGGGCCGGGCGCAGATCGGGACGGTGCACTTTCCGTCCTGGCCGCTGCACGACTGGAAGCAGGTCAACGAGTGGACCTCGCCCGGCGGCGACGCCCTGGTGCTCGAGCTCGTACCGGCTCTCGACCTGGCCCCGGGGGAGGCATTCACCTTCGACAGCGAGCGCGTTCCCGCCGCCGGCGAACTGCGGGTGAGCCACGCGCACGGCGATGCGAGCCTGCTTCCGGGGCAGATGCTGCGCCTGCCCGGTGGCCGAATGGTCTTTCACGGACTCACGACCTGGATGGGCTACCGGGTCGTGTACGACCCGACGCTGCCCTGGCTGCTGGCGACAGGGATCGTCGGCGCGCTCGCCCTAGGGTGGCACTTCATGGGCTCCCTTTCGCCGGACGCCCGGCTCTGGCGTGCTGCCGACCGTGACCCAGCCGTTCGCGCCTGAGGTACTGTGGATCTGGGGCGGCCTGGCAGGCTACATCGCCAGTGCCGTCGCCTCGATCCGGATCCGAACCGGTGCCGCGTCGCGTCGCGCCGAGGGTCGTGTGCTGGGCGCCCTCTGGTTCGCGGTTGCGCTGCTCGCGGTCGCCGTGACCCAGCGCTGGCTGCGTGTCGGCCACGGGCCGTTCCTGACGCTCTTCGAGGTCCTGTTGAGCAACATCTTCAGCCTCGGCCTTTTTTATGCCGTCGCATACTGGCGCGCGCCCGCCGTGCGGCCGGGTGCCGTCATCGTGCTGCCGGTGCTCGTGGTCCTGGGCGCGTGGAACGTCACGGTGTCGCCCGTGCCGGGCTCGCTGCCGGCCACCTATGACAACCCGTGGCTTTGGGTCCACGTGGGAACGGGCAAGATGTTCCTGGGCGCGTGCCTCACCGCGGCCGGTCTGGCGGGGGTCCTGCTGATGCGCGGCGCCGGCGGGCCGGGAGGCAAGCGCCACGCCGACGTCGTGGCCTGGCGGTTCATGGCCCTGGCCTTCGTCTTCCAGACCCTCCTGATCGTCGCCGGCGCCGCCTGGGCGCGGGATGCCTGGGGCCGGTTCTGGGGCTGGGATCCGCTCGAGACCTGGTCCCTCATCACCTGGTTGATCGCCGGAACCGCGCTTCACGCTCGCCTGACCTGGAAGTTGCCGCCCGCCGTGGGGTGGTGGTCCATCCTGGTGGTTCTCGTGCTGGCTGTTCTGACCTTCCTCGGTGTGCCGTTCCTGAGTCACGCCCCGCACCGGGGGATCATCTGATGGTGCACGGACGCTGGATCGCTCTCGCTGGTGTGCTGGCCTGTGTCGCGCTCGTTGGCGCTACGCTGCGCCACTCGCCGACGCCCGCCGCTTCGCCGGCACCGGACCGCCCGGCGGTGATCGACGACGGGGTCCGCGACCGTTCCCACGAGGCCGGCGTGAGGTGGTACTTCGAGCGCGGGGTGGCCCTGCTCCACGCGCGTCGCTTCGACTACGCCGCCGTCGCCTTTCACCAGGTGTTGCGACTCGCGCCGCGCCTGCCTGAAGCGCACGCGAACATGGGCTTCAGCCTCCGGGGACAGAAGCGCCCGGGCGCGGCCCGGGACTTCTTCCTGGCGGCCCTCGCTCTCAACCCGGGCCAGGTCAATGCCTACTACGGGCTTGCCGAGGCCAGCGAGTCACTGGGCGACATGCCGGCGGCCCTCGGCGCCATGCGCAGCTTCGTGCATCTTGCACGCCCCGACGACCCGTTCGTGCGCAAGGCACGTGCAGCCCTCTGGGAATGGCAGTCGGCCCCAGCGGAGAACCGGGCAGATGCGAACAGCCCGGCAAAGTAGGCGATCCCGGCCCATCGGGCTACCCTCGGCATTCGCGCATGCGCCATGCATCGATCACGTGGTGCTGTCCCCGCGGGCCCGATGTGTGGCATGCGTTTAGTCTTGATCTGCCGGTGAGAGGAGCGATCGCTATCATGCGGGGCGTGACTGGAGATGGATCAGCGCCCGAAGGCGCACGCGGTGAGCCCGTCGAGCCGCGATGCCTTGTGTCAGGTCGATTGATGCCGTGAGGCAGCAGATGCCGCATTGTTCTCGAGCGGGGCCCGGCGCCCTCCGGCACGCATCCGGGTGCTGACAGGAACCCCTGATGGTCAGGTTCTCCCCACGTGTCAAGACCTTCGCCGCGGCGTCCCTGGCAGGGCTCGCCGTCATCGCCGCCGGCGTCGCCGCGTACACACGGCACCTGGCGGAGAGCCAGCTGAGGTCCGTGGGGATCGCGCAGCACGAGGTCCTCGCCCGTACCCTGTCGGCTGCCCTGAGCCGCGAGATCGACGCCGCGTTGCACTCGGGGAGGGGGCTCTCTTCCGAGGAGCTGCGACGTTCGGAGCCTGTCGTCGCCCTGCGCTCTCATCTCGTCGATCCGCTCCACGGCATGAAGGTGGTGCGGATCAAGATCTACGACGCCGAGGGACGAACCGTGTTCTCGACGGACCCGTCCCTGATCGGCGAGGACCAGGCCGACAATCATGGCGTACGGGGGGCGCTCGCCGGCGAGGTGACGGCGGAGCTGGTGCACAAGAACACCTTCAACGCGTCGGACGGCGTCATCGAGAATCGCGACCTGCTCGAAGTCTACGTGCCCATTCGGACGGAGGCGGGCGACCGGATCAAGGGTGTGTTCGAGCTCTACAGCGACATGACCGAACTGCTCGAGACCATCGGCGATACCCAGCGCTTGGTTCTGCTCGGATCGCTGATCATCTCGGGTGTCGTGTTCGTGCCGCTTCTGCTCCTGTTCCGGCACGTCGATCTCACCCTTCAGAAAGAGGAGGCGGCCACGGAGCGTCATCTCGATGAACTCAAGGAAGCCCGCAGCAGCCTCGAGCAAAAGGTGGACGAGCGCACCCGCGAGCTGGCGCTCAGCGAGCGGCGGTTCCAGGACGTCGCCGACGCAGCAGGGGAGTACATCTGGGAGACCGATGCGGACGGGCGCTTCATCTTCGTCAGCGACCGGATCACCGACGTTCTCGGCCATGCGCCCGCCGATTTGATCGGCCACACGCCTCTCGAGCTCGTGCCCGAGTCGGAGGCGCCCCTGTTGCGTGAGAAAATCCTGAGTGCTCGCGATGACACCTCATTCGTGGAGCTCGAACACCTCAGCTACACGAAGGACGGGCGTCTCGTGTGGCTGAGCGAAAGCGGGCTTGCGGTCCGCGACGAGTCCGGGAAGTTCAGCGGCCTGAGGGGGGCGGCCCACGACATCACCGCGCGCAAGGAGGCCCAGGAAGACCTTCGGAAGATGTCCCTTGCCATCGAGCAGGGGTCCGAGATCGTTATCATCACCGACCTTGCCGGCCGGATCGAGTACGTGAACCCCATCTTCTGTCGCATCTTCGGCTACGAGTCCAGGGAGGTCGTCGGCAAGACCCCGTCCATCCTGCGCTCCGGTGTACAGTCCGACGAGGTCTTTCGCGAGCTCTGGCGGGCGCTCAAGGCGGGCGACACCTGGCGAGGAGAACTGTGCAACCGATCGAAGGATGGCCGCCTGTTCTGGAATCTGGTGTCCATCTTTCCCCTGCGGGATTCCGATGGCGAGATCACGCATTACGTTGGCCTGCAGACCGACATCACCGAGCGCAAGCGCAGCGAGCTGGCTCTGAGGGAGAGCGCCGCGCGGCTGCGCGCGGTGATGAACAGCGTCGGAGACGCCATCATCACCAGTGATGCCGAAGGCGTCATCGACATGATCAACCCCGCGGCGGAGTCCCTGTTCGGTTACGAGCCGGGGGAGCTGATCGGCGAGCGCGTCGAGCGCCTCATGCCGGCTCCGTATCGGGAAAAGCATTCCGGCTACATGAACCGGTATCTCACGACCGGATTGGCGAGCATCATCGGCGTCGAGCGGCGCGAGGTCACCGGCTTGCGCAAGGACGGAACGGAGATCCCCCTCGAACTCTCGGTGGGAGAGATCGTCATGGACGAGGATCGGCGGTTTGTCGGCGTGCTGCGCGATCTCACCGACGTCAAGCGTGCCCAGCTGGAAGTGGAGCGTGCGCGCCAGCAGTTCTTCCACCGCGAGAAGATCACCGCGATGGGCCACCTGGCGGCGGGGATCGTCCACGAGGTCGGCAACCCCGCGGCGGCGATCAGCGGCGCCGTGCGCACGCTGCGCCACCGTGTCGGGGGAGGAGCCGAGGGCGACAACGGCGTGCTCGCGGCGAACCTCGATCTGATCGAGCAGCAGGCCGATCGGCTGGCGGCGATTACGCGCGAGATCTCCGACCTCAGCCGGCCGCGGGAGTTGAAGCATACCCTGCTCGACCTCAACCAGGTCATTCGCTCGGCGGTGAGCCTCATGCGTTTTGACCCCCGGGTGCAGGATGCCGGGCTGACCGTACAGCTCGATCCGGATCTGCCGGCGCTCACGGCGTCCCATGACCTGCTCACCCAGCTCGTCATCAACCTGCTTCTCAACGCGGCCGACGCGTGCGCGGACGTGGCGGAGGGCCGGATCGAGGTGAGCACTGCGCGGGTGGGCCAGCGGGCACTGCTCGTCGTCAGCGACACCGGGAGTGGAATGGACGAGGCAACGAGGGCACATGCACTGGACCCCTACTTCACCACCAAGGGCGATGATCGCGGCGTGGGGCTCGGGCTCGCGCTTTGCCGGGACATCGTCGATCAGCACCGCGGCGAGATCTTTCTGCAGTCACTCGAGGGGCAGGGCACTACGGTGCGGGTGCTGCTGCCGCTGGAGGAGGAGTCGTGAGCATGACCTCACTCCAGGTGCTTGTGATCGACGACGAGGCGGCGATACGTCAGGTGCTGGCGGCGCAGATCCGGGAGGAGGGCCATCAGGTCGAGCACGTCGGAACCGGCGAGGCGGCGCTCGAGCGCCTGGCGAAGGGCGACGTGGACGTGGCGATCTGCGACATCCGCCTGCCCGATGTGAACGGAATCGAGGTGGTCCGGCGTACGTTGGAATCCGGCGTCGACACCGTATTCGTCCTGATGACGGCCTTTGCGTCGGTCAACACGGCCATCGAGGCCATGAAGGCCGGCGCTCATGACTACCTCATCAAGCCGGTGCGGCCCGAGGACCTGTCCCGACGCCTGGAACAGGTCCGCGAGATGCAGGCGTTGCGCGACGAGAACCGGCGCCTGCGAACCCTCCTGCCCGAGACGTTCAAGAACACCTGCATGCTGCCTTCGGCGGCTGCCCGGCGCGTCGCCAGCCTGGCCGAGCGTGTGGCGCGGACCGAGGGCACCGTACTGATCACGGGCGAGAGCGGGACAGGCAAGGGCGTCATCGCACATACCATCCACCGTCAGAGTCCGCGGGCAGGAGCGCCCCTGGTGAGCGTGAACTGTGGCGCCATCCCGAACGACCTCCTGGAGTCCGAGTTCTTCGGACACCTGAAGGGCGCGTTCACCGGCGCGGAGCGCGCGAAGAAGGGGCTGATGCTGGAGGCGGACGGCGGGACGCTCCTGCTCGACGAGATCGCCGAGCTTCCGCTCCTGCTCCAGGTGAAGCTGTTGCACGCCATCGAGGACAAGGCCATCCGACCGGTCGGGGGAGAGCGCTCGCGAAAGGTCAACGTGCGCATCCTCGCCGCCACCAATCAGAACCTGGATCAGCTGGTGCGCGACGGGCGGTTCCGCGAGGACCTGTTCTACCGTCTCAACGTGCTGCAGATACATATTCCCCCGCTGCGCGAGCGCCCGGACGACATCAAGGCGCTGATCGCCCACTTTCTCGCCGTTGCACCGGAGCGGCTCGGGCTCGACGGGCGTTTCTCCATCGAGCCGGAAGCCGAGGATCTGCTGCTCGAGTACGGCTGGCCCGGCAATGTGCGCGAGGTGCAGAACGTCATCGATCGCGCCCTGATCCTCGCGGACGACCAGACGATCACCGTGTCCGATCTTCCCCACCAGGTGACCCGTCCCGACCCTGGCGGCGCCGCGATGGCGCCCGGAGCCGGTAGCCTTCGGGAGCAGTCGCGGCAGTTCGAGGTCCGGGTCATCGAGAGCGCCATCGAGGCCGCCGGCGGCGACCGGCGGCAGGCGGCACGCAAGCTCGGTATCGGCCTGTCCACGCTCTATCGCAAGCTCGAGGAGTACGCCAAGCTCCCAGGCGGCGAGGGTGAACAGGCAACCAGCCACAAGGGGGCTGGCGCATGAATTGCATGTCGTGCGGGAAGCCGTGCACGGAAATACGACAGGGAGGACAGAAGCGATGAGTACCAGGGCGAGGGCTGTCTGCAGGCAGGGTCCCTCGGGGGTGACGCCTGCCCGTGCGGCCGGCGAGCCGACGGACCGGTGCGCCGCAGCGGGCCACGGTGCGCGCCGGCGCGGGACCGGGTTCTCGCGCCCGTGACGCGCGGTGGCGTTCGTCGCGGTCTTCACGGGGCGCTTCGCGGGTGCGTGCTGGCACTGTGCGTGGTGCTCGGAGCCGGGATCGCACGGGGGCAGACCGCCGGGACCCCCGGTCTACGCGTCGTCGAGCAGTTCGACGTGGGGGCCGATGTCTACGTTCGGGCGCTGGCGGTGGAGGCCGCCGCGAGCGCGCTGTGGGTGGGCACATCCGCCGGCGTGCACGAGGTGGATCTCGCGTCGCGCGAGGTCCGGCGCACCTTCACCCGTGAACACGGGCTGGCCAACGAGTACGTGTTCGCCATCGCCGTGGACACCCGGGGCCACAAGTGGTTCGGCACCAACGCCGGGGGTGTATCGCGATACAAGGACGGCGAGTGGAAGACTTACTTCCCGATGCACGGGCTCGCCGATTACTGGGTGTACTCCTTTGCCGAGCAGGCCAACGGCGACTTCTGGATCGGCACCTGGGACGGTGTGAACCGCCTGGATCGGCTCACGGGCACGCTCACCACTTATCGAGACGAGCTGGTCAACGAGTGGGTCTACGGGATCTCGGTTGATTCCGACGACCGGGTATGGTTCGCCACCGAGGGCGGGGTGTCGCGCTTCGACGGCTCCCAGTGGCGCTCTTGGACCCACGAGGACGGGCTCGGGGCGCCCAACGAGCAGCGCCTGCCGCCGAGCAAGAACACCGGTCTCGGCACCCGCTCGCGTCATGATCTCGGAGTCTTCCGCGGAGGAGACGCCACGTACAACCCCGGTTACGTTTTTTCCATTCACGCCACCCGCCATCCCGTGAGCGTGACTGGCACCGGCGCCAGGGAGGTGATCTGGGCCGGGACCTGGGGCGGAGGCGTGGCGCGCTTCGACGGCGAGCGCTGGACGAACTTCACGGTCCGCGACGGCCTTGCCGGGAACATCGTCTACAGCATTGCCGAGGATGCCGAGGGCGCCCTGTGGTTCGGCACCAATTCCGGGATGAGCCGCTTCGACGGGGCGACCTGGCAGACCATCGACAGGCGCTCGGGCCTGCTCGGCGACCACGTCTACGCAATCGCAGTGGCGCCATCGGGCGAGGTATGGGCGGGCACGCGCGGTGGCGTGGTGCGGGTGACCCCACGTTGAACACGCACGGGTTTACGGACAGGAGGCATGATCGGTGCGCATAGAGGCTAGATGGCTGGTGCTGGTGGGGGTAGGGGTATTCATACTCATCGCGGTGAGCTACGCCCTGGGACTGAAGCGCGGTGAGGAACGCAGCCCGCCGCCCGTCGCGACCGCGCCGGCAGCGCCAGCGCCGGCCCCCGCGAAGGCGGCCGGCGCGGCCGTCGCCGGGAGCCCCGCCCAGGACGCCGGCGAGCGTGGCGCGACGCTTCCGCCAGGCCACCCGGTGAGCCGTCCGAGCGCAACCGCGGACGCGGCGGGTTCAGGCCGCCTGCCCGCCGGCAGTGCCCTGCCCGCGGGGCACGCCCCGATCCCGCCCGCGGGCGCAGCCGGGACGGTACGCAACGACATCACCTTCACGCACTTCCGCGTGGGCAACCGGAACATCAAGACCATGCTCGCCGAGGAGGGCGTAATGTGGGTCGGAACCTCGGGGGGCGTCATCCGCTACGACACCGAGTCCGACGACTACCGGGTGTTCGATGTCCGCAGTGGACTTCTCTCCAACGGGGTCTTCCACCTGAGCAGGCTTGGCGGGCGGCTGGCCGTCGGCACCTATGGAGGCGGGCTCTCGTTGTTCGACGAGCAGAGCGAGCGCTGGAGCCACTACAACATCCAGCACGGGCTGGGCGACGCCTTCGTGTATGACGTGCTCCAGCTATCCAACGGCGACATCTGGATCGCCACCTGGTCGGGGGCGAACCGCGTCCGCGCGGGCGCCCTCGACGAGCGCGACGAGTGGGAGCTGTTCACGGTGGAAAATACGGCGGGGGGCCTGCCCAACGACTGGGTGTACGGCCTCGCCGAGGGCAGCAACGGCGAGGTGTGGCTGGCCACCGAGGGCGGACTCGCGCGCTTCATGGAAGGCAAGTGGCGCAGCTGGGGGCACGCCGAGGGCCTCGGAGCCCCGTACGAGTCCGTGCGCGACCAGATCGAGTTCACCCGTGATCCGGCGAACATGTCCAGCCATCACGCACGGCAGAAGGTCGAGCAGGGCCTCGGCAAGGTCGACGTGGCCTACAACCCGAATTACATCGTCTCCCTGCTCGTCAACGATGACGGCAGCGTCTGGGCCGGGACCTGGGGCGGCGGCCTGGCGCACTTCGACGGCGAGCGCTGGAGCAACCTGACCATGGCCGACGGGCTGCCTGCCAACCACGTGTTCATGCTCAAGCGCGCCGGTGACGGTGCAATCTGGGTGGGCACGAGCAAGGGGCTCGCCCGCTACGACGGCAAGGAGTTCAAGGTGTTCACCACCCGCGACGGCCTTTTCGCCGACAACGTCTTCTCCCTCGCCTCGGATCGCAAGGGGAGCCTGTGGGTCGGCAGCTACGGCGGGGTTGCCCGCATCAAGGGGCTCGCCGCCCCCATGTGACCGCGGCGCGCCGGGGTCGTGTCGCTCACCGCGATTTCGACGCTGGCGGGCGGACGCCGATTGCGGACCCAGTCCCGATGGCATCCGTGATCGGTTAACGCCATCTCGGGGGCGGCCGGTCCGGCACGGGTCGCGGGGACACGCTGTGAATCCGTCCCTGTACGCTCGACGGCCGCGTCCGAAGCGGCCGACGGTCCCCGCGACCCGCACCGGACCGGCCTTATCCGAACACGGATGGTCCCGATGGCGGCGGGAGAACCCGGCGCACCCCGCCCATGCCGATTCGGCCCTGGCCCCGGTGATCAAGGTGCTTCCCGAATCTGGGAATCAACCATGAAAATTCCCGATTTCCGGAGCCGTGGAGTCATGCGCGGTCCGTCGCCTCCGGTGTTTCCCGCGGGGCGTGGCGCGGTCCCGCTGGCTTGGTTATTGCTGTCATAACAGCACCCGGGACGTGCCACGGTGCCGTCCTCGCCCAATCGAGAGGCTACCGGTGCGTATACGTGCATTCCGCACCCTGGACGGCAAGCTCCTGCTGATGCTGCTGCTCACCAGCAGCCTGGCGCTGCTGCTCGCAGCTGGTGTCTACACCGTCTACCAGCTTGCCTCGCTGCGCCACGAGCTGATGCAGAACGCTTCGATCCTGGCGGAGGTAGTCGCCGCGCAGGGGCAGCAGGCGCTGCGCCGGGACGACCCCATGGCCATCGAGCAGGTGCTGGTGGCGTTGCGCAACGATCGGGGAATCGTGGCGGCTCACGTATTCACCCGGGATGGGCGAAGCCTTGCCGGCTTCGGAACGCCGGCTACCCAGGCCGTGTTCCGGGACACGTTGGTGCCAAGCGCCCAGGTCTTCGACGGGCAGCGCCTGCTGACCACGCGACCCATCTTCACGGAGGGAGAACACGTCGCCACGGTGCTCGTCGAGTCCGATCTGGTCAATGTCTACCGCAGGCTCACCGAGCAGGGCCTGGTCGGCAGCGTCGTGATGATTGGATCCTTCGGCGTGGCCCTGGCTGCCTCCATGCGCATGCGCAGGTCCATCGTCAGGCCGATCAGCGCCCTGTCGGCCTCCGCGGCGCAGGCTCGCACCAGCTATCTCCCCGAATCCGGTTCCGAACCGGAGGACGAGGACGAGTTCTCGCGGCTCGCCAGCACGTTCAACGGCATGCTGGAGGCCATCATCGAGCGTGACTCCGCGTTGCGCGCCACGCAGATGCGTTATCGCGCCCTGGTGGAGAACGCTGCCGACACCGTCCTGCTGTTCGATGATGCCGGGCGGGTCGTCGACGTGAATCCCAGGGCCTGTATCGACCTGGATTTCACTCGCGGCGAGTTGCTGGGCAAGGTCTTTGCGGACCTCTGCGCTGCACCGGACGGAGGCGCGTTGCCGGACCTCGACACCACGGTGACATCTTCGGCTCCGGTGACCCTCGATGTGATGCATCGCCGGCAGGGATTCTCGACGTACCCGGCCGAGCTCCGGCTCGCCCGCTTCGAGGAAGGCGGGCGCACCTGGTTCCTGGCACTGTCACGGGACAGAACGGAGCACGAGCAGGCCGTGCGGGACACCGAGAGGGCGCGGGCCGCGGCGGAATCCGCGAGTGCGGCCAAGACCCGGTTCCTGTCCAATGTCAGTCACGAGATCCGCACTCCCATGACGTCGGTGGTGGCCATGACGGAGCTGCTCGGGCGCAGCCCCCTCGACGCGCAGCAGCGCCGTTACGTGGAAATCGCGCGACACAGCGCGGATGGGCTTCTCGGTCTGCTGGACGACATCCTGGAGCTCTCGTGGACTGACTCCGGCCGCCTGTCGCTGGACAGCCTCGCCTTTCACCCGGAACCGCTCGTGGACGACGTGCTGGAGTTCTTCGCCCAGCGTGCCAGTGAGAAGGGCATCGAGCTCTGTTCCCTGGTTGATGAATCCGTTCCGCCCGTGCTGCACGGCGACCCCCGGCACCTGCGACAGATCCTGATCAACCTGCTCGGCAACGCCGTGAAGTTCACCGAACGCGGCGAGGTGTCGGTTCGCGTGGAGTGCGCGGACACCGACGGCGACACCGTGATGCTGAAGTTCACCGTGCAGGACACGGGAATCGGCATCCCTGACGCCTTGCAGCGGGAGCTGTTCGAGCCGTTCGTTCAGCAGGATTCATCCAGCACGAGGCGTTACGGCGGCGCCGGCATCGGCCTGACCATCTCCCGCGCCCTGGTCGACCTCATGGGCGGCACCATCGGCGTCGACAGCGAGCTGGATGCCGGATCCCTGTTCTGGTTCACGGTGAGCCTCCAGCGCGGCGCCGGGCACGCCGGGGAGCAGCGCCAGCCGTCTTTCGAGGGCATGCGCGCCCTCGTCATGGATGCCAACGCGGTGGTGCGCGAAAGCCTCGTGACACGTCTGCGCCGCATGGGCATGACCGTCGAGACGAGCCACGGCCCCGCCAGCGCCAGCGAGATCGTCTCGCGTGCGCGGCACTCGGGCCGGCCGGTGCAGTTGCTGTTCGCCGGGCTGCCGGCGGCGCAGGAGAACGCTTCGCGTGATCGGGTTGCGCGGTTGCTCGATGACCTGGGTGGCGGTCACGCGCAGGGCGACATCAAGGTCGTCCTCATGGCGCCACCGGGGGAGTGGTCCTCGGATCTCGCGGCCCACGCCTGGCTTGCCAAGCCCGTGCGCCACTCTGGGCTTGCCGACACCATTGCTGGCGTGTTGCGGGGCGACCGGGTCACGACGCGACCCTGGAGGGCGAGGCCCGCAGCGAATGCTCCACGAGCCAGGCCGCAACCCCGGGTGCTCCTCGCGGACGACGATGCCGCAATTCGCGCGTCGCTGTCCCTCGTGCTGGAGACGCTCGGTTATGGCTGTCATTGCGTGAGCAACGGCGAGGAAGCGCTGCACGCCATCGACCAGGAGCGCTTCGATCTGGTTCTGATGGATTGCCAGATGCCGGTGATGGACGGCTGCAGGGCAACGCGTGTGCTGAGGAGCCGTGAGACCGCGGAGCGGCATCTGCCCGTCGTCGGGATCACCGGGTTCGTGGTTGAAGGGGAGCGGGAGCGCTGCATCAAGGCGGGAATGGACGAGTACCTGGTCAAGCCCATTTCCATCAACACGCTCGAAGCGGTGCTGGCGGCCCGCATGGACACGCACGGCGTGCCGGACGCATGACACGCCGGATCGCCGTCCTGGCCGCCCTGTGCACGCTGATTGCCGCGCCGTCACCTGGCAGGGCGACGCAGCCCGCCACGGGTCAGCCCCTCGAGATTCTCGGTCTGCTGACCGAGGTTCCCGCCTCGTGGCAGCGCGAACCGCCGGCCAGCGCCATGCGCCTCGCCCAGTTCCGGCTGCCCGGCGAACCCCACGCGATGCTCGTGGTGTACTTCTTCGGTGCGGGCCAGGGGGGCAGCGTCGGGCAGAACATCGCGCGCTGGTCCTCCCAGTTCAGCGCGCCCGGCGGCATCCCCGTGACGCCCCGGGTGCGCGTCCTCAGCGATGCGTCCCCCCGCGTCACGCTGGTGGACCTGGAAGGCACCTACCGGCGTGGCGTCGGGTCGGCGTCCGCCGCGCAGGCCCTGCCCGGCCAGGCCCTCCTCGCCGCCATCGTGGAAGCCCCCAAGGGGACGGCATTCGTGCAACTCTGGGGCGCGAGCGCGACGGTGCGCATGCACCAGGCAGCCTTCGAGGCCTCACTCCACGGGCTGGCTCCTTCCCGGGCCCGGTGATGCCTGCCGGGCTACCCGTGGGGGAGAGATCGACCATGCGCTTCGCGTCCGCCAGCCTGGCGCCTCTACGGATCGCTCGAGGGAATCGAGGAGAATCAGTCACACACCAAGGTGTGGCGCAGCTCCTCCACAAGCTCCATGAACAGGGTGGTGCTCTCGCGCTCGCGCTCGACCCGGATCTGGCCAGGGCCCGCCGTCAGCCCCCGCCCGCGGCGGGCAGCAGCGCCCGCCCCGGCAGCCGCGCCGGCACCCGGATCCGCCCGCCCTCCAGCAGCAGCTCACCGTGCACCCACACAGCGTCGATGCCCTCGTTGGGCTGGAGCGGATCCAGGTAGTCGTTGCGCTCGCGCACCCGCCCGGCGTCGAACAGCACCAGCGACGCGTCGGCACCGGGCGCGAGCACCGGATCCGCGAGCTTGAGGAAGCGGCACGGCAGCGTGCTCATGCGCCACACGATCGGGGCGAGCCCGATGCCCAGCTCCCGCGCCATGCGCAGCGCCCGCGGGAACGCGCCGAGGGCGCGCGGGTGCGGCTTCTGGCCGGGGCCGGGCATCAGGCCGTCGGTGCAGATGGCCATGCCGGGGCGGCGGAAGAAGCGCTCCACGGTGGCCTCGTTGCCGTAGTGGGTGATGATCCCGATCTCGCCGGCGTTGGCGCGGTAGAAGTCGAACACCGCCTCGTAGGCACCGCGGCTGTCCGGGTCCGGGTGGCCCGCGGCGGCGGCCACGTCCGAGAGGCGCTTGCCCAGGAAAGCGTCGCCCACCCCCTGGCGCACGCCGGCGAGCTGGATCCCCGCGAGCCCGCCGCAGAAGCGCACGAAGTTGTCGAAGCTCGTGGTGTCGCCGCGCATGCGCTGGTAGAGCGACGCGCGTAAGCCCGGATCGGCGAGGCGCGCCAGGAACTCCGCCCGGGTGCCGGCGCGCACCTCCGGCGGGAAGATGGCGTCGCCGGTGGTGCTGCCAGCGGTGTACGGGTACATGTTCTCCATGGTGGGCACGCTGGCGGCGGCGTCCGCGAGCAGGCTCTCCAGCGCGCCGTACTTCTCGTAGTTGTCGCGCCCGGCGATCTTGCTGTGCTCGTTGCAGTACCCGCCGCCGCCCTCGATGCAGGCCTCCACCACCTCCGCGAGCGCCTCCACGATGCGGTCGCTCTCGGAACGCAGGTGCGGGAACAGCGCCGCCGGGCGCACCGCGTTGAAGGCGCGCACCAGCGCCGCCAGCTCGCGCCGGTCGCAGTACACCGCCGGGTTGTAGACGAGCCCCGTGGACAGCCCCAGCGTCACCGGCGCCTCGCGGCGCACCACCTGGCACATGGCGCGGAGCTCGGAATCGCTGGCGGCCCGCGGCGCGTTGCCCATGACCACCCGGCGCACGGCGCTGTGCCCCAGGTACAGCCCCATGTCCGTGGCGGAGCGGCCCGCGTGCCAGGCCTGGAACTCCGCCACCGTGGACCAGCTCCACTCGCCGTCGATGGCCCCGTCCAGGGGCTTGAGCTGGGCCGCGTACTCGGCGCGCTGCACCGGCGCCACGGGCGCGGGCGAGAGACCGTCCACGCCGCAGATGCGCCGGGTCACGCCGCCTTGGATGGCCAGCTCGCAGGCCAGCGGCAGCCCGGACGCACCCGGCCGGGTGCCGGCCAGGGCGCCGTGGTTGTGGGTGTCGGTGAAGCCCGGCGCCAGGGCGCGCCCGGCGGCGTCCACCTCGCGCTCCACGTCGCGCCGCGCGCCGGCGGGCACGTCGCCGAGATGCGCGATGCGCTCGCCCTCGATGAGCACGTCGCCGGGGTACGGGTCTGTGACGCCGTCGCCGTTGACGATGAGGGCGTTGCGGATGAGCTGGCGCACGGGGCCGGTTTTGAATCTTGCTAGGAGCAGTCAGCGCTGCGGAGGGAGGCATGGGCCGATGCGCCCCGCCGTGAACCCGTCCCCGGGGGCTCGAAGGCGGCGTCCCTGCCGCCTACGGGCGCATCGGCCCATGCCTCCCTCCTCCGTGGCCGATGTCGTGCGCTTTGGAACATCCGACTACAGCCCCGCCAGCTCGGCGAGCACGCTGAGCAGCACGTTGGCCCCGGCCTCGAGGTCGTCCGGCGCGGTGTGCTCCTTCACGTTGTGGCTGATGCCGCCGACGCTGGGCACGAAGATCATGCCCGTGGGGCACACCCGGGCGAACATCTGCGCGTCGTGGCCGGCGCCGCTGGGCATGCGCCGCACGCTCAGGTCCTGGGCCCGGGCGTGGGCCTCCACCCGGTCGATCATCGACGGGTCGAACTGCACCGGCTCGAAGCGCGCCAGGGATCGCGAGGCAATCTCCACGCCCTCGTCGCGCGCGAGCGCATCCACGAAGCCCGCGAGACGCGCCTCTGCCTCGCGCAGTCGCTGCTCGTCGGTGTTGCGCAGATCCACCGTCATCAACGCGTGGTTCGCCACCACGTTCACCAGGTTGGGCCTGAGCGTGATCGCGCCCACCGTGCCCACCTGGTCACCGCCGAAATCCCGGGCGATGGCGCGCACCTCCGCGGCGATGGCGGCGGCGGCGTAGCCCGCGTCGTGGCGCAGGCGCATGGGCGTGGTGCCCGCGTGGTTGGACACCCCGGTGATGGTGTACTCGGTCCAGGAGATCCCCTGCACACCCTCCACCGCGCCGATGGTGACGCCCTCCTCCTCCAGCACCGGCCCCTGCTCCACGTGCAGCTCCACGAAGGCGCGCACGTCCGGCGCGCCGGTGGGCGCCGGCCCCGCGTAGCCGATGCGCTCCAGGCACTCGCCCACGGTGGTGCCGTCGATGCCGCGGGTGGCGAGGATGGTGTCGGGGTCGAGGCCGCCCACGTAGCCGAGGCTGCCCATCATGTCCGGGGCGAAGCGCGCGCCCTCCTCGTTGGTGAAGAAGGCCACCGCCAGCGGGTGCTCGGTGACGATGCCGGCGTCGTTCAGGGTCTCGATGACCTCCAGCCCCGCGAGCACCCCCAGGTTGCCGTCGTAGCGCCCGCCGGTGCGCACGGTGTCGATGTGCGACCCGGTCATCACCGGCGCGCCGCCGCCGCGCCCCGGGCGCACCCCCACCACGTTGCCGATGCGATCGATGGTGATCTCGAGCCCGGCCTCGCGCATCCAGGTCACCACCTGGTCGCGCCCGGCGCGGTCCTCGTCGCTGAGCGCCAGGCGGCACACGCCGCCGCCGTCGATGGCGCCGATGCGCGCCAGCGCCTGGATGCGCGCGAGCAGCCGCTCGCGATTGATGCGCAGGTTGCCGGTGTGCATGCAGTCGCCTCCTCAGGCCGGTGATGCGGGGGCGGGCGGCGCGGCGGCGCGCACCGCGTCGGCGCTGCGGCCCACGATGCGCGCGTAGAGCTCCGGGTCGGTGTCACCCTCGGTGCCGAACACCAGCACCCGGGAGTCGCCGCCCAGGTTCAGCGCCCGCGCGATCGACGGCTCGGCCATGGCGGCGAGCATGCCGGCGAGGCCGGCGCCCGCCGACTCGCCGCACACCACCGGCGGATCGCCGTCGCTGCCCGCGGCCAGCAGCCGCATGACGTCGGTGGCCGCCTCGTCGGGCACGGTCAGGAAGTCGTCGGTGCCGGGCACCAGGATGTCCCAGGCGAGCAGCGAGGCCTCGCCGCAGGACAGCCCCGCCATCACCGTCTCGATGTCGCCGGTCAGCGTCACGCGGCGCCCGGCGCGGGCGCTCTCGTACAGGCACGCGGCGCGCTCCGGCTCCACTACCACGAAGCGCGGGCGCTCGGGCCCGTACTCCCACCAGAAGCGCGCGCACACGGCGGCGGCGAGGCCGCCGACGCCGCCCTGCACGAACACGTGGGTGGGCGACGGGCCCGCCTCGGCGTGGGCGCGCAGCGCCTCGTCCGCCATCACCGTGTAGCCGTGCATCACGTCGCGGGGGATGTCCGTGTAGCCCTCGTAGGAGGTGTCCGAGACCACCACCCAGCCGTTGGCGTCCGCATCGCGGGCAGCGCGGTGCACCGCCTCGTCGTAGTTGCCGGGGTTGCGAACCACCCGCGCGCCGTAGGCGGCGATGGCCGCCTCGCGTTGCGCGCTCACCGTCTCGTGGATGTAGATGACGCAGGGGCAGCCGAAGGTCTGCGCGCCCCACGCCACCGAGCGCCCGTGGTTGCCGTCGGTGGCGCAGCACACGGTGGTCGCCCCGGTGATGTCCCGGTGCTCGCCCGCGGCGAGGCTGCGCGCGCTCGGCGTCTCGCCGGTGCGCTCCGCGATCTGCCGGGCCAGGTGCCGGTACACCGCGTAGGCGCCGCCCAGGGCCTTGAAGCTGCCGAGATCGAAGCGCCCCGACTCGTCCTGGTAGGCGATGGAGGCCACGCCCGCGCGCCGCGCGAGCCCCGGCAGCCACACCAGCGGCGACGGCGCGAAGCCGGGCCAGCCGGCGATCTCCCGGCGCGCGGCGTCGGCCTCGTCCTCGTTGAGCACGGCGCGCTCGGCATCGCCGTACGGGCGCGCCGGCTCGGCGCGGGGATTGTGGTAGTGGCGCGTGGGATACGCCTTCAGATCGTCGCTCAATGGCTTCGTCCCCGGATTGGGGCCGCGGCCGGGCCGCGCGGACCCGACCGCGGCCCGGACCTCACTTGCTCGCGTCGGCGATGGCTTGCTGCATGGCGTCGAGCATGGCGGTGCCCTCGGCGCCGAACTTCTCCTCGATGAGCTTGCGCACCGCCGGCTGCGAGGCGTCGCGGAACTTCGCCAGCTCCGCGGCGGGCACCGCGTTCACCTTCATCTTCTTCGCGAGATGCGGCAGCCCCTTGTCCGACGCCTCGATGATGCGCGAGGCGCCGCGGCCCGCGTCCACGGCGACGCGTGCCGCCCAGTCGACGATGGCCCGCTCCTCGGCGGTCAGCCCGTCGTAGAAGTCCTTGTTGATGAACCACACGTAGGGCGTGATGATGTGATTGGTGATGGACAGGTACTTCTGCACCTCGTCGAACTTCGCGAAGGCGATGATGGGGATGGGGTTCATCTGGCCGTCCGCGACGCCGGTCTGCAGCGCGGTGTAGACCTCCGCCCAGGGCAACGGCGTCGGCTGCCCGCCGAGCGACGAGACCACCGTCTCGTGGGTCGGCAGGGTCATGGTGCGGATGCGCAGCCCCTTCATGTCCGCCACCGACTGGATCGGGCGCTTGGAGTTGCTGAAGGCGAAGAAGCCGCCGCTGTCCAGCAGCCCGAGCACCTTCAGCCCGCTGGTCTTCGCCTCCAGGTCGCCGGCGAACTTCTTGCCGAAGGCGCTGTCCAGGGACATCACCTGGTGCACCACGCCGATGTTGGGGAAAGCGCAGGGCACGTCGAACACGCCCACCAGCGGGTAGTGCTGGGCGACGCCGCCGGCCGATGAGATGCACGACTCGACGATGCCGTCGCGCACCTGCGCGATGACCTCGTTGTCCTTGCCCAGCTGGCCGTTGGGGAACAGCCGCACCTCGATGGCGCCGTTGGTGGCGGTCTCCACCAGGGACTTGAAGACTGCGGTCATGGCCCCCGAGTGGCTCTCGAACGGGCTCTCCGGGTTGAGGTGGCCGATGCGCAGCGTCTTGGCGGCGTGCGCGCCGCCGGCGCTCAGCGCCACGGCGGCCAGCAGGCCGGCGGCCGCCAGGGCGCGGCGTTTCGGGGTACGACAGTCGAGCTTGGTCATGGGTAGATCCTCCGTCTTCGTTTGGGGTCCGGTCACTGTAGCGCCGCTCGGGTCATTGCGCGAATCCGAACATCCGGGGCAGGAACAGGGTGAGGTCCGACCAGTAGGCGATGACCAGCAGCACCGACACCTCGGCGATCAGGAACGGCCAACGGTCGCGGGCGATCGCATCCAGGCGCTCGCCCGTGACCGAGGCGAGTACGAACAGGCAGGCGCCCACTGGCGGCGTCATGAGCGAGATGTTGAGCGCGAGTATGATCATCACGCCGGCGTGCACCGGGTCCATGCCGATGTGGGCGGTGAGCGGCGCGAGTACCGGGGCGAGGATGATCAGGGTCGCGTTGATGTCCATGAACAGGCCGATGAACAGCAGCAGCGCGAGGATCATCGCGATTACCACCTGCGGGTTCTCGGACACCGTCAGGAAGCCGGTGGCGATCGCCTGCGGGATCTGCTCGAAGG
>JBFHNV010000003.1:0-94074 GCA_041593595.1 Gammaproteobacteria bacterium
GGTCGGCGGGACGACACCGGGCCTGATCGGGAACTGAGGAGACGCGACGATGAAGGCGGCGACCTGGATCAGCGGGATCATCGGGCTCGTGCTGCTGCTGCTGTTCCTCGGCAAGTACGCGCTCACCATCAACGCGATCCCCCTGTGGATCATCATCATCGCTTGCTTCGCCATGCCCGTGGTGGACTTCGTGCAGGCCGTGCGCGAGGAGCCGGAGTCGGACGAGAGCGACGGCGACACCGCGTCGTAGACGCCGGCGCCCGCGTGGCGCGCACGGCGACGGTGTGCCGGTTTGACAGCCACCCGGTACCGCGGTCCACCATTGCCCGCCTCCAGTCATGTCCGGGAGACCCTGCACCATGTCCGACACCGTCCACCTGAGCCTCGAGGAGGGCCATGCCCTGGCCCTCGCGGCCCTCACCGCCCAGGGCTTCTCCGAGAACCAGGCACGCGCCGTGGCCGACACGGTGATGGCGGCGGAGCGAGACCGCTGCACCTCCCACGGGTTGTTCCGCATCCCCTTCTACGTGAAGGCGCTGCAGAACCCGGACGTGAACCCGAAAGCCATACCGGAGCTGACGGACCTGGCGCCCGGCGTGCTGCACGTGGACGCGAAGCTCGGCTTCGCGCCGCTGGCGCTGCAGATGAGCGCCGACCCGCTGGCGGAGAAGGCGCGCCGGAACGGCATCGCCGCGCTGGCCATCAACAACGCGTACCACATCGCCGCCCTGTGGCCGGAGGTGGAGCGCCTCGCGGACAAGGGCCTGGTGGCCTTCGCCTTCACCGCCGCCATGGCCTACGTGGCGCCCGCCGGCGGCACGAGGCCGCTCTACGGCACCAACCCCATGGCCTTCGGCTGGCCGCGCAAGGGCCGCCCGCCCATGGTCTTCGACCAGGCCTCCAGCGTCACCGCCCGGGGCGAGATCCAGCTCCACCTGCGCGACGGCAAGCCCATCCCCGAGGGCTGGGCCATCGGCCCCGACGGCGCGGCCACCACCGATCCGCAAGTCGCGTTGAAGGGCGCCCAGCTCACCTTCGGCGGCCACAAGGGCGCGGCCATCGCGCTGATGGTGGAGCTGCTGGCCGGCGCCCTGGTGGGCGACGTGTTCAGCTACGAGGCGAAGGCGCGGGACACGGGCACCGGCGCGCCCCTGGGCGGCGAGTTCCTGATGGCCATCGACCCGGCGCGCTGCGTGCGCGGCGGCGACGCGGCCGCGTCGCTCGAGCACGCGGAAGCACTGTTCGCGAAGATCCTGGAGCAGGAGGGCACCCGCCTGCCCTCCGACCGGCGGTTCGAGGCGCGCAAGCGCACGCCGAAGGAGGGGATCCACATCCCGAAGGCGCTGCACGAGACCATCACGGGCTTCGCCGCGTAGGCGACAGGCGAAGACCCCTCACTCCTGGCAGCGCGGACAGAAGTAGATCCGCCGCGAGCCCGCCGTGGCCCGCCGGATCGTCTCGCCGCAGCCGTCGCAGGGTCTGCCGTCGCGCCCGAACACGGCAAAGCGATGGGCCGCGCGCCCGGTGTCCCCGGCGGCCTTGCGCGCGCGCACCCGTGCCGGCGGGTTGGTGACGCCGCGGGTGCGATACGAGCGCCGCGCCACCGCGAGGGTCTGGCGGGCGAGGCGGGCCCGCTCGGCGCCGCCGAGGTCGGCCGGACGCCGGCCGTAGGCCAGCCCGGCGAAGTGCAGGATCTCGCTGCGCAGGTAGTTGCCGCTGCCGGCGAGGAACACCTGGTCCAGATACAGGCTGGCCAACGCGCGGCCGCGGAACGCGGGCTCCGTCATGCGCGCCGCGAGCCGCTTCCAGGTCAGTTCCCGGTCCAGGATGTCTGGCCCGACCCGCTGCAGGAACGGGTGCGCCTCCAGCCCCGCAGCGTCCAGCACGTGGATGTCCGAGGCGCTGTACAGCAGCGCGCTGTGCGCCCGGGTGTGCAGCGCGACGCGCAGGCTGCGCCCGGTGCGGGGCAGCGTGCCCCGCGGCCGCACGTACCAGCGGCCGTAGAGCTGGTTGTGGGAGTAGAGCGTGAGGCCGTTGTCGAAACGGGTGAGCATGGCCTTGCCGCGGGTGTCCACGCGGGTCACCACCGCACCCTCCAGCGTGCGCCGGAAGCGGCGCAGGCCCGGGGGCGCAAGCAGCACCTCCTCCAGCCGCTCGCCTTCCAGCACCCGCGCCACGCGGTCGGCGGCGATGCGGATCTCGGGACCTTCGGGCATGGGAGGGACCTTCGCTGTGGCTCGAGAGCACGCTACCCGTGGCGTGGGCCCGGCGCCCGGGCATCACGTCGCGGCTGGCTCACGCCAGGCACGATCCCCCCTCACCCCGACACGGTCCGTCGCTACCCGGTGAGGCGAAAGCTCCCGTCCACGGCCAGCTCGCCCTGGCACGCCACCTCGCCCTTGCCCACCATGTGGATGACCGTGGCGAACACCGAGCGGGCCGCTGCCGGATGCATGCGCTCGGGCAGGTGGTGGTACATGCGCGGCACCATGGCCGCGATGGTGTGCAGGCCGTCCACCAGGCACTGTCGTACCTGCCGCTCACGTTCCAGGCGGTGCTCGATGTACGCGCGCACGAAGGGCTCGGGATGCGCGATGCGCGGCCCGTGGGTGGGCCAGTACTCGGCGTCGTTGCGGCCGAGCAGCAGCTCCAGGCTCGCCAGGTAGTCCGTCATGTCCCCGTCCGGCGGGGAGATGATGCTGGTGTTCCAGCCCATCACGTGGTCGCCGGTGAACAGGGCCCGCTGCTCGCGGTGCTGGAAGCACACGTGGTTCGACGTGTGGCCCGGCGTGTACACGCACTCGAATGAGAACCCGTCGCCCTCGATCACGTCGCCGTGGCGCACCTGCACGTCCGGGCGAAAGGCCATGTCGCCACCCTCCTCCACCTGCACGCCGCGCTCGATCTTGCCGGCGCCGTGAGGTCCGTAGCCGTAGCTGGGCGCGCCGGTGGCGGTCTTCACCGCGGCGCAGGCGGGCGAGTGGTCCCGGTGGGTGTGGGTCACCAGCAGGTGGGTCACCGTCTCGCCACGCACCGCATCGAGCAGCGCCTCGACGTGCTCCGGGAGATCCGGTCCCGGGTCGACGATGGCGACTCGTCCCCGGCCCACGATGAAGGTGCCCGTGCCGTGGAAGGTGAAGGGGCCCGGGTTGCGCGCCACCACCCGGCGCAGCCACGGGCGCAGGGTCTCCACCCGGGCATACTCGAAGGGGTACTCGCGGTCGAAGGGGATGCTCATGGCACGGCACGCGGGCGGTGATTCGAAGCTTAGCAGCCGGCCGCGCGGCCGCCGCAGCAGCAGGTGCAGGCACGCGCTGCGTGTCGGATTTCTTTACACGGAGCCGCCGCGTCGTCCCCGGGGCGGTCCGTAACCCGTTGAAGGGGAAAGGTCGCGTGGGCCCGTGCACGATTCTTGCGTGCCGGTGCGAAAGGGCACATGACCCTGCCGCGGGGCGCGGTAACCTGGGCGCTGAGCCTGCTACCCCGTCGCGTCCTCGCGGCACCGATCCGGGCGCCGGAGGAATCCGCGACCGGCATGACAACTGGAGGTCTTGTCGTGGTCGACATCAGCCGAGTGCACGATCGGGTGGACGTGGGCGAGGGATGCATCGACGCGGTGCTGCGCCACCAGGGCGAGGCGCCGCACATCGCCGTCATGAACCTGAGCCGCACCGGCGCCGCGTTCATGGCCGACGAGCCCATCGGCGACGTGCCGCAGCGCGCCGAGCTGTGCATGCGCCCCGCCGGCGACGCCGAGTGGGTGACCTGTCCCTGCGAGCTGCGCTACATCCTCGGCGAGAACCGGCCCGACGGCGCCCCCGCGTGGCTGCACGGTGTGCGCTTCGTGGAGGTGTCGGAGCAGGTGGAGGCGTTCATCGACCGCATGCTCGCCGCCGCCTGAAAGCGCGCGCGTCAGCCCGCCCCATATTACTCTCGCGCCCCTGACCCACCGCCCGGGAGCCGTCGGCGCCGCGCGCGCCGCATCTCCGCCCATGAGTGACGACCGTTCCAGGTCACGGCTGATCTTCGCCTGCTGCGTGGGCGTGGTGTGCATCACCTTCGGGATCCGCCAGGGCTTCGGGCTGTTCATGCGCCCGATCACTCTCGACCTGGGCTGGACGCGCGAGGCGCTGGCCGCGACCTTCGCCACGCAGGTGCTCATGATCGGCCTGCTCGCGCCGCTGGCCGGCGCGCTGGCGGACCGCTGGAGCCCCGGCCGCACGGTCATGGTGGGCGGCGTGCTGTTCGCCGGCGGGATCCTGCTGATGGGCCACGCCACGACTCCCGGGACCATGTTCGTGGGCGGCGGGCTCGTGACCGGCGCCGGCCTGTCCGCCTGCGGGCTGCCGCTGATCCTGTCCATCGTGGGCCGCGTGGCCCCCGACGAGCGGAGGAGCCTCTGGCTCGGCATCGCCACCTCCGGCGCCACCTTCGGCCAGCTCGTGCTCATTCCGCTGACCCACCAGATCATCGCCGGCCACGGCTGGCGCACGGCAATCCTGGCCATCTGCGCGCTGGCCGCGCTCACCGTGCCGCTGGCCTTCGTGGTCTCGCGCTCCGGCCACGAGGGCCTGAGCAACCGCGCCGAGCAGTCCCTGGGCGAGGCCCTGCGGGAGGCCCGCGGCCACCGCGGCTACCTGCTGCTGGTGGCGGGCTTCTTCGTGTGCGGCTTCCACGTGCAGTTCATCACCATCCACCTGCCCGCGTACGTGGCGGATCAGGGGCTGCCGGCCGCCATCGCGGCCAGCGGGCTCGCGGCCATCGCGCTGGGCAACGCCGTGGGCGCCGCGCTCGCGGGCTGGGCGGGTGGGCACTTCCGCAAGAAGTACCTGCTGAGCGGCATCTACCTGGCACGCTCGCTGGTGTTCCTGGTCTTCCTCAGCGTTCCCCTGAGCGAGGCCACCGTGCTCGTGTTCTGCACCGCACTCGGCTTCCTGTGGCTCGGCACGGTACCGCTGACCTCCGGGCTGGTGGCCCAGGTGTTCGGTCCGCGCTACATGGCGACCCTGTACGCCTTCGTCTACCTCGGCCACCAGGCCGGCAGCTTCGTGGGAGTGTGGGCCGGGGGACGCGTGTTCGACACCACGGGCAGTTACGATGTGGTCTGGTGGATGACCATCGGCCTCGGGCTGCTGGCGGCGGCGATGCACCTGCCCATCGACGACCGGCCCGTGGCGAGGCTCACGGCCGCGCAGGCGAGGATCGGCGTGACATGAACGAGACCCGGGTGGCGAGCTTCAACGAGCTGCAGGACATGCTGTTCGCCGACTCCTGGAACCCGGCGCTCGGTCGCCACCGCTCGCCGTGCGCGTTCCGCGGTTGCACGGACGCGGACTTCACCCTGGAGACGTCGCTGATGCGCCTCGGTGGGCACTACGACGAGCTCGAGCGCCACCTGATCCGCAACTTCCGCAAGTACGCCCACAAGGACGTGGTGGAGCGCGACTCGTTCTGGAACTGGCTGACGCTGGCGCAGCACCACGGGCTGCCCACGCGGCTGCTGGACTGGACCTACTCGCCCTGGTGCGCGCTGCACTTCGCCACCGTCAAGCTCGATCACGCGCACCTGGACGGGGCGGTGTGGAAGCTCGACTACCACAAGATCAGCGCGCTCCTGCCGCCGAAGCTCAAGGCGCGCCTGGACGACCTGTCGGCCAACGTGTTCACCACCGACATCCTCGCCGAGCAGGTGGGCAGCCTGGAGGAGTTCGACCTGCTCTCGAAGCGGGACTTCCTGATGTTCCTCGAGCCGCCGTCCATCGACGACCGCATCGTGAACCAGTTCGCCCTGTTCTCCATCATCTCCAACCCGCGACGGCGCCTGGACGAGTGGCTGGAGAGCCACCCGGACGTCTACGTGAAGATCGTGATCCCGGCGGAGCTGAAGTGGGAGGTACGCGATCGCCTCGACCAGGCCAACATCACCGAGCGGGTGCTGTTCCCGGGGCTCGACGGGCTGAGCTCCTGGCTCAAGCGCCACTACTCGCCGCGCTGAGAGCCTGACACGGTCTCGCCACGGCGGGCGATACTTCCACAGGCCCAGATCCGCGCGGCCGGGAGGTCCGAGCATGTCCGACTACTACCATCGCATCCATCCCGTCACCGGCGAGCGCTACGAGCCGAAGACCGCGGTGCGCTACAGCGAGGTGCCCACCTTCATGCGCGCTCCGCTCGCGCGGGATCTCTCGCAGGTGGACATCGCGCTCGTGGGCGTGCCCTTCGACACCGGCGTCACCAACCGCACCGGCGCGCGCCACGGCCCGCGGGAGATCCGCAACCAGTCGAGCCTGATGCGCGACATCCACCACGTGTCGAAGGTGAATCCGTACCGCCTCGCGCGGGTCGCCGACGTGGGCGACGTGCGCCTCACCACCACCTACGACCTCGAGCGCTGCATGCACGACATCGAGACCTTCTACCGGGCGCTGCACGGCGCGGGCTGCATGCCCCTGAGCGCCGGCGGCGACCACTCCATCACCTACCCCATCCTCAAGGCGATCGCCGCCGAGCGACCGGTGGGGCTGGTGCACGTGGACGCCCACACGGACACCTGGGACGAGTTCATGGGATCGAAGTTCCACCATGGCGCGCCGTTCCGCCTGGCCAACGACGAGGGGCTGATCGACCCGAAGCGCACGGTGCAGATCGGCATCCGCGGCGCCCAGAACACCGACCAGGGCTGGCGCTACTCGCTCGAGAGCGGATTCCGCGTGATCTTCATGGAGGAGTTCACAGACATGGGCGTGGCAGCGGTGATCCAGGAGGTGCGCCGCGTCGCGGGCAGCGGTCCCGTGTACGTGTCCTTCGACGTGGACGGCCTCGACCCGGTGTTCGCGCCGGGCACCGGCACCCCCGAGGTGGGCGGCCTCACCACCATCGAGGCCCAGCGCCTGCTGCGGGGCCTTCGCGGCCTCGACATCGTGGGCGGCGACGTGGTGGAGGTGGCCCCGCCCTTCGACCCCACCGGCAACACCGCCCTGGTGGCCGCCACCATCATGTACGAGATCCTCTGCCCCATGGCCGAGGCCCACGCCGCCCGCCAGTAATCAAGCGGGACGCAGTCGCTTGATTTCGGTAATCAAGAGGGACGCGGTCGTTTGATTCTGTCCCCGATCAGCACTCTCGAGAGGCGGATGCGACAGGCTGGGGTTGGTGAACGGTCTCGACGAAGCGGGGAAACGCGCGCCGGTGTCGCCGGTGGCGCTGCGTTGCGCCGCGCTGGCGCTCGGCCCGGCGCTGGCCATCGCCGTGTACGCGGCCACCGGGGGTGACGACGCGACCCTGGCGCCCGCGGGCCGCGCCACCGCGGCGGTGGCGGCGTGGATGGCGGCCTGGTGGCTCACCGAGGCGGTGCCGCTGGCGGCCACCGCCATGCTGCCGCTGGCGTTGTTCCCGCTGCTGGGCGTGGGCAGCGCGAAGGACACGGCGGCGCCCTACGCCAGCAGCATCGTGTTCCTGTTCCTGGGCGGCTTCGTCATCGGTCTCGCCATGCAGCGCCATGGGCTGCACCGCCGGCTCGCGCTGCTCGCGCTCAGCGCCGCGGGCAACCGCACGCGCAGCCTCATCGGCGCGTTCATGCTGGTGACGGCGCTGCTCAGCATGTGGATCTCCAACACCGCCACGGTGATCATGCTGTTGCCCATCGCCGCGAGCCTGCTCGGCACGGTGACGGGCACCGACGAGCAGGACGTGGCGCCCGAGGTGCGCCGCGTCGCCACGGCGCTCATGCTGGGCATCGCCTACGCCGCTTCCATCGGTGGCGTGGCGACCCTCATCGGCACGCCACCCAACCTCATCCTGGCGGCGTTCCTGCGCGAGCGCTTCGGCGTGCAGCTGGACATGCTCGACTGGCTCGCCATCGGCCTGCCGTTCACGGCCATCATGCTGCCGTGTGCCTGGCTGTACGTGACCCGGGTAGTGGCCCGCGGCGCGCCGGCCACGCTGCCCGGCAGCCGCCGCCTGTTCGCCGGGCAGCTCCACGCGCTGGGCCCCATGTCCACCGGCGAGCGCGTGGTGCTCGCGGTGTTTCTGTGCGCGGTGACCGGGTGGGTGTTGCGTCCGCAGATCGCGGTGCTGGCGGGGATCCCCGCGCTCAGCGACTCGGTGGTGGCCATGGTGGCAGCGCTCGCGCTGTTCGCGATCCCCGTGCGCCTCGCGCCCTGGACCTTCGCCATGGACTGGAACACGGCCAAGGCGCTGCCCTGGGACATCCTGCTGCTGTTCGGCGGCGGGCTCACCCTCGCCGACGCCATCGCGCGTCACGGCGTGGACGGCTTCCTCGCCTCCGGCATCACCTCCATGGGCGGCGCGCCGGCGTGGCTGGTGGTGCTGGCGGTGGCCGCGCTGGTGGTGTTCCTCACGGAGGTCACCAGCAACACCGCTGTCACCGCCACGCTGCTACCGGTCATCGCCGCCAGCGCCGCGGGACTCGGCATGGCACCGGGGCCGTTGCTGGTGGCGGTGGCCGTGTCGGCGAGCTGCGCCTTCATGCTGCCGGTAGCGACGCCGCCCAACGCGATCGTCTTCTCGTCGGGGCACGTCACCATGGCGCAGATGGCGCGCGCGGGCTTCGCGCTCAACCTTCTCGCCATCGCCGTCGTGACCACGGTGGTGAACCTCGGCACCGGTGCCGGCCTCACCTGACGGTCAAGGCATGCGGACGATTGCCGGCCCATCCCGAACGCAGGTCTCATTCAACTCTGCCGACGAGGGTTGCACGCCGGCGCCGGGCGGAAGCGATGCGCGGCTCCTCCCGGGATCCGCTCCGAGTCTCCGCCGCGGCAGACGCCCCTGTGCCTCCGTCGAGTCGTGGTGACGCCGCCATGGCGCCCCCGGCCGGGTCCCGGCGAGCACGGTACTCGCCCGGCGCGAGCGCCATGTGCGTGAGCATCAGCACGAACACTCCCAGCACGAACACCTTGTTGATGAACCAGTTGGTGGTCCAGATGGTCCACTCGGGTGCACCGAGGAACAGCACGAACTTGCTTACGACGATGATCACCTCGACCACGGCCACCGCCAGCGCCAGCCGGAACAGGTAGCCGGGGCGCGCCAGCAGCGCCCAGCCGAGCCACAGGTGGGCCACCCACCAGAAATCCCACCACACGTAGCCGAGCGGCGGCGTGCCCTCGGCCAGTGCCCAGACCACCGGAAAGGCGTACTTGATGGTCAGTGTCCACGCCGCGAGCACGAACAGGAAGTGGGCGAGGAAGGTCCGCATGCGTCGCGTCCCGCGTGCGCGTCAGGCCAGCCGCGTGGCGGCGTCGCGGGCGAACACCGCGATGGGGATGCCGTTTGGGCAGGCATTCAGGCAGGGCTGCTCCACGCATCCCAGGCACGCCGTGGCCGCCGTGCCCAGGGCCGCGTAGTCCATGCGCGCGAGAGCGCGGTCGCCATAGTCCACGTCGTACATGCGGGTGCGCAGCACCTCGGGGATCTCCACGCCCGCCGGGCACGCGTTGTCGCAACGGTTGCAGCCCTGCTGGCAGTACCGCGGGCCCTGCAGCGCGGCGTAGCGGGCGAGCAGGCGGAAGTCCGTGGCGCTCGCCGGGCCGCCGCCCGAGGCGGACACGTACTCGTCGATCGCCTCGCGGCTGGTCATGGAGATTAGCGCCACGTCAGCCTTGCCGCTCGCCAGCACCCAACGCAGCGCCGCCTGGGCGTAGGTGGCGCCGCCGGTCTCGTAGGGCCGCATGTCGTTCAGCCGCGCCCCCATCAAGGTCTTCATGGCCACCACGCCCACGCCCTTCGCCCGCGCCCGGTCCAGCAGCGGCGGCAGCTCCGGCTGCAGGGCGACGAAGTGGAAGGTGTGCCGCATCTGATCGTAGAACTCGGGATCCTGGCCGAAGCTGAACGCCGCGAGCACCACGTCCACCAGGTCGTGGTCCAGGGCGTAGGCGAGCGCGTCCACCAGCCGGCTGCCGTGGCCCGACATGCCGCGGAAGCGGATCTTGCCCTGGCGCCGCGCGAGCTCGGTGAACTCGAGCCATTCGGAGTTGCCCATGCGGTCCACGTCGTTGACCGCGTGGTTGTAGTAGATGTCCACGCGATCGGTGCGCAGCCGCCGCAGGCTGCCCTCGAGTGCCCGCATCATCTCGCGGCGGTGGTCGCCGGCACCGGCCTTGGTCTTCGATGCGATCACCACGCGATCGCGCGCCCCGGCCAGGCCTTCCCCCACCGCCTCCTCGGAGCTGCCCCAGCGGTAGCTCTCGGCGGTGTCGAAGTAGGTGATGCCGCGCGCCAGCGCATGGCGCACCAGCGCCGGATCGGACAGCCGGCTGCCGCCGAAGGAGACGTCTGACACCGTGAGCCCGGTCCGGCCGAGAGGAACCTCGCGGCGGATATGCGGTGTCGCCACCGCGCCCGGGCTCGCCGGTACCAGGCCGCCGGCGAGGCCGGCGCCCGCGCTGCCCAGGAATCGTCGCCTGTCCATGGGCCGTCCCCCACAATCCGCCGCTCACTGTACCCGGCGCCATGCAACCGCGCCCCGCCACAATCAAGAGAGTCAAGAGGGACGCAGTCGCTTGATTTCGCTGCTCCGGCGGGGCACCGGATCCGCTCGGGACAGGGCCGTCCGGGTTCGTGTAGTGTCCGCCCGTCGTCCATTCCGGAGAGCGCACCATGGCCAAGGCCGCCGCACGTCACATCCTCGTCGAGTCCCTGGAGCTGTGCGAGGACCTGAAGCAACGCATCGGGGACGGCGCCGACTTCGCCGACATGGCGCGGGAGTACTCCACCTGCCCCTCCGGCAAGCAGGGCGGCGCGCTGGGCGAGTTCGGCCGCGGCGCGATGGTCAAGGAGTTCGACGAGGTGGTCTTCAGCGCGCCGGTGGGCCAGGTGCAGGGGCCGGTGAAGACCACGTTCGGCTACCACCTGCTGGAGGTCACGAAGCGCGACGACTGACGCCGGCGCCCCATCCGGGACGAACGCCTGCATCGACGCCGCGACGGCAGCGACACCATGCGCTGGGCACGCTTCGAGCACGCGGGCACCGTACGCCACGGCATCGTGCACGACGACGGCATCGAGCCCGTGCAGGGCACGCCCTTCGGCGAGCATCGCACCCTCGGCGGGCGTATCGATCCCGCCGAGGTGACCTGGCTGCCGCCGGTCATCCCCGTCAACTTCTACTGCGTGGGCCTCAACTATGCGGAGCACGTGCGCATGGCGGCGAAGCTGCGCGGCGAGGAGCCGGTGCTGCCGAAGAAGCCCGACGTGGGCTACCGCTCCGTGAACGCACTCACCGGCCACGAGCAGCCCATCGTGCTGCCGCCGGACGCCACCGAGCGCGTGGAGTACGAGGGCGAGCTGGTCTGCGTGGTGGGCCGCCGGGCGAAGCACCTCGCTCGCGACGATGCCCTGGACTGCCTGCTCGGCTACACCATCGGCAACGACGTGAGCGAGCGCACCTGGCAGGCCACCGACCGCACCCTGTGGCGGGCCAAGAACTGCGACACCTTCAAGCCCATGGGACCCTGGATCGAGACCGCGTTCGATCTCGCGACGGCGCGCACGAAGGTGCGGGTGAACGGGCGCGAGCGCATCGACTTCGAGACCGGCGCCATGATCCACGGGGTCGTGGACTACCTGGTGGCCATCAGCCGCTACATGACCCTCGAGCCCGGCGACGTGCTGTGGATGGGCACGGAAGGTCACGCCGAGCCCATCGGGCCCGGGGACGTGGTGGAGGTGGAGATCACCGGCATCGGCACCCTCCGCAACCCGGTTCAGGCCTTGACATAAGAGAGTCTTTATATCTAGATTGACCCATCTCCGTTCACCCGGCCCTGTCGGCCCGGGAGGTCTCATGAGCGCCGGCACCCAAGGCACGCCCCACATCGCCACCCCGGCCTTCGTCGCGTCTGCGGTGCGCGACGCCGAGAGCCAGCACGACTGGTGGCACGAGCAGTGGCTGGGCTTCCCCACGGTGAGCGAGACGCCCGACGGCGGGCTGGAGTTCTGGCACGTGGCACCGGACACGGGCGTGTACCAGGACGACTGGCCCCGCGGCGAGCGGCTGGCCCGGGATACGGTGGCCCACATGCGCCGGTTTCCGGAGGGTGCCTCGGTGCTGCGCCGGATCCTGGCCCGACTCGACCACGACTCCACCGTGGCCCAGGGCTTTCTGAACCGGCTGGAGGAGATCCTGGCCCGGCCAGACCTCTACCCGCCGGATACCACCGGTCCCGTCACGCCCACCCGGTGACCTCGCGGGGGACGGCCCCCGCCCAGGAACCCGGCTATCCGAACACCTTGGCCAGGGCCGTCAGCAGCCGCGTGAGCTCCGCGGTCATGAACGCGTAGTTCGCGTCGAAGCGCGCCAGGGGATCCGATTCGTCCCGGTCGTCCAGCTCGTCCACCGCCTCGAAGCGCAGCCGGCGAAGCGTGAGATCCGCGGCGAGCACGAAGGACACCCGCTCGTCGAATGTGAGTGCCACCTGCCAGGCCACCTTGCCGGCCTTCAGGTGCGCACGCACCTCTGCCGCGGTGAGGTCCTGGCGCTGGCAGCGCACCAGCGCGCCTTCCAGGGCCGGATCCCTGAGCTCACACTGGTCGCCCAGGGTGAAGCCCGCCGGCAGGCGCTCCCCGTCCAGCCAGCGGGTCATCTGCGCCGCCGGCGAGCGCTCAGCCTCGAAGGGATCCGCGGTGAGGCCGTTGACCGCGTGCCCGAGCAGCACCAGCAGCTCCTCGGCCTTCTTCACGCTCACCGCGTCCACCGCCAGCCAGCCCTCCCGGTGCTGCAGGTAGGCGAAGGTGTGGGTGCTGCGGGTGAAGGCCCGCGGCATCAGCTCGAAGGTCACCTCGTCGCGCAGCCGCCGGCGCTCCCGAGTGCGCACGTCCCGAGACTCCATGCTCTCGATGCGCGCCACCCGCTCCTCCACCTCCTCGCGCACCACCGCCGGCGGCAGCAGCCGCTCCTCGCGCCGCAGGCAGACCAGCGTGCAGCCGTTGGCGGCGTGAACCAGCTCCGTGCCCAGGCGCCCCAGCGGCGGGCTGAAGCCCTGGCTGAAGGGCTCGAGGCCGCCGCAAGGCCGGAACGCCTCCGCGGCCAGCGCCTGGCCCAGGGCCTCCGGGGACATGCGAAAGGGCGCGGGCACGCGGTAGAGCACGAGATTCTTGAACCACACGGCGGATCGACTCCGGGAAGGCTGCGTGACGGCGCCCGTCGCCGGCGCGGGACCGGCCGTGGAGGCACCCGGGGATGGCACCCGCGCGAGGCGCGGGTACCGGCATCGAGCAGGGGCGCGGAGGATTGCAGAAGCGGGCGGCAATGAAAAGTTCGACGAGCCCGGACACCCGGCTGCCGGGGAGGTGCCGGCGCACGATCTCGCGCGGCGGCTTCGCCGAGGGCAGGGTGGGCTGCCGCCCGCCCCGCGGCTTCATCATCGAACACACCACGTTGCACGGGGCGCTTCGCCGGACGCGCCGCAATCACCTCGCGCGCGACCACGGTACGCGCCACCTCTAACAGGCTGCTGAGATTCGCCGTCCTGTCGAACTTGCGCTCGCTGCGCCGCAGACGCGGTCTCCGGCTTGTTCCGTTCATCAAGCACTTACGTGCTCGATGAACGCCGGTGCATGTGACTGCCATGGATGGCAGGAATGCGGAGGGATCGCAGGAGCAATCCCTGCCCTGCACCGGACGCAGGCTGCCGAAAATCGAGATTTTCGACAGCTTGCTTACGTGGTCCGGCGAGGCGATCGGAACCGCGCACCCTCGGGAGGGTTCGCCCACGGGCCCGCGCTACAATCCGCCCCATGGGAGTGCTCGACCGACTGGCGGAGGAGGCACGCGAGTCCCGACAGCGCCGTGAGGCGGCGGACAGCGCGCGCACACGACAGGAGACGGCGGCGCGAGCACGGCTGACCCCGGCACTGGATCGCGTTGCCCGCTACCTGGAGCGCCTGGTCACGCACCTGCGCGAGATGGACCGCGCCGTGGAGGTCGAGTATCGGCTCGACGACATAGGCACGCTCGCCGGCCTGCGACAGCAGTCCTACCGGGTGACGCGCGACGACGAGCAGGACGGCGGCGCGGTGCGCCTGCTGTTCGAGTGCGCCGGCCCGTCGCCGCTGGAGGTGAAGGTCCACGGTCACGAGCAGGCCGAGTCCCGCGGCCGCAAGCTGCGGGGAGCGGGGCTGTCGTGCAAGTCGAGTCCCGTGAGCAGGCGGGTGATGCGGCTGCGCGTGGAGCCGAAGGTGCCCGTGCGTGTCAGCTTCTCCCCGGACCTGCACCGGGAACGCGTGTGGCTCGAGCTGCGCAACCTGAACGGCATCGGCGTGCAGCGATACGCGCTGGCGCCGGAGCGCATCGACGAGGAGCTGCTGGACGCCGTGGCCAGCCTCGTGCTGCGCGAGCCGAGCGCGTTTGCGGAGCTCACCGGCAGCGTCGTCGCCGATACCCGGCGCGAGGATCTCAAGCGCCGCCTGGCCCGGGATCGGCGCCGGCGCGACGCGGAGCTCGCGGGCGGGCTGCGACGGCTCCTGTTTCCGGTCACCGAGTGGTTCAGAGGGCGGTTTCCGGGCGGGTGAGACGCCGGAAGGCACCCGGTGGGGAGGCCGGCAGCGACCTCCTCTTCCTCATCGCGCGCGACCGGCCGCGCCGCGATCGGTAGGATCGCGGCACGAGATGGTGGTGGCGCGGTCCACGGAGGATCTGGGTGACTGGGATGCAGCGATCCCGCTGGACGGCTGACCGGGCGGCCCACCGGCGTCTGCTCCCGTTCGTCGTGGTCCTGCTGGCCTGGGCACCGGTCCAGGCGGCACAGCCGGACGACCTGCGTGCCCTCGAACGGGACGCCCGACGGGCCTCGGTCACCGGGCATTTTTCCGAGGCGCTGGCCGGCTGGGCGGACGCCGAGCGCATCCTCGCCGGGCAGGGCGACGAGGTTGGCCTCGCGCGCGTGCTGATTGCGAAGAGCGCGGTGTACGCCGCGCTCGGGCGCCTGCCCGATGCCCTGGATGCCGCCGGCCGGGCCCGGGAGCTGGCGCGATCCCAGGCAGACTCCGCCCTGCTGGCGGCCGCGCTCGCGGCTCTGGGCAGCGCCCGGTTGACGAGTGGGCTGGCGGCGCCCGCGGAGTCGGCGCTACGCGAGGCGCTGGCACTCGCCGAGCAGATGGACCTTCCCGCCGTGAACGCGGCCGCGAGAAACGACCTGGCCACCCTCGCCGCGGCCCGCGGTCGCCATGCCGAGGCCGCCGCCGGATTCGCCGAGGCGGCACGCGTCGCCGCGCGTGCCGGCGACGCCGAGCTCGCCGCCGCTGCCGCGGTCAACCGTGCCCGCTCGCTCGTCGACTCCGGCGACACGTCGAGCGTGCGGGAGGCCTTCGCGGATGCGGAGCGGCGCCTCTCCGCATCGCCCCCCGGGCACCGCAAGGCCTTCGGGCAGGTCGGCCTTGGCCAGCTCCACCGTCGCGCCGGCTTCGAGTCGGAGGCGGAGCGCACCCTGCACGCCGCTGCCGACACGGCCCGCACCGTGGGCGATGCCCGCGCCCTCTCCTTCGCCCGGGGATACCTGGGGGCCCTCCTGGAGGAGCGCGGACAGATCCCGGAGGCGCTCGAGGCCACCCGCGACGCGGTGCTGGCCGCGCAGCGGGTCGACGCCCCGGAGATCCTGTACCGGTGGCAGTGGCAGAGCGCCCGGCTGCTGCGGGCAGGGGGCGCAACGGACACGGCTCTGGGTGCCTACCGGCGCGCGGTGGCGACCCTGCAGCGGGTGCGCCCGGACCTGGACCGCGGCGTCGTCGGGCCCGGGGCCACGTTCCGGGAACGCGTGGGACCGCTCTATCTCCAGCTCGCGGATCTGCAGCTGCGCGCGGCGGCGGTAGAGCACGACCCGACGCACCGCCAGGCACGCCTGCGCGAGGCCCGGGCCACGGTGGAGATGCTCAAGGGCGCCGAGCTCGCCGACTACTTCCAGGACGACTGCGTCGCCCAGTTCCGCGCCCGCACGGTGGGCGTCGATCGCCTCGCCCCGCGCACGGCGGCCGTCTATCCCATCCTGATGCCGGACCGCACGGACGTGCTGCTGAGCCTGCCGGACGGCCTGCGGCTGGTGCGCGTGCCCGTGGGCGCCGAGGCCATCGCGCGGGAGGTCCACGCCTTTCGCCAGCTGCTGGTCAAGCGCACGACCCACGAGTACCTGCGCCACGCGCGCCAGCTCTACGACTGGCTGATCCGCCCCCTCGAAGCCCATCTCGCGGCCCAGGACGTGGAGACGCTGGTGCTGATTCCGGACGGGCCCCTGCGCACCGTGCCCGTGGCGGCGCTGCACGACGGCACCGGGTTCCTCACCGAGCGGTACGCGGTGGCCACCTCCCCGGGGCTCACCCTCACGGATCCACACCCCATCCCCCGCGACGACCTGCGGCTGCTGGCCATCGCGCTGAGCGATCCGGTGCAGGGCTTCCCGCCGCTTCCGGACGTGGATACCGAGCTCGGCGCCATCGTCGAGCTCTACGGTGGCACCGTGCTGCGCAACGACGACTTCCTGGTGCCCAGCGTCGAGCGCGAGCTGACCGAGAAGATCTACTCCGTCGTCCACGTGGCGTCTCACGCGCAGTTCGACGGCGACCTCTCGAAGACCTTCCTGCTCACCTACGAGTCACGCCTGACCATGGATGCCCTGGGCACGCTGATCGGGACCACGGCGTTCCGTGACGAGCCGGTGGAGCTGCTGGCCCTGAGCGCGTGCCAGACCGCCGCCGGGGACGACCGCGCCGCCCTCGGCCTCGCCGGGGTGGCGGTGAAGTCGGGTGCGCGCAGCGCCCTGGCGACCCTGTGGTTCATCAACGACCGTGCCTCGTCGGTGCTCGTCTCGAAGTTCTACCGCCACCTCAAGTCGCCGGGGATCTCCAAGGCGGAGGCGCTGCGTCGCGCCCAGCGGGAGCTGCTCGAGGATCGCGTCTACCGCCACCCCGCCTACTGGAGCCCCTTCCTCATGATCGGCAACTGGCTGTAGCGGCGGTGCGGCGCCGGCCACCATGTCTCCTGCGTGCAGGCGTGCTGGGCAGCCTCCTCGCCCTCGGCACGCCGCCGGCGATGGCCCAGTCCGTAGGGGTCGGCTACACGCCGCCGCTGCGCGGTGCGCCGTCGTCGGCGAGCCGCGTGGGCGGGGGCACGCGCAGCCTGGCGGCGTGGAGCTTCGAGCTGATCGTGCTCGCGCCGGACCACGTGGGGCTGACCACGCGCCGGCAGCCCACGCTCTACTGGTTCGTGTCCGAGCCCATCGCGCATCCGGTGGAGTTCACCGTGGTGGACCCGCAGAGCCTGGCCACGCTGCTGGAGCTGCGGCTCCCCCTTCCCGTGCATCCCGGCATCCATGCGGTGGACCTGGCGGCCCACGGGGTGTCCCTCGAGCCGGGGGTGATCTACCAGTGGTTCGTGGCGGTGGTGGCGGACGAGGGGCAACGATCGGCGGACGTGGTGGCGGCCGGCGAGATCGAGCGGGTGGCGCCACCCGCGGAGCTCGCAGCGGGCGCCGACGTCGCGGTGCAGGCCGAGCGGTTCGGGGCCGCGGGGTTCTGGTACGAGGCCCTGGACGGACTCTCCCGGCGCATCGCCGCGCAGCCGGGCGACGCGGGCCTGCGCGCCCAGCGTGCGGCGCTGCTCGAGCAGGTGGGCCTGCGGCACGCGGCGGCGTACGACCGGGGCGGGGGCTGAACCGGATCGCCCGGCGGCCCCGGCGGCCCGGTGGTCAGTCGAAGACCGCCGCCGTCAACGCGAAGTGCAGCCCGGCGTCCTGCAGGCCCTCGTTCGCCACGTCCACCTTGCGCAGCGGGATCCCCAGGTAGAGCTCCGCATGCAGGCGCGGGTCCGGATCCCAGCGAAGCCCCGCGCCCACGCTGGCGAGGCGGCGCACCCGCGGCGTGGGGCGATCGCGCTGCCAGCCCCCGCCCAGGTCGAGGAAGGGAGCGAAGCGCAGGGTGATGCGCCCGCCCTCGTCGCGGTGCACCGGGATGCGCAGCTCCAGCGAGGCCGAGTAGCCCCAGTCGCGCACCAGCAGGTTGCTGCGGTAGCCGCGCACGCTGCTGGCCCCGCCGATGCTGAACTGCTCCAGCGGCAGCAGCGGATCGTCCGTGAGCTGGCCGTCCAGCCGCGCCAGCAGCTCGTAGTCGTCCTCGCCGAAGCGCCGCGCCCACTGTGCCTGGCCCAGCCAGGCGACGAAGCTGGCGTCCGCAACCTTGCCGCGATTCATGGTGGCGTCGAAGGCGTCCACGCCCACGCTGAAGGTGGAGCGTGCGGCGAACACCTGGTCGCGGCTGCGCTGCACCCAGTCCTGGCTCAGCCGGAACACGCTCACCCGGCTCTCGCCGTCCGGCTCGACGCCGTCGGAGAACGGGAACCCACGCCCCAGCAGGAAGGTCTGGCTGCGGCGCCGCTCGAAGGCGACCCCCAGCAGCAGCTGGGCGCGGGAGGTGCGGTAGACGGGATGCGACAGGCGCACGCCCACGGTGGTGGATTCGCTCTCCACGTCGAGCACGTCCAGGGGCTCCTCGACGATCACGGAATCGGTGCGCTCGCCGTAGACGGCGAGGGTCGTGTCCCGGGCGGTCAGGGGGCGGCTGTAGGACAGGGCGAAGCCGCGCAGCCCCCGGCCGAACTCCACCTCGCCGCTCAGCACGTCGCCCCACCCGGTGGGGTTGAGCAGGACCCCCACCGCCTTACCCCGCACGGGGCCCAGGTCCGGTGACACGTCGTTGTCCACCTGCAGCCCGAGCCGGTAGGGACGCCGTTCCGCCACGTCCACCGCGAGCCGCGCCTCGCCGGGTCGGTCCCCCGGCTGGAGATCCGCGTTCAACCGTTCCAGCAGGGGGCTCTGGGCCTGGATCTGGAGCTGCTCCTGCAGGTCGTCGATGTTCAGCGGCCCGTCGGCGGCGAGCTCGATGCGCTCGCGCAGGTAGCCGTCGCGCAGCGTCGTGGTGCCCTGGATGCGAATCTCGCTCAGGCGTCCCTCCACGATGTCGATGGCGAGGGTCCCGTCGCTCACGCGCTGGTCGGGAATCACCGCGCCGGAGTTGATGTAACCCCGGTCCACGTAGAGGCGGGTGACGGCGACGCGCAGCGCGTCCAGATCCTCGGTGGTCACCGGACGGTCCAGCCAGGGCGCGGCAGCGCTCGCGAGGGCGGCGTCGTCGAGCACCGTGTTGCCGCGAAAGACGATGGCGCGCAGCACCACGGTGGGCTCCGCGCCGGCGGGCGCCGGGCCGGGCGGCGGCGAAGGCACGGGCCCGGGCGCGCCGGGAAGCACCGGCCCCGGCTCGCCGAAATCCGGCCGCGGCAAGGGGCGCTCACCAGGACGTTGGAGCTCGAGACCCGGGCTGGCATCCGGCGGCGGACCCTGGGCAACCGCAAATGTCCCGGCCAGCAGGGCGAGGACCACGGCAGCGACGGGGCTGCCGCGGGGTGGCCCCCTCACCGGCGACAGTCCGCCGAGTAGGCCGCGAGCATCACACCCCCGCGGCTGGCCACCGGGACGCCGACCGGGCCGGCGGTGGGAGACGCGGGGACGATGCCGGCCGCCCCACCGGCCACCGCCAGGCCGGACTGGTAGCCGTCCGGGTCCGGGGAGACGCCGCCGCGACCGGACACGGTGAGGCTGTTGGCGCGGCCACGGGCGCGGGCGGCGTCGCAGCGGCCCTGGAGCAGGGCCCCGGCATCCAGGAAGTTCTCGGGCAGTGCGGTGAGGCTGCCGGTCACGTCCGTGTCCGGGGCGTCGATCTCCACGGTCCCGTCGATGTTCCTGGCCGAGGACGCGGTCACGCTGCTTTCGGGATCGCTGATGAAGTTCTTGCGCGCGACGATGCGGATGTTGCCACCGGGCCCGCCGAAGGCGTTGGCCGTGATCGAGCTGTTCTGGAGGATGACGAAATCCGGGTCGATGTCGATGTTGCCGCCGGCGCCGACGCCGCTTTGCACGGACGTGGTGATCGTGCTGTTCACCATGTCCAGCAGTCGCTGGATGACCAAGGTGATGTTGCCGCCGTCGGCGACGGTGGCCTCGGTGCTGATACTCCCCGACCACAGCGTCACCTGGTCGCTGGCGACGACGTGGATGTCGCCGGCGAGACCGGTGCCGAAGCTGGCGGCGGACATCGTGCCGCCACGCTCGATGCGCAGCTCCCGGCTCGCGAGCCGGACGTTGCCGCCGTTGCCGGGGCCGAAGGTGCTGGTCGAGATCTGGCTGGGGGTGCCGGAGATCGAAGAGATGCCCGTGATCACCGCCTGGCCGCTCACCGCCACGTCGACGGTGCCTCCGGCACCGGCGCCCACCAGGACCTGCTGCGTCGCGCGGTCGATGCCGCCGCTGCGGCTGCGCAGCTGGGCGCCGCCCTCGACGCGCAGGCTGCCCAGGCGCGCGTGCACGTTGCCGGCGGGCCCGTCGCCGGTGGTGGACGAGTCCACGCGCGTGTCGGCACCCATCAGCAGGCTGTCGGCGGAGACGTGGATGGTGCCGCCGGCGCCGGGTGTCGCCGGGATGCGGAGGGCGAGCTGCATGAACTGCTCCACGCTGGTGAAGAAGCCGCCGCCGAACAGCGCGAGGTCGAGCAGCTCGTCGAAGCTTTCCACGGGGAGCTGCGCGGGCGTGGGCACCGCGGCCGGAGGAAACGGCGGCGACGTGACGAGATTGATCTGGAAGCGCCTGGCAAGCGCGTCCAGGTCCGACTGGCGCACGTCCTGGGTGCGGCTGAAGATGCCGGTGTTGTCCCCCGACAGGACGATGGGGCCCGTGACGTCCACCTCCACCCGTCCCGCGTTGCCGAAGCCGGCGGTGGTGGCGCTCACCTGGAAGCCGCCGCTCATGTGCAGGCTGCTGGCGCGCAGGGTCACGTCGCCGGAGTCTCCCGCGATCACGCTCTGGGCCAGGATGCCGCCCCGGGGTGCGCCGTCACGGGACAGGACCACGGGCCCTGCCACGTGGATGTCCACGTCGCCGCCCGGCCCGAAGCCGAAGCTGTCGGTGGTGATCTCGGCGCCGTTGGCGATGGTGAGGGCGTCGGCCTCGAGCACGATGCGCCCGGCGCGCGACTGCAGCGCATCGAAGGGCGAGCGGCTCTCCGACTGCGCCGTCAGGCCGGTGACGCTGACGCCGCCGTCGCCGCGCAGCAGCACCGTGCCGGCGTCGACGTGCACGTCGGTGCCCGGTCCGTGGGCATAGTTGGTGCTGCCGATCACCCCACCGTCGCGCACGGTCAGGCGTCCTGCCTCCACCACGACGCTGCCCGGGTTGCCTTGCGCCTGGCGCAGGCTGCGGATGGCGGCGGTGCCGGAGACGGTCAGCTCCCCGGCGGAGACGTGGATCGAGGGCACGGCGGCAGCGGCAGGGCCGAAGTTCGTGAAGGAGAAGATGCCCGGCAGGAGGCCCGGGATACCGAACACCCGACCGCTGCCGGTCACGGTGACGTCGCCGTCCACATGCACCCGCACGGAGCCCCCGTTCGGGCGCGGCGCCGGCACGCCCAGCACCGTCGCGCTGCCCCGGGAGACGATGGACTGGTCGATGACCAGGCGGCCGCTGCGCACGTAGGCGTCGCGGGCGTCCAGCACGCTGCTGTCGCGCAGGGTGACGGTTCCGAAACCCTCGGCCGTGGCGCCGCCGCCGGCCATGGCCAGCGGCACCCGGCCCTCGCCGGCGACGCTCACCAGCGCCACGGTGCTCGTGGGTGCGTTGATCAGGGTGGTGCGGGGCGTGCCGAACAGTCCGTCGCGCTGCAGGGTGACGTTGCCGCCCACCAGAGCAAAGGTCTTGTCGGCGGGGAGGACGAGCGTGGCGGGCAGAGCCGCGGGGACGAAGGGCGGGTTCGCCGGCACCACCGGGCGCAGCTGCGCGCCGTCGACGCGGATCGCCGCCGGCTGCCCGCCCATGAAGCCGAACGCGCTGGGCGGGGCGCTGGTGAGCACCTCGCCCGGCTGCGGCCGCGCGTGGATCGGGTCCGCGCCGTCGAACTCGATGCGGTCGGCGGTGCTGGCGAAGAAGCTGCCGTCCACGTGCACCTGGGCCCTGGGTCCGAAGCTGATGCCGTTCGGGTTGACGAGCACCAGGTTGGCGCCGGCCAGATCCGAGCGCAGGGGGCCGTCGATAAAGCTCGCCCGCGCGCCGCCGGCGAACAGGCTGCCCTGGTCGCCGCTCACCCGGCTGATGACGTGCCGGATCGTGCCCGGCCCTCTCGGGTCGGCATTGGTGAACACGAACCGCACGGACTCATTCGCGGTGGCGAAGACGTTGAAGACGCTGAAGCTGTGCAGCAGGTTGCCGCCGGCGGTCTGGCCCTGGGCGGCCGTGATGGTCACGGCGCCGGTCTGGAAGCTGGTGTTGGGCTGGCCCTGAAAGACCACCTCGGCACGGGCGGCGGGCGCCAGCGCCACGGCAGCGCCGAGGATCGCGGCACACAGCGCCTGTCTGCCCTGGAGCGCAGTCACCCCATCCCCCTGGGACGCCCGAGATGCGACGCCCACCCCGTCGCGGGGTGGGCACGTTTGCCAGTATACGGAGCGGGTCCCGCTCAGGCGAGGCGACGGGCGCCGCTTACGACCAGCAGGCCGAGACCGAGCAGGGCCAGGGTCGCGGGCTCCGGAATCGTCGGTGCGAAGGTGGTGAACTTGCCGGCAGGGCCGACGTTGGTGGGCTGGTCGAAGTAGTGCACGCACGCCGCGCGACCGAGCGGCAGGCCGGTCGTGTTCTCCGGGTCATCGGGGTCGCAGGCGCCGTGGTCGAAGGCGCCCACGAGCCGGCCGGTCAGGCCGGGCGGGCTGTCGGGATTGGGCACCACGACGCACCCGTCCAGGCCGCAGAAAAGACCTGGACGCGCCGAGACATCGACGATGGGCTGGTCGAGCAGGAAGCGCACCACCTGCGCGATGTCGTTGGTGGTGTCGAGGCCCAGGTTGATGAAGCAGTCGGCGTCGGCAAGGTTGCCCGGGATGCTGATCGTGCCGGCCCCCTGGCCGGCATACGGGGGCAGGAAATTGCTGTTGGCGCACTGCGACGACTCGTCGAACCTGGGCGTGGCTGCCAGATCGCCACCGATCGAGCCGAAATCGCCGGGGATGCTGTTGACGCTGGTGAGCTCGATGGATCCGGATGCGTCCCCCGGAACGATGGGCTCCGCGGGGCCGTTGATGAAGAAGAAGTTCCCGGCGGCGTCGTACTGGACACCGGAGAGAAGCAGGTTGAGCACGCCGGTTCCCTCGTCACCGTTGGGAATGAAGGTGCCGATGGGCACGCCGCCGTTCGCCGCGGACTCCGCGGCCGTCGTGACCAGGAACCCGCCGGTGAACTGCACCGTGCCATCCACGCTCATGAACTCCGCGTCCTCCGGGTCGAAGACGCCGATGTTCCCGATGTCGGTGGAGCCCGGCAGGAGCTCGATCTGGACGTCGACGAACGTGAACAGGAACGCCTGTGGGTCGAAGGCGTTGTTGAGTCCGAGCCCGAACGCGGGTTCGCCGAGGGTCGTGCTCGAGTCGGCGTTGCCGGCGTTGTAGAAGGGAAAGGCGCCCGCGCCGGTGGCGCCCAGGGTCAATGCGGCGCCCAGTGCCAGGCACGGCAGGCGCCGGCGATTGGCAAATGTCTTGGTCTTCATGGCTGCCCCCCGGACGACCCGCGGGCCGTCGAAAGTGAGAATCCCCCCACCGTCGCACGAGCACGATGGGCAACTGATACCGACAGCAAGATATGCGCCAGATTTCAGAAATTGGCTTCCGATCAGTCGCTTACGCACACCACCTCGGTCGCCCGGGCGGACGCGCCGGCGCCCGTGTAAAGAATCCCGACAGCCGGTGCGGCGCCGACCGGCTCGCGGTGTCCGCGCCGCTCATCCGGCTCGCACCCCGATCGCGGGGGGCCGAGGTGCCTGCGCCTCCTCCTTTCGACCGTGCACCCGGAAGACGGCCACCGGTCGCGTCTTGCCCCTGAACAGCTCCTCGCCCACCTTCTCCAGCACGTAGGCGTCGCCCAGGTAGCCGGCGGTGGTCTCGCCCACCAGGATGCGGCAAGGGGTGTGCAGGGGATCCGGCCGGAAGCTCGCCTTGTCGAAGCTCTCCAGGCGCGCCGCCGTGTTCACGGTGTCGCCGTGCACGTTGTACTCCATGCGCTGGGCGTCCCCGATGGTGCCGGCCACCATGGGACCGGTGAGTATGCCGACGCGCATGCCCACCTGGGGCAGCCCCCGCTGTGCGAGGGAGTGGTTGTGGCTCACCAGCTCACGCTGCATCTGAAGCGCGCACTCCACGGCAGCGACGGCGTCGCGTCGGATCGCCTCGTCGCTGTCGCGGGGCACGGGCACGCCGAACACCGCCATGATGGCGTCGCCGATGAAGCGCAGGATGACGCCGCCGTGGCGGTTCACCTGCGGCGTCATGAGGGCCATGTACTCGTTCAGCCAGCGCATCAGCTCGCCCGGGTCCAGGCTCTCGGAGATGGTGGTGAAGCCCGCCACGTCGCTGAAGAACACGGTGGCGGTGAGCTTGCGCGGCTGCGGGCGATCGCCGCTCAGGAACCGGTCGCGCTCGGACCAGATGGCACCGGCGAGCTGCGGCGAGATGTGGCGCGAGAACAGGCTCATGAGGCTGGCCTGCTCCTGCTTGTCACGGCTGGACACGTAGGCGGTGGCGATCGCCGTGGCGAAGCCCCAGCCGAGGAGCGGCGGCACCAGCGGGATCCACCAGGAGGCGAGGAACGCGGCGAAGGTGCCGGCCGCGATGGCGCCGGCGCTGAGGGTGGCAAGCAGCAGGAAGCGCAGCGGGCTCGCGGTGGCGAGGCCGAGCAGCGCGCCGGCCAGGCACCAGGCCAGGATCCAGGTCGCCTCGCCGGCATCGCTCAGGCTCCTCACCGCCGGGTCGCCGTCCCGGGCGTGGCGGATGAGCTGGCTGACGATGTTGGCGTGCACCTCGACGCCGTTCGTCTGACCGACCCGTTCCAGGTCCCGGCTCAGCGGGGTGTAGAAGAGGTCCTTCACGCTCTGCGCGGAGACGCCCAGCAACACCACGCGATCCCGCAGCACGTCCCCATCGACGTTGCCCGACAGCAGCTCCCCCAGGGAGATGCTGGGAAAGGCGCCCACCGGGTCGCGATAGTCCAGCAGGAACTGGTAGCCGCCGGCGTCGGCCGCGACGTAGCCTCCCTCGTGGCCGTCCAGGGGCGCCAGCGTCACGCCGCCGAGACGGATGTGCGCCGGGTTTGCCGGGTCCGGGGCCGGCGCCATGCCGTCGGCTGCCAGGTAGCGCAGCGCCAGGCGCAGGGCGATGGCGCTGTAGACCTTCTCCCCGTCATCCAGGAACAGCAGCCCGCGGCGGACGGTGCCGCCGGGATCCACCATCAGATCGTTGAAGCCCACCCGGTCGGTGTCCGCCAGGACCGACGGCGCACGGGCACCCGTCTCGCCGTCACCGGTGAACTTGGTCACCACGTAGACGTTGTCGTGGGACAGCAGCGCCGCCTCCAGGCGCTCGCGACCGGGCGGAATGGGCACGTCCAGGTAGATGTCGATCCCCACGGCCCGCGGGCCGTGGGCGACGATGCGCTCGATGGCCTCGGCCAGGAGGCCGTGGGGGAGCGGGTAGCGGCCGAGGTGCTGGATGTCGTCCTCGGTGACGGTCACCAGGCTCACCCGGGGCGGCCCCACGGCCTGCTCGGGCCGGGCCCGGACGTACCAGTCGTAGGCGGCGAGCTCGAGGGTCTCGAGCTGCCCCGCCAGCCGCAGGCCGACGACGCCGGCGAACACGACGGTGCCGATCATCAGCACCTGCAGCCGGCGGTCGAGGAGGAGGCGCCTCATCGGCATGCCGCGACACCTGCCGCGAAGCTTACGTGGCGCCGACCCTGCCGTTGCATCGAGCGCCTGGCCGGCGAGCCCGTCGCCATCAGTTGGCAGCCACGGGCCTCGCCAGTCCTCGCTCGCGGGCGACCCGGCGCATGCGCTCCAGCAGATCCGCGCTCGGCTCGCCGGTGGCGGCGAGGCCCTGGTCGCGCTGGAACTCGCGGATCCCGCTCCGGGTGCCCGGGCCGAGGATGCCGTCGATGGGCCCGATGTCGTAGCCGAGCGCGAGCAGCGCTTCCTGGGTGTCCGCCGCGAGCCGGATCGCGGCGCGCTCCTCGGCATAGCCGATGAAGCCCTCGCCGAAACGGGCGCGGGCGGCGCGGTCGGTGTCGTCGACGGGGTGGTCCGCGAGCAGCCGTGCGTGAATCGCACGGGCGAGATCCCGGTGATCGACCGCGGAGTTCTTGCGTAGCACGTTCGAGAGCACCGCGGTCATGTAGTAGAGCCGGTTCTCGCCGGCGCGCGTCTCGACGATGGCCACGGAGTTCATGTAGTTGCGCTCGTTGCCGTGATACTTGCGGCACTTGAATCCGGGCTCGGGCTTGCAGCTGTAGAGGGAGCCGGACTTGAAGTACACCGCCGAGTCACGCAGCGCACCGGACGACGCGTAGCGGATTCGTCGCTCCGTGATGTAGAGCAGCCGCTTGATCTCCCGGCTCGACCACTCGTCCACCAGCAACCCCTGCTCCATGCGCAGCAGGTACTGGATGAGCGCGCGGGGCGTGGCGTAGCTGCTGGCGCCCCCCACCCGCTTCTTGCCGCCCCGGGTGAAGAAGCTGCCCTGGCGGAGCTCGTTGATGTCCAGACCGTTGCGGGTGACGGGCGTGCGCATGGCATCCAGAAAGATCCGGGTCCGTTCCTCGTATGGCGTGTCGTTGAAGAAGCGGGCCTCCTCTTCGCGCGAGACCGGATAGTCGCGTCCGAAGTGCACCAGCAGCATCAGGTGCTTTTGCAGCATCGCCGCCGCGGAGTTCGAGCTCGGCGACATCATCCAATCCAGGTAGGTCCACAGCGAGGCGGTGTCGCCCTCCTGGATCGGGTGGCGCCTGAGCGTCCCGGTGGCGGGATCGTAGAAGCGCACGGTGTGGTGGTCGTACACGCTGAACGCGTCGGCCACGATCATGGACTCGCGCAGCACCCGCTCGCGGGCGGCGATGTCCTGGGGATGGATGTCGGCCAGCGCCTGGAAGATGGCCAGCGCCACCAGGATCTTGCCCACGCTGCCCGGATTCTGGCGCTGGGCGCCGTTCCACTCGGCGTAGCGGGGCGTGGCCGGGTCGGACAGGTCCAGCAGCGCGATCCCGTAGCGATCGACGTCCGCCCCGAGCAGGGCCTTGACCCGGGCCGTGAGATCCGGATCCGGGGCGGGCAGCTCCAGGTCGTGGCGGTCCAGCAGCCGCAGGTCAACCTGCGCCGAGGGCAGCAGCTCCCCCGGCGGCCGCTTGCGTCCCGGGATCCGGCCCTCCTGGATCCCGCGCTGGTGCAGCAGGCGCGTGATACCGGTGCGCTCATGGCCGTCGAGAGGATAGGCCGCTGCCGGTGGCGCGCCGAGCGTCGCAACGGCCGCGAGCAGTCCGGCGATCGCGACCGCCCCCGGATGAGGAATCGTCGCGGATGGCGTGTGTAATTCGGTCATGGGGCTCTCGATGGGCGCCAGGGTCCGGGCATGGCACCATCGCCGACGCCCGGGATCAAGAGGTGCCGCGCGCGGGTCGTCTCCCAACCCCTACGACGCCCTCTCTTCCACGAAGCGTCATGTGGCGAGGCGCCGGAAGAGCACGAGTCGACCTCAGCCAACAGATGCTCGAGCGCCGCCGGTGCCGGCGCCTCGCCGTCCTCGATCCCGTGCACGGTGGCATCGAGCACCGCGTTGCGAGACGGCGTCAGAATGCCGATGCCGGTGCCGTCAGCGCCGGACGTTGACGACCTTCGGGAAATGTGACCTGATGCGGCCATCGACTCCAGTCCCGATCAAGCACCGGCGGGTGAAGCCTGGCGTGAACGCCGCCCGTCACGCGGTTTCTGTCGAGACCGCACCCTTTCGAGCACGCGCGCATCCGCGCGGCGCCCGCCCGCGATGGGTGCGTCGCGGGAAGACCCGACGACCTCTACCGGGGAGGGAGTGTGACATGCCGAGAATCGTCGACCTCACGCTCACCATCGAGAACAGGATGATGAGCCACAAGTACATGATCAAGCCCGTGGTGCTCCCGTATGTCCGCCACGAGGAATCGATCCATCTGGGTCAGGGCACTCCGAACGATCGACACAGCTATGCCGTCTCCTTCATCAGCATGGTCGACCACACCGCCACCCACGTGGACGCGTTCAACCACGTCAACCGTGACGGGCTCGCCATCGACGAGATGCCGATCGAGATGTTCATGGGTAAGGCGGTGTGCCTGGACCTGCGCCACATCCCCGATCTCGGGACCGTCGATATCCCGCAGATGGAGGAGGCGGAGCGCAAGTCGGGGGTGACCATCGACGGACACATCGTCCTGATGTGCTCGGGGCTGCACAGGCGTCACTGGCCCCGGGAGTCCGTCGCCCACAGCAACTTCGGCATCACCTACGAGGCGACGCGGTGGCTGGCCGAACGAGGCTCGAAACTTCACGGGGTCGAGGGACCGTCCACGGACGCTCCCGACAACGACCGTTTCGAGAACCATCGCGCGTGCCGCGACCTGGGGATCTCCCACTACGAGTGGCTCATCAACCTCGAGGAGCTGCTCGGAGTCGGAGAGTTTCACTTCCAGGGTCTGCCGATCAAGATCAAGGGCGGCACGGCCGGGCCCTGCCGGGCGCTCGCATTTCTCGACTGATCACCGCACGCGGCCGACGGCACGGGCCCACGGCCGATCGCATCCGGGTTCGGACAGGGCCGGTCCGGTGCGGGTCGCGGGGACCGACTGCCGCTTCGGATGCGGCCGTCGAGCGTACGGGGACGTATTGACAGCGTGTCCCCGCGGCCCGTACCGGGCCGGCCGCCCCGGGGATGCCGTAAGCCGATCACGAATGCGGCCGGTCGCGCCGCGACACCCTCGCTCGCGCATCGGCACGCTGCCCCGGCTGAACCGCCATTCAGAACATCTTCTGCGGAAGCCAGGTGACGAGCTCCGGAAACACGATGATCACCGCGATGAAGATGATGACCACCGCCACGAATGGCGCGACGCCGAGGAACAGGTCCGACACGCTGCCCTTCCCGCGTATGCCCTGCACCACGTACAGGTTCATCCCGACCGGCGGCGTGATGAGCGCGAGCTCCATGAGCAGGACCAGGAAGATGCCGAACCACACTGGATCGATGCCGGCGTAGATGACGATGGGGAACACGATGGGGATGGTCCCGACCATCATCGACAATGTCTCGATGAAGCATCCCAGGATCAGGTAGAACACGATCAACACCAGGATCAGACCGAGCTGCGTCGTCCCCAGGCCGGCTACGAAGGCGGTCATCGCCTGGGGCACACCCATCAGGCCGACCACGAAGTTGAGATAGAACGCAGCGGTGATGATGAACAGGCACAGCGCGCTCGTGCGGATCGTGGAGAGGAACGCCTCGTGGAGCATCCGCCACGAGAGGCCGCGATAGACGGCCCCCACGATCAGGGCGAGCACCACGCCGGCCCCGGCCGCCTCCGTCGGGGTCGCCCACCCGAAGTAGATGCTGCCCATGGTGACGAAGAAGATCACCGCCGGCGAGATCAGGTGGCGCAGGCTCGCGAGCTTCTCTCGCATCGGGATCTGCTCCTCGATCGTCTCCGCGGTGTCGGGGAACAGCGTCGCGATGACCACGATGGTGAGCATGAACAGGACCGTCAGGGCCACCCCCGGGATGATCCCGGCGACGAAGAGCTGGCCGATCGAGGTATTCGTCATCGCGCCGTAGATGATCATGTTGACGCTCGGCGGGATGAGGATGCCGAGGGTCGCCCCAGAGGCGATCGTGCCGAGAATCATGCGCTCGCTGTAGTTGCGCCGCTCGAACTCCGGGAGCGCGACCGTGGAGATCGTCGCGGCCGTCGCCACCGACGATCCGGACACGGCGGCGAACACGGCGCTCGAACCGATGTTGGTGTGGAGCAGCCCGCCGGGGAGCCCGGAGAGCCAGTGCGAAAGGGTGTGATACATCCGCTCGGTCACGCCCGTTCGCAGCAGCACCTCACCGAGCAGCACGAACAGCGGAATCGACGTCAGCAGGAAGTCGTTCATGATCGACCAGAGCTGGATGCCGTAACTCGTCAGCGGCGTCGGACCCATGAACACCAGCACACCGATGATGCTGGTCACGAGCATGACCACCGCGACGTGCAGCCCGAGCGCCATGAATCCGAGCATCATGGCGAAGCCCAGCACCGATCCCCAGAAGCCGATCACCGGGGGACCTCGGGCCGGGCGGCCCGTGCGGCGCGCCTGGACGCGTCCGCGAGCTCTCGCTCGACCTCCTCTTCGACCGACGACGGTCCGTAGGCCCGGTTCGCGCCCGCCGGGTCCCGCCACGCCAGCACCAGCGCGTGCAGCGCCAGCGCTGCGGCCGTCACGGAGAACATGACGAGGCCCGCCAGCCACAGGCTCTGCGGGATCCACGTCGGCGTCTGCAGGGGCGTTGCGGCGCGGCTGTTGAACGTGAGGCTGTCCGCGAGCGCCTTGTAGCCATACCAGGTCATGAACACCGCGGCACCGGTCACCATGACCATCGCCAGCGCGTTCAGCGCAGCGCGGCCCCGGCCGGGCAGCTTGTTCAGAACGATGTCAATGCGGGTGTGACTGCGTTCGATCAGCCCATAGGCGAAGCCGAACGTGCCGGTGATCGCCACCACGTACCCGCCGATCTCGTCGACGCCCTGCAGGGAGAACCCGAACAGGCGTCGCGCGAAGATCTCGACGACGATCAGGAAGGTGAGCGCGAGCAGGGCGTATCCGCAGACGTAGGCGAACGCGCGATTGGTGCTCGCGATGAAGTTCAACGCGCGCATGGCGGACCCCCCTGCGATAGAAGCATGGCGGTGCCGTAAGCCGCGACCCGGGGGCCGGCGGCGTGCTCTGCCGCCGACCACTTCCGGGCGGAGCCTGCAGGCTCTACTACTTGCTGGCGAATCCGCGGGCCTTGCCGACGGTGGCCCGCCACACCCCCTCGCACTCGGGGTCGGACGCGTTGCAGTTCTCGAGCCACGTCGGGAGGATCGATGAGGAGACGGCCTTGTGCAGCATCTCGGCGTCCTTCTCGGTCGGCTCAACGTGCTTCATCGCGAACTTCTTGTACTTCTCGCACGGCTCGGCGCCGACGTTGCAGTTGTTCGCGTCGCCGGTGTTCTGTCGGGCAAGCTGCCAGAACTGCCCCTCCAGCTCGGCGAACGCGCTCGCAATTTTCTCCTGTGCGTCGGGCGTGAGCGCGTTCCACTTGTCCAGGTTCATCATGTGGGCGTTCACGGACCAGCTGATCCCCAGCGGGAAGTAGTAGTTGGTCACCTCCGGCCAGTTACCGGTGTTCCCGGACGTGGGTGAGGTGATGGAGCAGTCGGCCACGCCCCGCTGCAGCGCCGGATAGACTTCGGAGAACGACAGCGACACGGGCACCGCCCCCACGGCTTCGAGCAGCGCCGACATGGTCGGCGTGTAGGAGCGCACCTTCAGGCCCTTGAGGCTCGCGAGCCCCGTGATTTGGGGCTTGCAGTAGAAGACCTGCGGCCCGTACGGCCACAGCGAGAGGACCCGGGCGTTGAATCGTTTCTCGACGCGCTCGTTGAAGACCTTGCGGTACGCCTCCACCGTGTCGCGCAGCGTGTCGAAGCTGGGCGACACGCCGATGATGTCGAGCCCTTCCAGGAACGGATCGTCACGGGCGGCCTCGCCTGCGGTGGTCTCGACGATGTCGAAGGTGCCCGTGCGCACGAGGCGAACCGTGTCCTTCATGTTCACGCCGAGCACGTCGAGCGGGTTGTAGTTGATCGCGAGGTCGAGCCCGGTCTTCGCCGGCAGAGACCCGTAGAACTCGCGCTCGAGCGCGACGTGGTACTTGTGAGTGGACACCAGGCCCGAGACACGCAGGCTGACTTCGTCGGCCCGGACCGGGGTCGTGAGCTGGAATGCGATCGCGAGGGCGGCCGGCAGCGCGGCCCTCGCCGTCAGGGTACGAAGCATGGTCATGAGCCCCTCCTTCTGTCTGGTGGTCGCTACGGGAGCACTTCCCCGGATGCTCTCGCGGCAGGCGTGACCGCCCGCGGCCGGTTTCGAACTTATTGTTTACGATGTTGTGCCAAGTTGGCTCGTTATTGTGGATAATAGAATCATAGATTGTTTATGATCGCAATGACCCATGTGGATCCGCGTGTCCACGACCTAGATGGCGGGGGTACGTCCCGACAAGTGCCCGCATCACGTCGCGGCGGCCCGGGCCGCGGGCCGCCCACGGCGTGCGAAGCGGGCGCGCGTCGTCCGACCCCGGGCGCCGGTCCGAACCCCACAGGAGGCCCCGATGAAGCACCGAACGGCGACCCGAACTGCTTCCGAGGCGCGCACGCCGCGCGGGAAGCGGGACTCTGGCCGCTCGTCGGTGGACGACGTGCAGGCGCGGATCTTCGACGCCATCGTCGATCACCGCCTCGTACCGGGCACCAAGCTGCAGGAGGAACGACTCGCCGGCGTTCTCGGCACCACCCGGGCCCGTGTGCGCGAGGCCCTGACACGGCTGGCACAGCAGCGCCTGGTGACCCTCCAGCGCTACCGGGGGGCCTGCGTCGCGCAGCCGTCCGTCAGCGAGACCCGCGACGTGCTCGCCGCGCGCCGCGTCATCGAGGTCGCCACGGTGCGCGAGGCGGCCCGCCACGCGACACCGGAGCAGATCGAGACGCTGGAAGCCTGCATCGCACAGGCGCAGGAGGCGACCCGCGCCGGCGATCGGCGCAGGGCCATCGGCCTGTCCCGACGCTTCCACCTGGAGATCGCGCAGATCTCGGGCAACGCCGTTCTCGCGGAGATGCTGCGCGGCATCATCTCGCGAGTGTCCCTCAGCATCGCGCTGTACGACCGGACCGGGACATCGTTCTGCTTCTTCGACGAGCACGTGAGCATCCTGCAGGCCATCGCGAACCACGACGAGGCGAATGCCGCCGAGCTCATCGAGAGCCACTTCCAGCACATGGAGGATCACCTGGACCTGATGCAGGACGACGACGGGCCGCGCGATCTCTACGAGGTCTTCCATGGACACGACTGAGTCGCCCGACGCGACGAGCGCCCCGTTGACCGTGCCGGTGCGGCCTCGGGCGAGCACCCGTGAGCCCGTCGCGTGGTGAGCTATCCCCGCGACCTGGTGGGCTACGGCGCCCGCCCTCCGCTGGCCGAGTGGCCGGGGGGCGCACGCATCGCGTTGCAGTTCGCGGTCAACTATGAGGAAGGCGCCGAGAGCTCCATCCTCCACGGGGACGAGAAATCGGAAACTCTGAACTGCGACAACGTCGGTGTCGTGGCACGCGTCGGCGAGCGCGACCTGGTCACGGAGTCGCTGTACGAGTACGGCAGCCGGGTCGGGTACTGGCGCCTGATGCGGACCTTCGAGGCGCGCGGTCTCCAGGTGAGCCTCCTCGTGGTCGGTATGGCCCTGCAGCGCAACCGGGAGGTGGCGCGCCACATGTCCGAGACCGACCACGAGATCTGCTGCCATGGATGGCGCTGGATAGATTACCGCCATGTCGGCGAGGACGAGGAGCGCGCGCACATCCGCAACGCGGTCGCCGCGATCGAGCGCGCCACCGGCAAGCGGCCGCTGGGCTGGTACACCGGGCGCATCAGCGAACGCACGCGCAGGCTGGTGGTCGAGAACGGCGGCTTCATCTATGACTCGGACGCCTATAACGACGACCTGCCCTACTGGGTCACGGTCGCGGGCAAGCCCTGGCTGGTCGTGCCCTACTCGTTCGACAACAACGACATGCGCTTCGCGTCCGCGCCCGGGTTCAACACCGGCGAGCAGTTCTACCAGCACCTGCGCGATGCCTTCGACGTCCTCTACCGGGAAGGTGCCACCACGCCGAGGATGATGTCCGTGGGCCTGCACTGCCGGCTGGCCGGGCTGCCGAGCCGCGTGGCGGCGCTCGGGCGATTTCTCGACCACGTGCAGGGGCACGACGACGTGTGGATCTGCCGGCGCGTCGACATCGCGAGGCACTGGATGGCCCGCCATCCCTGGCAGGGCCAGGACGGCTCGTCGGCCGGAGGGCTCCTCAGCCCCGGTCGCGCAGCACCTCCGCCAGCGCCTCGCTGACGCCGGTGACCGTGCCGAAGCCCGGGCGCGCGCAGGTTCCGGTTGTGGGCTTGCGAACGCTGAGCCGGGCCAGGCACTCGGCTTGCAGGACTCCGCAGGCCACGCCATCGAGGACGGGGACCGGCACCGCGTCGCGGATCCGCTCGGGCATGCCGGCCGCCACGGCCCCGATCACGATGACGACGTCCGCGCCCTGCTCGCGACACAGCGAGTGCGCGGCGCGCGTGACCTCCTCGTCGAGCGCGTCCTCCCGCCCCGCGATCGTTCGCGCGGTTGCGTCGAGCGCGCGCACGGCGGCAAGCCGCTCGCGCAATCCGAGCTTAGAGACCAGCGCGTCGTAGATCGGCGCCATGCTGGGTCCGAAGACCACGAGCCCGAATCGCCCGCCGAGCATGCAGGCGGTCATCAGGGCGGCCTCGGTCATGCCGACGACGGGGACCGGCGAGATCTCGCGCAGGGCGTCGACCGCCGTGTCCAGTGACACCGCCACGAGCACTGCATCCGCGACCTCCAGACTTGCCGCGGCCGCATCGAGGACGGCGTGCTGGGCAATCGCCTGCTCGGCGTGGGAACCGATGACGTCGGCGCCGAAGCTGGCCGTCACCGCGACGATCTCGGTGTCCGCGGCGGCATACCGTCGTGCGGCGCCCGCGATCCGCTCCGTCACGTCCCGGGACGTGTTTCCGTTGATGATCAAGAGCTTCACTCGAGGCACCTCCGGGCGACCCGAACGCAGGAGATCGAGATGACAACATCCCTCTTTCGCAACTGTCTAGTGATGAGCGACGCGCGGAGCGAGTTCCGGCCCCGTGCAAGGGACGTCCTGGTCGACGGCGACACGATCGCGGCGATCGAGGATGCGGGCCGGATCGACGGCGCGGACGAGGTGCACGACGCCTCGGGGATGCTCGCCGCACCCGGGCTGGTGAACGGGCATTTCCACTCCTGGGACCACTTCATCAAGGGCCGCGTCGAGAACCTCCCGATGGAGCTCATGATGCCCTACCTGCGCCCGGCCAAGCCGATCAAGCTCACCGACCGGCAGGTGTACCTGCGCACGATGGCCGGTGCGATCGAGTCCCTTCACACCGGTTCGACGACGATCGTCGACGACATGAGCCTCGGCGCCGGCCTCGACCGGGGACACGTGGATGCCGCACTGCAGGCCTACGAGGATTCCGGCGTGCGCGCATATCTCGGCTTCTCGATGATCGACAAGCCCATCGTGGACAGCTGGCCGTTCGTCGACGAGTGCTTTCCGAAGGACGTGCTCGAGAAGCTGCGCGCGCTCCCGCGCCCAAGCGGGGACGAGCTGCTGGAGCTGGTCCGGGCGCTGTCGCGCACCCACCACCCGTCGCAGCGCCGGATCGGGGTCATCGTCGCGCCGTCCGCGCCGCAGCGCTGCACCGACGCGTTCCTCGTCGCGTGCCGCGCGCTCGCCGACGAGTGCGATCTGCCGACCATGGTGCACCTGCTCGAGACGCGGCTGCAGGTGGTCACCTCGCAGGAATTTTACGGGTGCAGCATGGTGGAGCACCTCGACAGACTCGGCTTCCTCGCGCCCCGCACCTCGCTGATCCATGCAGTGTGGCTGACGCCCGACGACCGGCGGCGAATCGCGGACCGCGGAGCTTCGGTGCAGTACAACCCGTTCAGCAACGCCGTTCTCGGCGCCGGAATCGCGGACTTCAGAGCCTTCAAGGAGGCCGGCATCAACGTCAGCATGGGCGCGGACGGCTGCGGCATCCCGTTCACCTGCTCGATGAACACCACGCTCAAGTTCGGAGCCTGCCTGCCGCGCATCCGGGATGCCCGCTACCAGAGCTGGCCCAGCGCGGCGGACGTCTGGCAAGCGGCCACCGAGGGCGGCGCCGTCGCGCTCGGGCGCGAGGGCCAGATCGGATGCCTCGCGGTCGGCTACAAGGCCGATTTCGTCCTCTACCGCCTGGACTGCCCGGGACTGCTGCCGCTGAACGTCCCGGTTCGACAGCTCGTGCACGGCGAGACGGTGGCGGGCATCGACACCGTCGTGGTCGACGGCGTGATTGCGCTGCGGGGCGGAAGGCTCGCACGAATCGACGAGGATCGGCTGATCGGCGAGATCCAGGCGGTGCACGAGGAGCTCAGCGAGGCGATCATGGGCTCGGAGGAGTCGGCGCGTCCCGTGTTCGAGGGAATTTCCCGGATCTACGAAAAGGCCCTCGGCGTGCCGATACGCAAGGACATCACCCGGGCGCTGCTGGATGACCGCGCACAGAACGCGGGAGACGACTGACCGCGGAGCGACGCGGGGGACGAGGCAGCAGCCACCGCGCGCCGGGCGCGGCTAGTCGCCCGCCTCAGGCGGTGGCTCCGGCCACGGCAGGATGGGCACCACGGAGATGCTGTTCTTGGGAGAACCCTCGATCACACGGTCGCTGTAGGTGAGGTACACCAGCACGCGGCGCCGCGCATCGTAGAAGCGCACCACCTGCAGGGTCTTGAACACCAGCGAGGTGCGGGTCTGGAAAACCTCCTCGCCGTCGTCCTTGCCGCTGGCCACGGCCTCCGGCAGGGAGACGGGGCCGACCTGGCGGCAGGCGATGGAGGCATCGGAGGTGTCCTCGGCCACGCCGATGGCACCCTTGACCCCGCCGGTGCGCGCGCGGCTCAGATAGCAGGCGACCCCGGGCACGTCCGGGTCGTCGAAGACCTCCACCACCACCTTGTCGTTGGGGCCGAGCAGCTTGAACCGGGTGCTCACGTTGCCGATCTCCTCGGCGCTGGCCGCGGCGGCGGTGAGGGTGCAGGCAACGAGAATGGCAAGACGCTTCATGGGCGCGGCAGTGTACAGGGACTGAGCTGAGCGAGTGACAGCATACGCGGCCAGGAGGAGAATCCGCGGCACGGCTCGCTTCCCGAGCCGTGCAGGAGGAACTCCAATCCCAACGCGGGATTCCCGTCGTCGTCCGCCAAGTTCACTGCGGAGGTCTGCGACCATGAACTGCCACTCGTGCTGCGCCCGTCTCTCTGCCGTTTCCTTTCTCGCCATCACCCTGACCGGCGTGCTCATGCTCTCGGCACCCGGGGCGATGGCTGCCCAGGGTGAACCGTCGAAAATCGCCGCCAGCGTGCAGCGCGCTCTCGATCGCATGGATCAGGAGTCGTCCGGCGCGCCGGCGGTGAGCGCACGGGGCGCCCGTGACCTGTCAGTGCACTCGGATGCCCTGGTGCGGGTGCGCCCCAGCGGCGAGCTGGAGCTGGTCTTCCACGCCTACAACGCGGTGGGCGAGGAGGAGATCGCGGATCTGCGGTCCCTGGGGGCCGAGATCGTCATCGTGCTCGAGGATCCGGGCCTCATCCAGGCCTGGGTCCCACCGGACCGGGTGGACGAGGCGGCGGCGCTGCCCTGGGTGGCCGCGGTGACGCCTCCCGACTACGGCGACACCAACCCCCATCCCACCAATCCCATCAACAGTGAAGGCGTACCGCTGCACAACGCCGACCTGGCCCAGGCCCAGGGCATCACCGGTGCCGGAGTCACCATCGGCGCCATCTCCGACGGTGTGACGAGCCTTGCCCAGGCCCAGGCCCGCAACGAGCTGCCGGCGGTCAACGTCCTCCTCGCGGGCTCGGGTGACGAGGGCACGGCCATACTGGAGCTCATCCACGACATGGCCCCGGGCGCCGCGCTCGCCTTCCACGCCAACGGCCCGGGCACGGCCGGGCACGTCACCGCGGTCAACAACCTGGTGGCCGCCGGCGTCAACGTGATCGCCGAGGACCTGGCCTTCGACGCCGAGCCCGCGTTCCAGCGCGGCCTTGTGGCCACGGCGCGGGAGAACGCGGCCGTCGCCGGCGTGGCGGTCCATTCCTCCTCCGGCAACCGGGGGGCCAACCACACGGCGCGGGTGCGCGCCGTCGGCACCGGCGGCGGCCCCGACGGCATGGCCGGCCCGTTCGCCGGCTGCACCGTGCAGCCCACCAACGTGGTGGCCATCGCCCCGGGCGGCGACACCACTTTCGACATGACCCTCGGAAACAGCACCCGCTTCACGCTGCAGTGGAGCGAGCCGCGGGCCATCTTCCCCACCGCCGGCCAGGGCGGGTTCACCAACCTGGACCTGTTCGTCATGGATCAGGGTCTCACCCAGTGCCTGTACGAGAGCGTGGGCGTGCAGGCATTCGGCCTCGGCGACACCATCGAGCAGATCGCCACCGTCGCGGGGACCGCGAACACCGCAGTCAAGGTGGTGGTGAACGTGAGCGGTGTCTTCGGCGCCGTCGGCCCGCCGCTGCTCGACCTGCGCTGGCGCGGCTCGGCCGGCGTGACCGACGCGCCCACGCGCGCCGGCAGCAACGACCCGGACAAGAACTACACCGGTCTCGCCTTTTCCATCGGCGCGGTGTTCGCCGGCACCGGCAACCTCGAGGGCTTCAGCAGCGCGGGTCCCGTGACCCTCGAGCTCACCACCGTGTGCCCCGGGGGAGCCGGATTCTGCCTCGTCGGCGTCCCAGGACCCGCCCCCCAGCAGTTCCAGGGCCTGGATTTCCTCGGTGCCGACGGCACCTCGGTGAGCGGCGTGGGCGGCTTCGGCTCCGGCACCTGCCCGTCGGTGGTGCCCGGTGACTGCACCTTCTTCGGCACCTCGGCCGCCGCCCCCCACACCGCTGCCTGCGATGTCCTGGTGCGCGAGCTGCTCGGCGCCGGCGCGGCGCCCGCCACGGTACGCGCGCGGCTCGCCATGACCGCCGTGGACCTGGGTCCGCCGGGCGAGGATCCCACCAACGGCGCCGGCATCGTCGACTGCCTGGCGGCCCTCGGACCGCCACAGGCGCTGTGCCAGAACCGCACCGTGTCCACGGATCCGGGGCTGTGCAGCGCCGCCAGCGTATCGGTGGACAACGGATCCTTCGACACCATCGGCGGCGCGGTGACCCTGTCCCAGAGCCCGGCCGCCCCCTACCCGCTCGGCGCCACGGGCGTGACCCTGACCGTGACCGACTCGGACGGCCTGTTCGACTCCTGCGCCGCGGTGGTGACCGTGGAGGACAACGAGCCGCCGGTGCTGTCGAACGTGCCGGGCCCCATCGAGGCGGAGCAGACCGATCTCGCCGGCACGCCGGTGGCGGTCCCGCTGCCCACCGCGAGCGACAACTGCAGCGTCATGAGCGTGGTGAGCGACGCGCCGGCGGTGTTCCCCCTCGGCGAGACCCTGGTCACCTTCACGGCCACCGACGGCTCGGGCAACACCGCCGAAGCCAGCACCACGGTCACCGTGGTGGACACCACGCCGCCCGAGATTCACGCGGTGGTCGCGACGCCGGCTTCCCTGTGGTCGCCGAATCACAAGATGGCCGACGTGGCCGTGACCGTGGATGTGTCCGACATCTGCGACGTGGATCCGTTCTGCCGGGTGGTGGCCGTGGCCAGCAACGAGCCGGTCAACGGCAAGGGTGACGGCAACACGGCGCCCGACTTCGAGATCGTCGGTGACCTGGCGGTGAAGCTGCGCGCGGAGCGCTCCGGGCGTGGAGGTGGACGGACTTACACCATCACCGTGCGCTGCACCGACGACTCGGGCAACAGCGCCGAACGCACTGTCGACGTCACGGTGGCGCACGATCGCCGCTAGCCGCGCAGGAATGCGATTGCCGCGGACGGTCGCCGTGTGCTGAGCGTCGCCCGCGCCGGTGCGATCGTGCTGATGGGCGGGGCACTTGCGGTGGCAGGTGCCCCCGCCGCTGAGCGGTGGCACGAGAACTTCGGCGCCGGCGCCCTCGACCCGGACCGCTGGCTGCGCACCGCGGCGGGTGAAGTGCGCGCGCACGCGGTCGAGGTGGTGCCCGATGGTGGCGGCGCCGGCTTTCGCCTGCGCCTCGCCGCGGACACCCGGGGCACTAGCGACCGCGAGGTCAAGCACGTGGGGGTGGTGAGCCGCTGCCCCCTGATCCTGGGATCAGACGCTCGGGTGACCATTGACCTGGACTGGGGGCCGCCGGCGAACGGCAGCTACCTGGCGGGCGCGATGGTGCTCTCACCCCACCTCACGCGAGGCGACCCCACGGCCACCCCGGACTGGCTGTCCGTGGGCTACGTGGGCGTGCCGCCGGGGCATACGGCCCGGCTACTCGTGCGCATGAGCGCGGGCGGGATAGTGCGCACCCTCCACGATGACGGCTGGCCGCAGCAAAACCGCCACGGGCGCAGGGTGACACTCGCGACCCTGGAGCTGACCATCCGCGACCGGTCGCTTCAGCTGCGCGAGAACGACCGCTCGATTCCGCTGGCCGGGCGCACCCCCGAGCGCTTCGATCCCCTCCACGTCTATCTGCAGCTGTCCAGCCACAGCAACTACGCCACCCGGGCTGTGCACTTCAGCGACCTGCGCATCATCCGCGGCACCGGCGCCGGTCCGCTGCGCCCGCTGCCGGCGGCCCCCGGCTGCACGAGGGCGCTTGCTGGTGGCGACGCGAGCATCCGCGGCGTGCCCACCCTCACCGACACCCCCGCGAGCCCGCCGGCGCGCCACGCGGACGTGCACCGCTTCCGGCCCATCGCTGGCTCAATCAGCCTGGTGCAGTCGCTGGTCATCGCGCTCAGCCACTCCCGCTAAGCGGACGCGCCCGCCAACGCCTCCGGTGGAGGCTGATCCGCGGCGCGTTCGCTGCGGTGCAACGCCGGCGGCACGGTATCTGGCACAGCACGCCCGGGCGCGCTGGCCCGATGGCCCGCCCCGCCGGATTGCTGGACAATGCGGACATGCTCGGGCCTGCAGGATCGAGCCCGACGCCAACGGAGGACCCCATGGCCGCCAACAACGCCAACACTGCCCTGGTCGAACGCGACATCGAGCACCTGATCCACCCCCTGCACAACCGCAAGCTGCACGGGGGCGCCCACGTGTGGGTGCGCGGCGAGGGTCACATGCTGGTCAACGCCAACGGCGAGAAGTACATCGACGGGCTGTCCGGGCTGTGGAACAACACCGCCGGCAATGGCCGCAAGGAGCTGGCCGACGCCGCCCACCGCCAGATGATGGAGATGGGCTTCGCCTCGGGCTACGCCGGCAGCTCCAACCCCAACGCCATCGCGCTGGCAGAGCGTCTCGCCGCCATCACCTATCCCGACATCAATCACTTCTACTTCACCTCCGGCGGCGGCGAGTCCACCGACTCCAACATCAAGATGGCACGCTACTACTGGAAGCTGAAGGGAAAGCCGGACAAGACCAAGGTGATCTCGCGGGTGTGGGGCTACCACGGGGTGACGCTCGCGGCCATGTCCGCCACCGGGATCCAGAGCTACTGGCCCATGTTCGAGCCGCGGGTACCGGGCTTCGTGCACATCCCCGGCCCCTATCCCTACCGCTACGAGGCGCCCGCGGGCGAGAGCCAGGGCGTGGCGGCGGCCAACGAGCTCGAGAAGGCGATCCTGTCCGAGGGGCCGGACACTGTGGCCATGTTCATCGCCGAGCCGGTGCAGGGCGCCGGCGGTGTCATCGTGCCCCAGGACGACTACTTCCCCCGCATCCGCGAGATCTGCGACAAGCACGACGTGCTGCTGGTGGCCGACGAGGTGATCACCGGCTTCGGACGCACCGGGAAGATGTTCGCCCTCGACCACTGGGGCGTGCAGCCGGACATGATCCAGTTCGCCAAGGCCATCACCTCGGGCTACTTCCCCCTGGGCGGCATCGGGGTCAGCGACGAGATCGCGGCGACCATGGACGCCAGCGGCAAGCCCTGGATGCACGCCTACACCTACAGCAGCCACCCGGTGGGCTGCGCGGTGGCCCTGGCCATGCTGGACATCATCGAGCGCGAGGACTTCCCGGCGCAGGCCGCGGCCAAGGGCAAGCGCCTGCTGGTGGGCCTGAAGGACGCCCTGTCCGATCACCCCCACGTGGGCGACGTGCGCGGCCTCGGCCTCATGTGCGGCGTGGAGATCGTGAAGGACCGGACCACGAAGGCAGAGTTCGACGCGTCGGAGAACGTGGGTGCGCGGGTCGGCGCGGCCATGGTTGAGCGCGGCATGTTCACCCGCATGCGCGGCGACGTGATCACCCTCGCCCCGCCCATCATCACCCCGGACGCGGAGATCGACCGCGTGGTGGAGATCACCGCGGGCGCGGTGAAGGCCGTGCTCGGCTGAAGCCGAGCTGCCGCGCTAGCCCGCACTATTCATGAACACTCCGCTGCGGACGCGGATCTGCCGGCATCTGCTGCGTTGGGCTTGCCCCGGGTGCTCGACGTACCGTCAAGGTACGCCTGCGCGCCCGGGACGGCGCCCGCCTTGCATCTACCGGCATCTCCACGCCCTCGCGAGTCGCGTTCATGAATAGTGCGGGCTAGGCGGGGCCGGTGAGCGGCCCGCATCCGCCCTTCACCGAGCTCGGGCAGTTCCGGGTGCACGGGCCCTCCGTGCGCCTGCTGGGCTACGAGTTCTGCCTGCGCAACCACGTGGTGGTGCTGGACGACGCCACGCTCGACCCCGCCGAGCCCGTGACCGTGGGCATGGTGCATCCGGAGGACGAGGCCCTGGTGCGCGCCGTGTCCGGCTACCTGTCGCGCCCGGTGCGCCCCGTGGCGCTGAACGACGGCGAGGTGCGTCGCGCCCTCGACGCGGGCTACGACGTGGCCAGCGGCAGGCCCACGGAGCTCGCGCTCGTCGCGGTGCCGCAGATCACCGTGCGCGCCGGGCTCACCGCCGTCCAGATCGTCGACGAGCTGCTGGGCCACGCGGTGCACGCCGGCGCCAGCGACCTGCACGTGGAGGCCTACGAGGACGACGTGGACGTGCGCCTGCGCGTCGACGGGGTCCTGCAGCAGCTGCGCACGCCCGTGAGCCACGACAACCTGCGCCAGGTCGTGGCACGGCTCAAGGTGCTGGCGCGCCTCGACGTGACCGAGCGGCGCCGCGCCCAGGACGGGCGAATCATGTCCGAGTACGTGGACGGCGACGGCACCCGTCACGAGGTGGACTTCCGCCTCTCGGTCACGCCCGGGCCCTACGGCGAGGACGCGGTGCTGCGCGTGCTGCACGGTGGCGCGCCGCTGGTCGCGCTCGCGGACCTGGGCTTCGCCGGCGCCGAGCTCGAGCGCCTCTCGGCACTGGTGCGCAACCCCGAGGGCCTGATCCTGGTCACCGGTCCCACCGGCAGCGGCAAGACCACCACGCTCTACGCCGCCATCCATCACATCAACTCGGCGGCGAACAAGATCCTCACGGTGGAGGATCCCATCGAGTTCCAGTTCGACAAGGTGAACCAGAAGCAGGTCAGCCGCCACATGGGCTTCGCCGACTACGCGCGGGCCTTCATGCGGCAGAACCCGGACGTGATCCTGATCGGCGAGATCCGCGACGAGGCCACCGCCGACACCGCGGTGCGCGCGGCGCAGACCGGCCACCTGGTGCTGAGCACCCTGCACACCATCGACGCCACTCGCACGGTGACGCGGCTGCGCACTCTCGCGGTGGATCCGGACCTGCTGGCCACCACCCTGCTGTGCGCCCTGTCCCAGCGCCTCGCGCGCAAGGTGTGCCCGCACTGCCGCGAGGACGTACCCCCCGGCGACGATGTGCGCCGCCGGCTCGGCCTCGACACGAACGAAGCCTTCGCCCGCGGCGCCGGCTGCGAGCGCTGCGGCGGCGACGGCCTGAAGGGCCGCACCGGGGTGTTCGAGATGTTCGTGCCGGACGCGGAGCTCACGGATCTCATCGCCGCCGGGGCGCCCATCCACCAGGTGCGGTCCGTCGCCCTGGCCAAGGGCATGCGCAGCCTGTTCCAGGACGCCATGGACAAGGCCCGCGCCGGCCGGATCCCCCTGTCCGAGGTGCTGCGGGTGGTGCCCTACCGGATGCTGGGCGAGATGGGAGGCGGATCGGACCGGACCTGACGGCGCGACAGGGCTCGTCCCGCGAGCGGCGCCCGAGGCTTCATGGACGGGTCACGGCGTGCCGCGGCGGCCGCCACGCGCTGCCACGCCTCGGATCACGATCCGTGACAGGGGGTCGCGTTGCCCGTGCTAACCCTGAAACGCGTCGTGGCCCCTTCGGTACTGGCGGTTGTTCTGTGCCGGATTGCGGTTCACCAGCGGCCGCCCGTACATGGGGTGGGTCATGCTGCGCACCTCGTGCTGGATCTGGAACAGCGGCTCGCCGCCGTCCGGGTCCACGATGTGCTCGAAGCGGTACTGGCAGGGATCGGACTCCTCGCTGACGAGCCCACGCTCCTCGAGCCGCGAGTGCACGCCGCTGAAGTCCGCCACGTAGACGGCGATGTGGTGGCCGTCGTAATCGGGGACAGGCCCGTCGGTCTCCAGGTACTCGATGGCCTGCTCGCCGCCCACCGCGGCCCGGGCCAGCCGGCCGCGGTTGCCCGCCACCACCTCCGCCGGCGCGTCCATCACCTCACGGTAGAAGCGCGCGATGCCGTCGGCCGTGCCCGCCGGCACGTGGAAGCGCACGTAGGGCATGCCCAGCGTCATGGTGCCGAACAGCCCCGGCGGATGCGCGTCCAGGCGGTTGCCCCAGGGGCAGGTGATCTCCAGGTGACCGTTCGCGTCGCGCCATGCGAGCCGCGAGTCGCCGAGCAGTGGCGCGACGCGCTCGAGGCGCGCCGTCAGCTCGTCGATGGACGGCACCACGATGCCGGTGACCCCGCGCAGCACCTGGGGCTTCGCCACCGGCAGGTGGAACTGCTGGCGGCCCAGGTTGATCCACATGTTGCGCATGCCGAAGTCGATGTACGGATCGCGGGTGAAGCCCATGCCCGTGACGTAGAACAGGTGCGCCATGGACTGGTCGGGCACGGTGACGTTCACGTGCTCCAGCGCCACGATGTTGCCCACGTCCTCGGCGCTGCGATCGAAAGCCTGGCTCATGGCGGGCGCCCCGGTGGTGTGACGGGAGCGATTATTGCAGCTTTCATGGCCGTTTTCGGGCCGGCGGCGAGGCGTTTTCGAGGCCCGCCGTCACGCCGCCGGCAGGCGGCCGGGGCAGCCCGCCCGGGTCATTCCTTGCAGATCGCGTAGGTCCCCACCGCCTTGGCCGGACCGGCGTCGGTCTTCGTACCCTTGGTGCGCACCACCGCCCACTGGGCGAACTTGTCGGTGCAGTCGCCCACCGGCAGGGGCCGGGCCTGGTGGGCGCCGGCGAAGGACACTTCCACCACCAGCTTGTCGCCCGAGGGCTCCGCCGTGCGGCAGATCTCGATGCGCGTGTTGCGTTTGCCCTTGATGTCGGTGGTGATCGTCTCGGACTCGGCGTCTGCGTGCTCGTGGGACCAGGGCTGGGCGGCCGCGCAACCGGCGGCCCGGGCGGTGCCGGCACCCAGGCCGGCGGTCAGGGCGAGGATCAGGGCGAGTCGGCACAGCGTGGTCATCGGGGAGCAGCCTCCTGAGGGGTCTCCAGGCACCCGCGGTTACAGGCGGCACGGGCGCCGCGGCGCGTATTCAACGCCTGGCGAGTGCGTCGTGCAACAGGCGCGGATGAGGGTTCCGTAAGCCCGCGGCGAGGGCCCCGCCCCGCTCCCGCGAGTGGCGCTCGCCGGGCGCCGTGGGCGGCCGGGGCGCCGGCTGCGGGCAGGGAAACGCGCCGGCCAGGGCCGCGCGCACCTCTCCCGACGCCGCCCGGATGCCGCGGGAGGCATCCCGGTGCAGGTGGCTCAGGAACAGCAGCCGGACCTGCTCGGGCTGGATCCCCGGCGGCGGACAGGGGACCTCGACGTCGAGGCGCGCCAGCGCCGCGCGCACCGCCAGGTCGCGCAGGGTGTCCACCGCGCCGACGAGGTAGCCGATGCAGCTGGCCCGCAGCGCGCCCTTGCCCAGGCACCAGGCCCGCAGCCGCTCGGCGCTGGCGAACCCGCCCCCCCGCGCCCGGCGCGGGCTGCGCCGGAGCGGCCGGTGCCACCAGCAGGGCCAGCAGCGCCGCGGTCCATCGTCTCATGGCGCTTCCCTCCCCTGGCGTCCGCCCGCGCCGCAATGCACGGGCGACCCCGCCGCCGCTCCATCTCGATGGGTGCGCAGGCCCGCTAAAGCCGTCGCGCCCGGCGGCCGATACCCAGGATGCGGGTGTGGCCGCATGGCGCGGGCCGCTGCCGCGAGCGCCGCTTCCGTCCGACCTGCTGCGAGGTCATGCGATCATGGCTCGGGACACCTCAGAGTCCTTCGGGGATACCAACTTCGGCCAGCTGCCGCTGCTCGGGTACTACGAGCAACGCCGCCGCTATCCGCGCGTCGACGTGTCGCTGCCGGCCATCCTGACCACGAACGACCACCGGGTGCTCAAGGCCTGGGTGCGCAACGTCTCCACGGACGGGCTGCAGGTGCGCTGCGATCCGGAGACGGCGCGCGCGCTGCATCCGCAGGCGACGCAGATCGCACCCGGGCGCCAGCCCGGCGTATTGCTGCGCTTCGACCTGCCCCTGGAGCGCGGCGACTGCACCATCGCCACCCGCGGGCGGATCTGCTACATGGCGGCGCGCAGCAAGGATCAGATCGCCTTCGGCGTCCAGTTCATGGAACTGGGCCTGGACGCGAAGCAGGCCCTCACGACGTTCATCACCGAATCGCTGCGGCCCCGGGAGTGAGCCGCTTTTCCGAATCGTGCTACATGACTGTCGCGATGCGGATGTGGGCACGGGTCGCCGCGCCCCGCCGTGGACCCGTCCGTGGGGGCCCGAGGGCGGCCCGCTACGCGGCGCTGTCCTGCGCCGCTTGCGGGGCCGGGGCCGGCCGTCCGTGGCGGGCCCGCTGGGCGGGCGAAAGGTCCACTGACACTTTCGCTGGCTCCGCCTCGCCCCTGCCGCTTACGGGCACAGCGACCCGTGCCCACAGCCTCCCTGGACGTTGATCTGCACTTCGGAACGGCTACCTGGCATTCCGGGACGCCCGCGGCGTCGCTGCGGCGCCGATTGCCTGCTCTCCCTCACCCTGCCCTCTCCCCGCCCGCGGAGAGAGGGCCAGGGCATGCAGCGACCGCGTCACGCCGGGTCCCGTGACTCCCTCTCCCCGCTTGCGGGGAGAGCGCAGGGGGTGAGGGGCATCACCGGCTAGAATCCGCCAATGCCCGCCCCGCGCATGGACGACTACGACGCGGCCTGGGCCGCGCACCGCCTGGCCACGCCGGAGACCTTCAACTTCGCCGGCGACGTGGTGGACCGCTGGGCGCGGGATCCGCAGCGCACCGCGCTGGTGTGGTGCGACGCCGCCGGCGCCGAGCGCCGCCTCACCTTCGCCCAGGTATCCGACGAGAGCGCGCGGGTCGCGGCATGGCTCGCGGATCGCGGCGTCGCGAAGGGCGATCGCGTGGTGGTCATGCTGCCGCGCATCCCCGAGTGGCAGGTCTCCATGGTGGCGTGCCTGCGCCTCGGCGCAGTGCCCATCCCCTGCATCACCATGCTCACCGCCCGCGACGTGGCCTACCGGGTGCGCCACTCGGGGGCGGTGGCCGCGATCACCGTGCGTGAGGCCACGGCCAAGTTCGCGGACGCCACCGCCTTCACCGCGGCGCTGTGCGTCGGCGGTGCCGCGGACGGCTGGAGCGACTGGGCCGAGGCCCACGATCACGCCGAGCGCGCCGCGCCGACCCGGGTGGCGGCGGAGGAACCGGCGGTCATGTACTACACCTCCGGCTCCACCGGCATGCCCAAGGGCGTGCTGCACGCGTCCCGCGCCATCCACGCCTGGCGCGTCTCGGCGCAGTACTGGCTGACCCTCACGCCGGACGACGTCATGTGGTGCACCGCGGACACCGGCTGGTCCAAGGCCGGCACCAGCATCCTGTTCGGCCCCTGGAGCCAGGGCTCGGCGGTGCTGTTCCACGAGGGCCCCTTCGACGCGCGGCGGCGCTTCGAGCTGCTGGCACGCCACCGCGTCACCGTGTTCTGCGCCGCGGCCACGGAGCTGCGCCGGCTGGTGCGCGAGGACGTGAGCGGCCACGACCTGTCGGCGCTGCGCCTCACCGTATCCGCCGGCGAGTCGGTGAATCCCGAGGTGCTGCAGGCCTGGCAGCGGCTCGTGGGCGTGCCGCTGCTGGACGGCTACGGGCAGACCGAGACCCTGATGACGGTGCTCAACTACCCCGGCATGCCCGTGAAGCCCGGCTCCATGGGCCGACCGCTGCCCGGCATCGAGGCGGCGGTGCTCGCCGACGACGGCAGCGTCGCCACGCGCGACACCCGCGGGCGGCTCCTGATCCGTGACTCGAGCCCGCAGCTCATGCTCGGCTACTTCGGCGATCCCGATCGCAGCGCGGCGCAGTTCCTGGATGCGCGCGGCGCACGCTGGTTCGTTACCGGCGACACGGTCACCGCCGACGCCGACGGCTACCTCTTCTACGTGGGGCGCGACGACGACGTGATCGGCTCGTCCGGCTACCGCATCGGCCCCCAGGAGGTGGAGAACGCCCTCATCGAGCACCCGGCGGTGCAGGAGTCCGCGGTCATCGGGGTGCCGGACCCGGAGCGCGGCGAGGTGGTGAAGGCGTACGTGGTGCTGGCGCCGGGCCACGCCGCCAGCGACGCCCTCGCCGAGGCGCTCAAGGCCCACGTGCGCGCACTCACCGCGCCGTACAAGTACCCGCGTCGCATCGAGTTCGTGGACGATCTGCCGAAGACCGTGTCCGGGAAGATCCAGCGCGCCCTGCTGCGCGAGCGAGAGCGTGCCCGCGTTTCGAACGAGGCCGGGCGCCACCAGTGACGCCCGGTGAGTGAAGCCACATGAACGAACCCATGTCCCAGGACGTCACCCGCCATGTCTGGCACGCCAAGTACTGCCTGCGCGAGGACGGGCGCGAGGAGCGGAGCCTGGACGACACCTGGCGCCGGGTCGCGGACGCGCTGGCCCGTGCGGAACCGACGGCGGATCGCGCCGCGTGGGCGCAGCGCTTCCACGCGCTGCTCGCGAGCGGCGCATTTCTGCCGGGCGGGCGCATCATCGCCGGCGCCGGCACCGGCCGGCGTGTGACCCTGTTCAACTGCTTCGTCATGGGCCGGATGGAGGACTCCATCGACGGCATCCTGCACGGCCTGCACGAGGGCGCCGTGACCATGCACCAGGGCGGCGGCGTGGGCTACGACTTCTCCGCGCTGCGTCCGCAAGGCGCCCCCGCCCACGGCACCGGCGGCCAGGCGTCCGGGCCGGTGTCCTTCATGGAGATCTGGGACACCACCTGCCGCACGCTGCTGTCCACCAGCGCGCGGCGCGGCGCCATGATGGCGACCCTCGACTGCCGCCACCCGGACGTGGAGACCTTCATCGACGCCAAGCGCGCGCCGGGCGTGCTCACCAACTTCAACGTCTCGGTGCTGGTGAGCGACGCGTTCATGGAAGCAGTGTCCGCCGGCGGTGAATGGCGGCTCGCTTTCCCGCCCCCGGGCGTGGACCCGCCACCGGGCGAGGCGCGCATCGAGCGCACGATTCAGGCACGCGATCTGTGGAACCGCCTCATGCGCGCCGCCTACGACAGCGCCGAGCCGGGGGTGCTGTTCGTGGACCGCATCAACGCCATGAACAATCTCGCGTACCGCGAGCACATCACCGCCACCAACCCCTGCGGCGAGATCCCGCTGCCGCCCTACGGCGCCTGCAACCTGGGCTCGCTCAACCTGGTGGCCTTCGTGCGCCGGCCCTTCGACGACGACGCCTGCCTCGATCACGTGGCGCTGGCCGCGGCCGCCACGCTGGCCACCCGCATGCTGGACAACGTGGTGGACGTGTCCGGCTTCCCCCTGTCGCAGCAGGCGGAGCAGGCCCACGGGACGCGGCGCCTGGGTCTCGGCGTCACCGGGCTGGCCGATGCGCTGCTCATGCTGGGGCTGCGCTACGGCAGCGAGGCGGCCTGCGAGGCCGCCGCCGGCATGATGCGCACCGTGTGTCACGCGGCCTACCGCGCCTCGGTGGCCCTCGCCCGCGAGCGCGGCCCGTTCCCCTTCCTGGAGCGCGAGCCCTACCTGGCCGCGCCCTTCGTGCACGCGCTGCCCGGCGACGTGCGCGACGGCATCGCGCGCCACGGCATCCGCAACTCGCACCTCACCGCCATCGCCCCGGCGGGCACCATCAGCCTGCTGGCGGGCGGCGTGTCCAGCGGCGTGGAGCCGGTGTTCGCCGCGAGCTACCGCCGCCAGGTCCTGGACGAGCACGGCGAGGCGCGCGCGTTCCAGGTCCAGGACCCGGCGGTGCGTGCCTGGCGCGCCCGCGGCGAGTCCGGGCTGCCGCCGCACTTCGTGGACATCAACGGCGTCGCCCCTGGCGAGCAGCTCGCCACCCAGGCGGCGCTGCAGGCCCACGTGGACAGCGCCATCTCGAAGACCGTCACGGTGCCGGCCGCTTTCGAGTTCGAGTCCTTCCGCTCCGTGTACGAGCGCGCCCACGCCCTCGGCCTCAAGGGCTGCACCGTGTACCGCCCGAGCGCGGTGCGCGGCTCGGTGATGGACTTGAGCGAGGCCGCCGCCGAGGGGCCTCACTGCTGCTCGCTGGAGCGCGAGACCGGGTAGACGCCGTCGCGCCGGGCGCCGCCCCGCTCGTGCCAATGCTCCGGCTTCCCGGCGCAGGGTGGGCATGAGGGAACACACGGCCTCGCGTAACCCCTGCGCGGCGCGTGCCCGGTCGCCACGTGATCCGGCGGGCGATCGTGGCCGACCGGGCGACCGTCGGCGCCGTGCTCCATGCCCGTGAAGACGGCGCCCCCCATGCCGGTGCTGTCCTCGCCCCGGCTCAGGGGGAGCCGGCCGCGCCGGCGAGGGTCGCGCCGGCCTGCCGACCCCGGCCCCGCTCGCGGGCCGGGTCCGGGTCCTACCGTTCGCGCGCATCCCGGGGCCACACCCGCGGCCGCCGGCACGCCCCGGCGGCTTTGACTTGCGCGTCGGCGTCGTGGATCAATCGGCCACGGCACCGCCCTGGGCAGCCACCGGGGCCGCCGGGAGACCACCAACTCGGGAGAAGGAGACCATGAACCAGAACGACAACCGTTACCGGCTGAACGGCCGCCCCGTCACCCGGCGCGAGCTGCTCAAGGGGGCGGCCGCCGGCGCCGCGGTGGCCGGCTTCCCGGCAATCGTGCGCGCCGCCAGCGACCGCAAGATCGTGATCCGCGATCCGGGCGGTCCGTTCACGCCCGGCTTCGCCGCCGCCTACTACGAGCCCTTCACCAAGGACACCGGCATCACCGCCATGGGCGTGCAGGGGCCGCACGAGCCGACCGGCATGATCCGGGCCATGATCGAGGCCAAGAACTACACCTGGGACATGGCGCTGCTGAGCAAGTCCTCGCACAAGTCCCTGGTCCAGATCGGCTACCTGGAGCCGGTCAGCGGCCCCGGCGGCCCGGGTCCCAACGTCAGCAAGATTCCGGAGAACATGCGCGGCGAGTTCATCGTCGGCAACGACGTGTACGCGACCATCATGTGCTATCGCACCGACACGCCGCTCGCCAAGAACCCGCCGAAGAACTGGGCGGATTTCTGGGACGTGGAGAAGTTCCCCGGGGTGCGCTCGATGCACAAGCACCCGTTCGACACCCTGGAGTTCGCGCTGATGGCGGACGGGGTCGCGCCCGACAAGCTCTACCCGCTGGACGTGGACCGCGCCTTCAAGTCCCTCGATCGGATCAAGCCCCACGTCAACATCTGGTGGACCGGCGGTGCCCAGACCTCGCAGCTGCTGAAGACCGGCGAGGTGGACCTCCTCTACACCTGGAACGGCCGGGCCCAGGTCGCCAAGGACGACGGCGCGCCGGTGGAGTTCGTCTGGAACCAGGGCATGTGGACCTTCGAGGGCTGGTGCATCCTCAAGGGCGGGCCCAACATCGATCTCTGCCGCGAGTTCATCGAGTACGCCGCCCAGGCCTCCGCTCAGGCGCGGTACACGCCCCACGTGGCGTACGGCCCCACCAACCCGGGCGCCTACGACCACATCGATGCAGAGCGCGCCAAGGTGCTGCCCACCAACCCCAAGTACCTCCCGAACCTGGTGGAGGCGGACGACGAGTACTGGGGGAAGAACAAGGAACAGATCGGCGAGCGCTTCAACGCCTGGCTGATCGCCTGATCCACCGTGCATGCGGCGGCCCGCGCGGCGGGCCGCCGTCTCCCGGGCGAATGCCGCGCCGACCGCGGCGCGGCATTCGCTCGCGAGCGCAGAGAGGCCGGCCGGGATGAGCGACGACACGCGTTACAAGCTGCGCACCCGTGGCGTGCGCAAGACCTATGGGCCGGTGATCGCGCTGGCCGGCGCCGATCTCGAGCTGCGCGAGGGCGAGTTCCTCACCCTGCTGGGCCCGTCCGGGTCGGGCAAGACCACGCTGCTCATGGCCATCGCCGGGCTGAACGACCCGGACGACGGCGAGATCTGGATCGACGGGCGGCTGGCCACGTACACGCCGCCCCACGACCGCGGGCTGGGCATGGTGTTCCAGAACTACGCCCTGTTCCCCCACATGACCATCTTCGAGAACATCGCCTTCCCGCTGCGCATGCGCAAGCGCGACGCCGCCACCATCCGCAGGGAGGTGGCCCGCGTGCTCGAGATCGTGCAGCTCCCGGACGTGGCGAGCCGCTACCCGAGGGAGCTCTCCGGAGGGCAGCAGCAGCGCATCGCGCTCGCGCGCTGCTTCGTCTACGAGCCGTCCATCATCCTGATGGACGAGCCGCTGGGGGCGCTCGACAAGAAGCTTCGCGACACCCTGCAGCGCGAGGTCAAGCACCTGCACGAGCACCTGGGCATCACCGTGCTCTACGTCACCCACGATCAGGAGGAGGCGATGGTGATGTCGGACCGGATTTGCCTGATGAACGACGCACGCATCGAGCAGATCGGCACGCCGAAGGAGCTCTACTTCCAGCCGCGCTCGGTGTTCGCCGCGGATTTCCTCGGCGAGTCGAACCTGCTGCCCGCGACCGTGCTCGAGAGCGGCGCCGACGGCACCGTGGTCGAGGCCGCCGGCGGGCTCACCGTGCGCGGCCAGGCGAACGGCACGCTGTCGAAGGGCGATCGCGTGCGCTTCATGGTGCGCCCGGAGAGCGTGACGACGGTGACGCCGGGGAACGCCGGAAACCAGGTGGAGGGCGTGGTCAAGGAGGTGATCATGAGCGGGCAGATCACCAAGTGCTTCCTGGAGCTGCCCGACGGATCGGAGATGGTCTCCACGCGGCTGACCGTGGAGAGCGGCACCGGCCTCGCGCCCGGAGCGCCCGTGCGCTTCGGCTGGTCCGCCGAGCACACCGTGGTCTTGCCAGAGGGTTGATCTCGTGAAAGAGACACCACGCCTGCTGCGACGCCCCCCGGACGCCCCTGGCGGCGTTGCGGGGACCCCCGTCGCCCGATCACGGTGCGTTGGCGACGCTCCCGGGCGACGTGCACCCCGGCGCCTTGCCCGCGACGTCCAGGGGACGTCTCGCGACGGCGGGCGACCCTGTCACGAGCCCTGACATGGCCTCCCGCAGCGACGTCGCCGGCGCGCCGGCGCGCCGTCACGGCGCGGCCTGGCTGCGCAGCTGGCCGCTGTACCCGGCGGTGCTGTTCCTCCTGTTCTTCTTCCTCTACCCGACGGTGCTGCTGCTCGCGCTCAGCACCACCGACGACGCCGGCGCGCTGACCACGGAACACTACGCGCGCCTGTTCAAGTCCGACCTCTACCTGGGCGTGCTCGGGATCACCCTCGAGGTGGCGCTGTGGACCACCGTCCTGTCCCTGATCGCGGCCTACCCCATCGCCTACCTGCTGGCGACCGTGCGCAGCTCCACCCGCAACACCCTCATCATCTGGGTGCTGATGCCGTTCTGGACCAGCTTCCTGGTGCGCACCTTCGCCTGGCTGGTGCTGCTGGGGCGAAGCGGCGCGGTCAACGACCTGCTGGTCGCGCTCGGCATCGTGGAGTACCCGGTGCGGATGATCTACAACTTCGCCGGCGTGATGGTCGGCATGGTGCACGCGCTGATGCCGCTGGCGGTGCTCACGATGCTGTCGGTGATGGAGGGGATCGACACCAACCTGTCGAAGGCGGCGGCCACCATGGGCGCGCGCCCGAGTCAGGCCTTCTGGCGGATCTACTTCCCGCTGTCGCTGCCGGGCGTCGCCGCCGGCGGCCTGCTCATCTTCATCACCGCGCTCGGCTTCTTCATCACGCCGGCGCTGCTCGGCGGGCGCCGGGAGACCATGATCGTGCAGGTCATCATCTTCCAGATCCACGAGGTGCTGAACTGGGGCTTCGCCGGCGCCATCTCGGTGCTGCTGCTGGTGACCGCGCTCATCATCTTCTTCCTGTACGACCGGCTGCTCGGCCTGTCCACCCTGTCGGGCCAGTCGGTGCAGGCGGCCGGCGGCCGGCGGAGCGTCATCGGGCGGGCCGGCGGCGCCGCGGGACGGCTGCTCATCGGCGCACTGGGCGATGCGTGCGCCCTGGTCGGGCGAACCCTCGAGCGGATCCGCCCGCCGCGCGCCGACCGGCCCCGGCGCCGCGTCAACCGGGCGCTGGTGTGGATCGCCGGCGTGCTGGTGCTGGTGTTCCTGTCGGTGCCGGCCTTCTTCGTCATCCCGGTCTCGTTCACCGAGGAGAGCTTCCTCAACTGGCCGCCGGTCGGCTTCTCCACGCAGTGGTACGAGCGGATCATCGGCTCGGAGCTGTGGGGCGAGGCGGCGCTGCGGTCCTTCGTGGTGGCCACGTCGTCGGCCTTACTCGCCATGCTGCTCGGCGTGCCCGCCGCCTTCGTGCTGGTGCGCAGGTCCTTCTTCGGCAAGACCGCGCTGTTCGGCTTCCTGGTCGCGCCGGTGATCTGCCCGCACATCATCATCGCGGTGTCACTGTTCTACCTGTACTCGCGCTTGGGCCTGGTGGGCACCACGCTGGGCCTGGTGCTGGGGCACACCGTGCTCGCCATCCCCTACGTGGTGGTGACGACGATGGCGATCATCAAGAATTACGACATCCGGCTCGACCACGCCGCGTGGACGCTGGGCGCGACGCGCCCGCGCACCCTCTGGCACGTCACCATCCCGATCGTCCGCGGCGGCCTCATCGCCGCGTTCATGTTCGCCTTCATCATCTCCTTCGACGAGCTGACCATCGCGCTGTTCGTCACCGGCGGCTCGTTCACGACACTGCCGAAGGCCATGTGGGACGACGCCATCCTGCAGGTGAGCCCCGCGCTCGCCGCGGTCGCCACCCTGCTGCTGCTGTTCATGAGCGCGCTGATCCTGACCTCGGAGTTCGTGCGCAGGCGATCGCAGGTGCGCTGAGGGGATCGCCCGCGCGCATGCCGCCACCGGATCCCGACTGGCCGTCGCAGCGCCTGATGCGCGCCATCGAGGCGACGCCGATCCCCGCCAGCGTGCCGGCGCTGCTGGAGGTGTGCGCGATGCGCCACCCCGGGCGGGCGTACCTGCACTTCTTCGACGACGGCGACGTCATCGACTTCGGCGAGATGGCGCGCCTGGTGCGCCGTACCGCGAGCGCGCTGACCCGCTGCGGGGTGGGCCCGGGCACACACGTGGCGGTGATGGTGCACACCTGCCGCCACTACCCGGTGACCTGGCTCGCCCTGGCCTCGCTGGGCGCGGTGACGGTGCCGGTGAACCACCGCTACACGCCGCGAGAGCTCGCCTACGTGCTCGAGGACTCGCGGGCCACGCACCTGGTCCTCGCCGACGACCTGGTGCCGGTGCTGGAGGCCATCCCGGGCGGATCGCCCGTGCCGCGCGGGAACGTCGTCGTCGCGGGTGCGCGCCGCGACGGCTACCGGCTCCACTGGGAGCGCCTGGTGGACGAGGGCGACCCGTCGTGGCGCCCGGCCGAGGCGCCGTCGCCGGACAGCCTCATGAACATCCAGTACACCTCGGGCACCACGGGAATGCCCAAGGGCGCGCTGCAGACCCACCGCTTCTGGCTGACCTTCTCGAGGGTCGGCGCGGCCCAGTTCCAGGACCGGCTGCGCCGGCTGCTGGTGACGCAGCCCTTCTACTACGTGGACGCCCAGTGGTACGCGCTGATGTGCTGCTGGATGGGCGCCACCGCCTACGTCGCGCGACAGATGCACTCGAGCCGGATCCTCGAGTGGCTGCGGCGCTACCGGGCCGAGTACTGCAACTTCCCGGAGGTGGTGGCGCGCACCCCGGAGTCGCCCGACGACCGGATGGACCACCTGGTGGTGCTGTCCTGCTACAGCTTCCGCCGGGCGCTGTACCCGGAGGTGGAGCGGCGCTTCGGCGCGCTCGCGCGCCAGGGCTTCTCCATGACCGAGATCGGTTGCGGCCTGTACGTGCCGATGGAGGCCGACGCGATGACCGGCAGCGGCACGGTGGGGGTGCCGGTGGCGTACCGCGAGGCGATGGTGGCCGGGGCCGACGGGCGGCCCGTGCCCCACGGCGAGACCGGCGAGCTGTGCGTGCGCGGCGCAGGCCTGTTCGCGGGCTACTTCCGGCGCGAGGACGCGACCCGCGCCGCCTTCCACCCGGGCGGCTGGTTCCGCACCGGCGACCTGGCCCGGCGCGACGAGGAAGGCTGGTACTGGTACCTGGGCCGCATCAAGGACACGGTGCGGCGCTCCAGCGAGAGCATCTCCGCCGTGGAGGTGGAGCAGGTGCTGCGCGGCGTGCCGCAGGTGCTGGAGGCCGCGGTGGTGCCGGTGCCGGACCCGCTGCGCGGCGAGGAGGTGAAGGCCTACCTGCGGGTGGCGCCGGAGTGGGCCGGCGAGCCGGGCCTGGTGGACACGGTGCTCGCGCACTGCCGCGCCAACCTGGCGCCGTTCAAGGTGCCGCGCTACCTGGAGCTGGTGGAGGAGTTCCCGCGCACGCCCAGTAACAAGATCCGCAAGTCCGAGCTGCTGGCGGCGAAGCCGGACCTGCGCGAGGGGACCTACGACGCGGTGGAGGTCCGCTGGCGCTGAGCGCCTGTGAAACAATCGCCGCGGCGCGCCGCGCGACGGCGCCGGCGCCGGCCCGATCGAAACGGAGGGAGACGAGCATGCGAGAGCCCGAGACAGGAGAGGCGCTCGAGCGCCTGGAGCACCGCTACGGCATCGGCACCCGCTTCTGGGGCCGGATGTTCTCGGCCCTCACGGCGGTGACCTTCCGCGAGAAGGGCGAGGCGGCGCTGCACCGGCTGTGGCACGACGTGCTGGTGGACCACCAGGGGGAGCGCTACCACGAGGGCATGGTGAAGCTCGGCATCGACAAGGAACCGCCGGCCATCGCCGCGGCGAAGTACCACTACTACACCAACCTCATCGGCGGCCTGGAGATGGACTACGCCGAGGAGTCCGAGCGCAAGGCGTGGGTGCGCTACAAGGCGCCCATGTGGACCTACGACGGGGTCGCGATGCTGTGCCTGCCCGCGTCGCTGCGCCGCACCATCCTCGGCTCCTGGCACCCGCGCAACGGGCAGATGATGGGCTGCCCGCGTCTCGGCTGGGTGGCGACCAAGTTCATCATGCAGGGCGACCCTTACGACGAGGGCTACTTCTACGAGTACGACCACGACCTCGCCCCGGAGGAGCGCTACCGCTTCGAGCACGTGACCACCTCGCCACCGCACGACCCGGACAAGGCGCCCACGCTGGATCCGAAGGAGTGGCCGCAGGCGCGCCTGGTGCGGGCACGGCGCAACTTCTCGTCGCGCTACCTGCGCACCACCGTGGAGATCCTGCTGCGCCACTTCGGCGAGGAGCCCACCTGGTACCTGGTGCAGCAGACGGCCCGCGGCATGGCCATCCAGTACGCCCACGACCTGGCCGCCCGACTCGGCGTCGCGGGGAACTCCGCGCGCGACGTGGCGTCGGTGCTGGCCGGCCTGCTCGACGGCTGCTCCCAGGGGCACACCCGCGAGGACCTCTCCGCCACCCGCCAGCGCATCGTGCTCGAGACCTTCAAGCCCTTCGACGACGACGCGCCCGAGGGGCTTCGCGAGGCCATGTTCCACTTCCCGGCGCTGACCACGCGGCTGCTCAACGGGCACCTTCGCATCACGCGCACCACCGATGGCCCCACCCGGGAGATCTGGGCCATCGAGGACGCGGGACGCTGGCTGTGGTGACGGGAGCCCGGGCATGAGCGCAGAGCGCGTGGTCGTCGTCGGCGCCGGCATCGTCGGCGTGTGCTGCGCCCGGTACCTGCAGCAGCTCGGCCGCCGCGTGACCCTCGTGGACCGGCTCGAGCCCGGCGACGACGGCGCGTCCTCCTACGGCAACGCGGGCTCGCTGTCCTGGAGCTCCTGCGTGCCCATCGCGACGCCGGGGCTGCTGCCCAAGGTCCCGGGCTGGCTGCTCAGCCGCACCGGGCCGCTCACCATTCGCTGGCGCCACCTGCCCACGCTGCTGCCCTGGCTGTGGCGCTACGTGCGCTCCGGCACCGTGGCGAAGGTCGAGGCGGCCGCCCGGGCGCTGTCGATGCTGCACGGACCCGCGCTGGACCTGCACCGGGAGCTGGCCCGGGAGGCCGGCGTCGGCGACCTGGTGCGCGGCTGCGACTACCTGCACGTCTACCGCACGGCGCGCTCGGATCGCCTCGGCGACCTGGACTGGCGCCTGCGCGCCGAGCACGGCGCGACGGTGGAGCTGCTCGACGGCGCGGCGCTGCACGCCATCGAGCCGGATCTCGGCCCCGGGTACGTGCAGGCGGTGCGCATCCGTGACCAGGGCTTCACCGCCAATCCCTCGCGCCTGGTGCGCGCCCTCGCCGAGCGCTTCACGGCCGACGGCGGCGAGCGGGTGCGCGCCGAGGTGCGCGGCTTCGAGACCCGTGGGGATCGCGTCCAGCGGGTGCTCACCAATGCGTCCGGAGTGCCCGCGGACGCGGTGGTCATCGCCGCCGGCGCGTGGTCGACGCGGGTCACCCGCATGCTCGGCGTCGACCTGCCCCTCGAGACCGAGCGCGGCTACCACGTGACCCTGGCCGAGCCGGGGGTGACGCTCTCCAACACGGTGATGGAGACCGACGGCAAGTTCGTGGCGACGCCGATGGAGACGGGGCTGCGCCTCGCGGGCACCGTGGAGCTCGCGTCGGTGGACGCGCCGCCGGACTACCGGCGGGCCGACGCCATCCTCGAGCGCGGGCGGCACATGTTCCCGAAGCTCGCGCCCGCCTCGGTGTCGCGCTGGATGGGGCGCCGCCCGAGCCTCCCCGACGGCCTGCCGGTGATCGGCCCCGCGCCAGGCTGGCGCAACGTCTGGCTCGCCTTCGGCCACGCCCACACGGGCATGATCGGGGCGCCCAACACCGGGCGCATCGTCGCCGGCATGGTGTGCGGGCAGCCGCTCAACGTGGACGTGGCCGCGTTCCGCGCGGAGCGCTTCTCGTGATCGCGCCGATGGCGCCGCCGCGCCGTGACTGACGGCCTCTTCGCCCCCGGCTTCAAGGCGCAGCCCTGGTGGTGGGAAGCGGCGCCGCCCGTGCCACCCGCCACCGAGCCGCTGCCCGCGCAGGCCGACGTGCTGGTGGTGGGCTCCGGCTACACCGGGCTGCACGCGGCACTGGTCGCGGCCCGCGGCGGGCGCGACGCCCTGGTGGTGGAAGCCGGTGCGCTGGGGGAGGGCTGCAGCACCCGCAACGGCGGGCAGGTGTCCACGAGCATCAAGCCCGCCTACGGCGCGCTCGCCGCGCGTCACGGCGCCGATGCCGCGCTGGCGATCCGCCGCTGCGGCCACGACGCCCTCGCATTCCTCGCGGACTTCGTCGAGTCCGAGGACCTGGACTGCGCGCTCGCGCGGGTGGGCCGCTTCCTCGGCGCGCACACCCCGGGCCACTACGAGCGCCTGGCGCGGGCCCTCGAGGCCGAGCCCGAGGCGCTGAAGGGAGACGCGCGGATGGTGCCCCGTGCCGAGCAGCACCGCGAGATCGGCAGCGACTTCTACCACGGCGGCATCGTGCATCCGGGCCACATCACGCTGCACCCCGGGCTCTACCACGCGGGCCTGGTCGAGCGGGCGCGCGCGGCCGGCGTGCGGCTTCGCGACGGCTGCCGGGTCGAGGCCATCGCCCGCGACGGCGACGGCTTCCAGGTGACGACCACACGCGGCCGGGTCCGGGCGCGCCACGTGGCCATCGCGACCAACGGCTACACCGGCCCGGCGACACCGTGGCAGCGCCGGCGCGTGATCCCCATCGGTAGCTACATGATCGCCACCGAGGAGATCGACCCGGCGCTCGCCGATGTGCTCTCGCCGACGCGGCGCGCCATGAGCGACACGCGCCGGGTGGTCTTCTACTACCGCCGCTCGCCGGACGGGCGGCGCATGCTGTTCGGCGGTCGTGTGGCGCTCGCCGAGACCGATCCCCGGGTCAGCGGCCCGCGCCTGCACCGCGAGCTCACGCGCATCTTCCCGCAGCTCGCCGGCACGCGGATCACCCACTCCTGGGCCGGCTTCGTCGCCTACACATTCGACACCCTGCCCCACATCGGCAGCCACGACGGGCTGCACTACGCCATGGGCTACTGCGGCTCCGGGGTGTCGCTGGCGAGCTGGTTCGGCATGCGTCTGGGCCACAAGGTGCTCGGCAGCCCGGACGGGCGCACGCCCCTGGACGACGTCCCCTTCCCGACCCGACCGCTGTACCACGGCAGGCCCTGGTTCCTGGCCACCGCGGTGGGGTGGTACAAGCTGCTGGACCGGCTGGGCGTGTGACGGCTCGTGCGAGAATCACCGCGCCCGCCGGCGAGGCTTCGCGCGGGCGCTGACGGTCAGGAGAACACACGTGGACAGCGAGCAACGGATCGACGCGGGCAGCCCGCTGATGGCCTCCCCGCTCACCTTCATGGGCGTGCCCGCGGCGCGCAGCGCCCGCGGCGCCGGGGCCGCGGTGCTGGGGATCCCCTTCGACTGCGGCACGCACCCGGTGCGCATCGGGTCCCGCTACGGGCCCCAGGCCATCCGCGAGCAGTCGGCGCTGGTGCGCCCCTACCAGCCGCCCCACGCGGACTTCAACCCCCTGGCGCTGCTGGACGTGGTGGACCTGGGCAACGTGGACGTCACCCCCAGCGTCATCGAGCCGTCCTTCGAGCGCATCGAGGCGGCGGTGGGCCAGGTGCTGGACGCGGGTGCGATCCCCGTCACCATGGGCGGCGACGGGGCGGTGACCCTGCCGCAGCTGCGCGCCGTGCACGCCCACCACCCCGACCTGGTGGTGCTGCACGTGGACGCCCATACGGACACCTATGCCGGGGACGGCAACGCGGCGCACCTGCGCTACAACACCTCCACCACCTTCACCCGCGCCGCCGAGGAGGGGGTGGTGGACGCCGCGCGCTCCATCCACGTGGGCGCGCGCGGCACGCTGCGCGCCGGCGGCGTGTTCGAGCACACCCGGGCCCAGGGCTACGAGATCCTCGACGGTGCCGCGCTGAACCGGCTCGGTCCCGAGCAGGTGGCCGCGTCGCTGCACGAACGCTTCGCGGGCCGGCCCGTGTACCTGTGCTTCGACATGGACTTCTTCGATCCGTCCTGCGCCCCGGGCGTGTGCACCCCCACCTGGGGCGGGGCCAGCGCCCGGGAGGGGCTCGACTTCCTGCACGCGCTCGCCGGCATCGACTTCGTGGCCTTCGACGTGAACACGGTGAGCCCGCCCCACGACGTGGGCGGCATGACCGCGTTCCTCGCCGGCACCGTGATGCTGGAGTGCCTCACCCTCGCGTGCCTGCGGCCCGGCGGGCCGGCGGCGAGCCCGGACCGGGAGACCGGAGGCTAAATGGCGCTTCCGAGCCGCGCGACATCCGTGGTGATAGCCGGAGGAAGGCAGGGGTCGGTGGGCCCCGCCGTAAATCCGTCCCTGGAGGCTCGAACGCGGCATCCCTGCCGCGTACGGGCCCACCGACCCCTGCCTTCCTCCTCGCTCGGTCGTGATCCGCAGCTGGCAACAGCCAGCTAGCCACCGGCGGCGAGTCTTGAAGGAGGACGACCGGACATGACCCCCGACAAGCAGGCGCTGCTCGATCGCGTCGACGCGGACCGGGACCTCTTGATCGACTTCCTGTCGCGCTTCGTGCAGGCCCGCTCCCCGAACCCGCCGGGTGACACCCGGGAAGCGGCGGCGCACGTCACGTCGCTGCTCGAGCGCCACGGCATCGAGTACCGCGTCATCGACCCGAAGCCGGAGTTCCCGAACGTGGTGGCCAGCTTCGAGGGCGGTGCCCCGGGGCGGCACCTGGTGCTCAACGGCCACATGGACGTGTTCCCGGTGGCGGAGCACGAGACCTGGACCCACGGCGGCCCCTGGAGCGGCGCGGTGGCCGACGGCAAGGTGTGGGGACGCGGCACGGCGGACATGAAGTGCGGCACCACGGCGTCGGTGTTCACCTACCTCTACCTGCACGGGATCCGTGAGCGCCTCAAGGGCCGGCTGACGCTCACCGCGGTGTCCGACGAGGAGACCTTCGGCCCGTGGGGCGCGCGCTACCTGATGGCGAACCACCCGGAGGTGCACGGCGACTGCTGCCTGAACGGCGAGCCCAGCAGCCCCTTGAGCATCCGCTTCGGCGAGAAGGGCCCCCTGTGGCTGCGCTTCACCGTGTCCACGCGGGGCGCCCACGGCGCCTACACCCACCTCAGCGAGAGCGCGACGAAGAACGCAGCGCGCCTGATCGCGGATCTCGAGTCCCTCGAGGCGCTGGACACGCCGGCGCCGGGCAACGTGGGCGTGGTCCTCGAGCGCAGCCGCGACGCCATCGAGGCCGCGCAGGGGGCCGGCGCGAGCGGCATCGTGCAGCGGGTGACGGTGAACATCGGCACCGTGCAGGGCGGCATGAAGGTGAACATGGTGCCGAGCCGCTGCGTGGTGGAGGCCGACATCCGCTTCCCCATCGGGCTCGACAAGCAGCGGGTGCTGGACGCGGTCGCGCGGATCCTGGAGAGCCATCCCGGCACCACCGTGGAGGAGCTGGTCTTCAACCCGCCGAGCTGGTGCGATCCGGAGCACGAGATGGTGGGCATCCTGCAGGGCAACGTGGAGGCGCTGCGCGGCTTCCGCCCCGCGCCCACCGTGAGCGTGGGCGGCACCGACACCCGGCTGTGGCGCTACCTGGACGTGCCGGCCTTCGTCTACGGCCCGTTCCCCACCGGCATGGGCAGCGGTGACGAGCACGTGCCCGTGGAGGACTTCCTGCACGTGGTGCGCACCCACGTGCTGTCGGCCTACGACTTTTTGACGCGATGATCGCGATGTGTGCCGGATTCCGCGGCTTCGAGGGGCGCTGCTGGTGATGCCCCCCCTCCCTGGCTCCCCCCGGTGGAGAGAGGGAACGCAGCGGCCCGCGCCCGGGTGCACGCCGCGATGCAGGCCCGGGCGCGGGACGGGGCGCGTGCCCGGCGCGCGGAGGCTGAGTTCAGATGCCGTTCGTACCGGATGATGTCACGGTGCGCGCGCTGCTCGAGCGGCGTGTGGCGACGGACCCCCACGGCCGTTACCTGACCTTCGCCGGCGAGGGGCTGGACTTCGCGGCGCTGGACGCGGGGGTGAACCGGGTCGCCAACGCGCTCGCGGCGCGCGGCATCGGCGCCGGCGACCGGGTGGCGGTGATGATGGACAACCACCCGGACCACGTGCGCGTGTTCTTCGCGCTGGCCAAGCTCGGGGCGGTGGAGATCCCGGTCAACACCCAGCTTCGCCACGACCCGCTGGCCTACGTGCTCACCGAGGGCGACCCGGCGCTGGTGCTGGCGGACGCGGGCTACGCCCCGGCCATCGAGGCGGCCGCCGCCGCGGGCGGTCGCCGGGCGCCGCTGGTGTGGCGCGGCACGGACGCGCCGCCGGGGGAGCGCCTCGCGGACCTGGTGGCGGCGGCCCCGGCCCATCCGCCGCCGGGGGCGCCCGCGAGCGACGACGTGCTGACGGTGCTGTTCACCTCCGGCACCACCGGCCCGCCCAAGGGGGTGCTGGTCACCGACAGGATGCACCGGGCGGCGGCCCTCGCGAGCACGATGGCCGCCGACGTGCGCGACGGCGACGTGCTGTACCTGTGGGAGCCCCTCTACCACGTGGGCGGCATGGAGGTGCTGGTGCTCGCCCTCGAGCACCGGGTGCGGATCGCCATGACCCCGCGCTTCAGCGTGTCGCGCTTCTTCGACGAGTGCCGCGAGGCGGGCGCGACCCAGATCCACTTCCTGGGCGGCATCCTGCAGATGCTGCTCTCGCGCCCGCCGAGCGCCCGCGACCGGGACCACGTGGTGCGCGTCGCCTGGGGCGGCGGCGCGCCGCCCGGTGCCTGGCGCGCCTTCGAGGCGCGCTTCGGCGTGCAGGTGCGCGAGAGCTACGGCATGACCGAGGCGTCCAGCCTCACGAGCATCAACACCGACGCACGCTTCGCCACCGTGGGCCGCCCGGCGCCCTGGTTCGAGGTGCGCATCGCGGCCGCGGACGGCACGGCGCTCGCGCCCGGCGAGCGCGGCGAGATCCTGGTGCGGGGGCGCGAGCCCGGGCTGATCACGCCGGGCTACTTCCGCAATCCCGAGGCCACCGCCCGGGCGCTGCGCGACGGCTGGCTGCACACGGGGGATCTCGGCTGCCTGGACGGGGACGGCTACCTGGTGTTCCTCGGCCGGCTCAAGGACTGCATCCGCCGGCGCGGCGAGAACGTCTCCGCCTGGGAGATCGAGCACGTGGTGGACGCCATGCCGGAGGTGGCGGAGAGCGCCGCCATCGGCGTCCCGTCGGACCTGGGCGACGAGGAGATCAAGCTGGTCGTGAAGCCCGTCGACGGTGCGCGCCTCGACCCGCGGCGGGTGTTCCGCTGGTGCGAGGAGCGGCTCGCGCCGTTCCAGGTGCCGCTGTACCTGGAGGTGGTGGACGGCTTCGAGAAGACCGGCACCCAGCGCATCCGCAAGGAGACGCTGTCGCGGGCCACGGAGGGATGCAGCGTGCGACGGGACGAGCCGACCGGGGCAGGGCACGACCGCTGACGTCCGGTCCCCGGCAGCCCCGCGAGGCGGCGCCGCTCCGGTCGCGGGCCGGGACCCCGGGGCCGACGGCCGGGTGGCGGCGGTCAGGACCCGACGCCGTTCCGTCACCGCGACCCGTGGCCTGTATCATCGCGCCCGCAGCCGCGCGCCGGACGCGCGCCACAGGACCCATGCGGAGGACACGCCGAATGGATCTGCCGAGCGCCGCGCGGCGCTGCTTCCCTGCCGACTACCGGGAGGCGCGCGATCGCTTCCTGCGTGCCTGCGAGGCCGCCGGCCACGCGCCACGAGCGTACGCGAACCCACTCCAGGGCCCCCACGGCGAGGCGCTCGCCGCCGACGCCGCCTGGGTCGGCCCGGGCGACGCGCCGCGCGTGGTGGTGCTGGTGTCGGCCACCCACGGGGTGGAAGGGTTCCCGGGCTCGGCGGCACAGGTCGACTGGCTCGAGAACGCCGGCGCCGGCGCCCTGGGTGCCGGGGTGGCGATGCTGCTGGTCCACGCCATCAACCCCTACGGGTTCGCCTGGCAGCGGCGGGTGACCGAGGAAGGCGTGGACCTCAACCGCAACTTCGTCGACTTCTCGCAGCCGCTCCCGGCCAACCCGGGCTACGAGGCGCTGGCCACGGCGCTGGTGCCCGAGTCCCTCGACGAGCAGTCCGTGCGCGCCGCGGACGCGCGGATCGACGACTACCGGCGCGAGCACGGCGAGCACGCGCTGATGCTCGCGCGCAGCGGCGGGCAGTACGTGGATCCCCGCGGCGTGTTCTACGGTGGCGACCGTCCGACCTGGTCGCGCCGCACCCTCGAGCGCATCGTGGCCGATCACGGGCTCGCGGGGCGCGAGCTGGTGGCGGTGGTGGACGTCCACACGGGTCTCGGTCCGTTCGGCTACGGGGAGCCCATCTGCGCGCACACCGTCGATACCGTGAACGTGGAGCGCGCGTTCCGCTGGTACGGGCGATCGGTGACGCAGCCTGCCCTTGGCACCTCGTCCTCGGTGGAGAAGACCGGGCTCGCCGAGTACGGGTGGGAGGCGATGCTGGGCGAGCGCGTGACCTTCGTGGCGCTGGAGTTCGGGACCTTTCCCCCGGCCAACGGGCTGCGGGTGCTGCGCGCCGATCACTGGCTGCACGCGGCGCGCAACGTGGACTGGCAGGACCCCCGGGTGCAGGCCATCAAGCGTGACATCCGGCTGCACTTCGCGCCGGTCACCCTCGACTGGCAGGAGATGGTGCTGTTCCGCACCCGCCAGGTGGTGCGCCAGGCCATCGCCGGAGTGGCGGGCACGCCGGAAGACGTGCTGCCGCGCTGACGGCGACGTGCCCCCGCGCCCGGCGCCGCCTCAGACCGTCATGCACAGCCTCAGCGCGTCCAGCACCGCGCTGTGGATGTTGCGGCTGGACACCGCGTCGCCCACCCGGTGCAGCGCGAACCCTTCGCCATCGCCATCGCCATCGCCATCGGGCTGCGGCTCGCCCGCGAGCAGGGCGTCGATGTGGGTGACGCCGTCGTTCGACGACTGCGCGCGCAGCGCCTGATACAGATCGTCCGAAGGCTGGGTGCCGTGCTCGACCACCACCCGGTCCACCGTCAAGGTCTCCACCGCCCCCGTGTAGTCGTTGACCAGCGTCGCGCGCAGCCGATTGCCGTCGCGATCCACCCGCGTGAGGCGCCGGTCGAAGCGGGTCTCGAGCCCCAGCTCGTAGTGGCGCCGCTTCCAGATGGCGCGCTCGGCGTAGCTCATCTCCTCGCAGAGCGACCCGTCGATGGCGGCCAGGGTCACGTGGCGGCCCTGCATCATCAGGTGCTCGGCGGCGGTGATCCCGGCGTGGCGTCCGGTGCCGTCGTAGACCAGCACCTCATGGCCGCCGCCGGCGCCGCCCGAGAGCACGTCCCAGGCGCTGTCGCAGTGCTCGGCGCCGTCCAGCCAGTCGAGCTGCGGCACACCGCCGGTGGCGACGATCACCGCGTCGGGATCCAGCGCCAGCACGTCCTCCGGCTCGGCGTAGACACCGGTGCGAAGCGTCGCGCCGAGGCGCTCGAGCTCCGCGACCCGCCAGTCCACCACGCCGATGAGATCCCGCCGCCAGGACGCGCGCACCGCCAGCAGCACCTGGCCGCCGGGGCGATCCGCGGCCTCCAGCAGCGTCACCCGGTGGCCCCGCGCCGCGCACACCCGGGCCGCCTCCAGCCCCGCCGGGCCGGCGCCGATTACCACCACGCCGCGCCGCCGCGATTCCGGCAACGGCGCGATCTCGTGGGGCAGGCGGTGCTCGGCGCCGCTCGCCGGGTTGTGCAGGCACGCGGGGCGCTGCTCGCTCATGCAGTGGGTGGCGCCCACGCAGGGGCGCACCGTGTGCTCGAGCCCCGCCTCGAGCTTGCGCACCAGATGCGGATCGGCGATGTGTGCCCGGGTCATGGCGGCCATGTCCACCAGCCCCTCGCGGATCGCATGGCGCGCGGTAGCGAGATCGGCGATGCGCGCGGCGTGGAACACCGGGAGCCTCACCTCGCGGCGGAACGCCCCTGCGTTGCGCAGCCACGGCGCGATGGGGGAGGCCATGCCCGGCATGTTGTCCACCGCCAGCGCGAGCTGGGTGTCCATGCGCCCGTAGATGGCGTTGAAGAAGTCGACGCAGCCGCTCGCCTGGAAGCGGTGGGCGATGCGCACGCACTCCTCGAAGCCGAGCCCCTCCGGGATCCCCTCGTCCACCACCATGCGCACGCCCACCAGGAAGCGGCCCTCGGTGCGCTCGCGGATGGCCTCGAGCACCATCAGGCCGAAGCGGCAGCGGTTCTCGAGCGAGCCCCCGAAGCGGTCGCTGCGCAGGTTCGTGACCGGGGAGAGGAACTGGCCGATGAGGTGACCGCCGGTGAGCACCTCGATGCCGTCGAGCCCGCCCTGCTTGCAGCGCAGCGCCGCCTGCGCGTAGGCGTCCACCACCCGCGCCACGTCGTGCTCGTCCATGGCCTTGGGGAAGCTGCGGTGCTGGGTCTCGCGCACCACCGAGGGAGCGATGGTGGGGAGCTTGTCGCCGCCATAGGACTCGCCACGCCGGCCCAGGTGCGTGATCTGGCACATGAGCGCCGCGCCCTGGGCGTGGATGCGCTGCGAGAAGGCTTCGAGGTGCGGGACGATGGCGTCGGTGCCCACGTTGAGCTGGTGAAACACGTTGGGGCTGTCCGGGGCCACGTTGGACGAGCCCCCGAACATGGTGAGGGCGAGCCCGCCGCGGGCCTTCTCCTCGTGGTAGCGCTGGTAGCGCTCCAGCGGCAGGCCGCCCTCCTGGAGCCCGCTGGCATGACTCGTGCTCATGATGCGGTTGCGAAGCCGCAGGTGCCCGATGGTGAGTGGCTCGAGCAGCGGATCGGTGCGGCCAGGGGCCGTGTCGGTCATGGCCGGGCTCCGGTGCGATCGCGCCGAGTCGGGCGCCGGATCATGGCACGGCGCCGGCCCGGGTGGCGTCGGGCTCCCCGCGTCCACCTGCCCGCCGCCAGGCCGCCACGTCGCGCAGGCCCGAGGCGGGCGTCACCCCGCCGCGCACCGCGCCGGCGGCGGTCTCGCCCCACAGCTCCGCGAAGCTCGGCGGCAATTCGCGGCTGCCGGGCACCGCGAGCCACAGGCGGTAGAGCAGGCGCTTGCGGCCCGGCTCGTCGAAGTCGACGATGGCGGTGCGCGCGTGGTAGGTGACGTGGTTGTTGACCAGCAGGATGTCACCGTCGCCCATGCGCACCTGCACCGCCAGCTCGTCCGCGATCGCCGCGAGCGCGTCCAGCGCCTCGTCCTGGCGCGGGCGCAGTCTCGGCACTTCCCCGAAGCGCTGCGCCGACTCCACGTACGCGCGCGAGTACTGGCTCGTGAAGCGGCCGCGGTGCACGGCGAACACCGGGCTCTCGTAGTAGCGCCGCTCGCCCGCGACCTCCTCGCCCTGGCGGCTGTGACAGTACGTGCCGTAGAGCTCCTCCAGGAGCTCCGGGCAGCGCTCGAGCATCGCGTTGTGGATCGCCGGCGTGCTGACGATGCGGTTCTCGCCGCCCTTCCGGCACTGGCGCGCGCACAGCAGCACGGCCACGTCGCAGCGATCCGTGTGGAAGCGCAGCGGCGCGTTGCTGCGATAGCCCCGCGAGTGCGCGAGCCCCAGCTGCTCGCCGTGGTCGCGCACCTCGGCGAGGAACTCCCCGGCGCTGTTCTGCGACACCGCGGTGCCCAGATGCGTGCCGATGCCCCACAGCGCGGCGCGCAGGGTCTCGGGCGTGTGCCGCTCCACCGGGAGACCGCGAAGGCACGCGACGCCGCAGCCGTGCTCCAGGGACTCGGTGACCGCGGCGAGGCGCGCACCGAGGCGCGGCAGCGGGAATTCGGCGGCGGTGATCCCGAAGAGCCCGGTCCCCTCGGCACGCGCCGCCACCGCCGCCACGACGCCCGCGATCTCGTCGATCGCTGCCGCGTCCAGCTCGTGGATCCAGTCCCTGCGTGCGGCGAACCCGGCTCCGGTCCACACCTCCGGCCCCGACAGGGGTGCCAGGTGCGCGGCCTGCCCGCCGCTCACGCCCCGCACTCCGCGAGGAACGCCGCCGCGAGCCCCGCCACCTGCCCCGGCGCCTCCTCGACGACGTTGTGGCGGAGCCCCGCGAGGATCTCGAGGCGCGACCCCGCCACCCGCTCGTGGATGAGCCGCGCCATGCGCGGCGTGGAGCCCACGTCGTGCTCGCCGGTCATCACCAGCGTCGGCGCGGTGATGGCGGTGAGCTCCTCGTCCATGTCCGAGGTGGCGAACACGCGGTAGGCCGCGGCGTAGCCCACCGGGTCGTTGGCGAGAGCCCGGCGCCTGCGCGCCTCCACGATCTCCGGGTGCCGCGCGCGGAACTCCGGTGTGAACCAGCGCTCGATGGCGGCGTCCACGGTGCCGGTGGCCCCGCCGCGCTCGAGGGTCTCCGCCCGCTCGCGGATGCGCGAGCGCTCCTCGGGCGTGCGCCCGGCCACGGAGCTGACGAGCACGAGCCCGCGCACGCGCTCCGGCGCGCTGGCCGCGAGGGCCTGGGCGATCATTCCGCCGAAGGAGAAGCCCAGCACGTGGGCGCGGTCGCATCCGCGTGCGTCGAGCAGGTCCACCGCGTCGGCCACGTAGTCGGCGAGGGCGTAGGGTCCGCGCGGCTTGCCGGAGGCGCCGTGGCCGCGCAGGTCGTGGCGCAGCACCCGGAAGCGCAGGGCGAGTGACGCGGCCAGCGGGTCGAAGGACACCATGCTCGAGCCCACGCCGTGCAGCATGAGCAATGCAGGGCCATCGCCCTCCTCGCGCCAGGCGATGTCCACTCCCCGGGGCGCGATCATGCCCCCCGCGATCTCAGTCGTCACCGGCGGCGACCCCGGTGTGCGCCAGCCGCTCGAAGCAGGGCATCACGCGCTCGATGAACAGGTCGAGGGAGCGGCGCGCCTGCCGGTGCGGCAGGTCGAAGCTGGCGCCGTAGCAGAAGTAGTCGAATCCGAGCGCCTCGTAGGCGCGCAGGCGCTCCACCACCTCATCCGGGGTGCCGAACATCATCGCCTGGTGAATCTGGCGCAGCCGCTCGTCCTTGGTGGCGTCGTCCTCGTCCGGCAGCGGCGCGGGGAATCCGTTCTCCACGCTGCCGCTGGTCTGGAACAGCCCGGCGAAGCGGCGCGAGTAGCGGTACTCCGTCTCGGCGATCTCGCGCCACTGCCCCGGGCGCTCGTAGACGCAGGTGCGGCGCAGCACCAGCAGGCGCGGACGCGGGATGCCGGGGTTCGCGGCCATGGTCTCCCGGTACTTGCGCGCCAGATCCTCCACCTCGGCGAAGGGCTTCGAGAGCGGCGTGCACATGATCTCGAGACCGTTCTCCACCGCCCACTGGAAGGTCTCCGGGCCCCGGCAGGCGACCCAGATGGGGGGATGGGGCCGCTGCACGGGCTTCGGCAGCGCCGTGGCCCGCGGGAAGCTCCAGCGCTCGCCCCGGTGCTCCACGTCCCCGGCCCAGAGCTGCTTCAGCAGCGGCACCATCTCGCGCAGATGTGCGCCGCCCTGGACCTGCGGGATGCCGTTCGCCATGCGGTCGAACTCGTACTGGAACGCGCCCCGCCCGACGCCCAGCTCGAGCCGCCCGCCGGAGTAGAGGTCGAACAGCCCCACCTCCCCGGCCAGGCGGATCGGGTGCCAGTACGGCGCCACCACCACCGCCGGCCCGAGGCGGATGCGCTCCGTGTGCTCGGCCCAGTGGGTGAGCTGCAGGAACGGGTTCGGCGCGATGGTGAGCTCCACCCCGTGGTGCTCCGCCGCCCAGGCGATGTCGAAGCCCCCCTGCTCCGCCGTCTTGACCAGATCCAGCGCCTCGTCGACGACCTGGCGCATGGGCGTCGCCGGGTCCACACGCTGCATGTTCACCGAGATCGCGAATCGCACGGGGTTCCTCCTCGTTGTTCCCGTCGAGATTCGACGTCCTGTCGAAGCTCGACTCGCTACGCCGAAGACGCGGTCTCCGGCTCGCTCCATGCATCGGGCACCGTCGTGCTCGATGCATGCCGGTACGTCCCTGTACCGGACGCAGGTCGTCGAAGATGTCTTCGACGGCCTGCTACTTCTTGCGCGCGGAGCGCTCGTCGAAGAAGCGCTGCATCTCGGCCTGGGGCTCGCCGGCGGCGAAGGCCTCCGCCTCGATGGCCGCGCCCTTCTCGAAGGCTTCGTCGAAGTCGGGCTGGGTCACCTCCCTGAAGCGGCGCTTGTTCAGGCGCATGGCGATGGGCGGCTTGGACGCGAGCAGCGCGGCGACCTCGCGCGCCTTCCCCATCACCTGCTCGCGGGGCACCAGATGGTGGATGAGGCCCACGTGGTGGCACTCCTCGCCGTCCATCATGCGTCCGGTCAGGGTCAGCTCGATGGTGCGCGACAGGCCGATGCGCGAGAGCATCAGCATCGGGCCGAGCACGCTCGGGATGCCGGAGTTGATCTCGGGCTGGCCCATGCGGGTGCCGGGATGGCCCACCCGCACGTCGGTGAGCAGGGCGAACTGGAAGGCGGAGCCCGCGGCGACGCCGTTGAGCGCCGCCACGCAGCCCTTCTCCAGGTTGCGCAGGCCGTCGTAGAACCCGCGCCAGGACAGGAACCAGCGCTCGGCGTCGGCGCCGGAGGTGAAGGCCATGGTCTCCGACAGGTCCTGGCCCGCGCTGAAGGCGTCGTCCCCGGCGCCGGTCACGATGACCGCGCGCACCTGCGGGTCGGCGTTGAACCCGGCGAGCGCCGCGGAGACCTGCTCGCGCATGGGCGTGTCCCAGGCGTTCAGCCGCTCCGGCCGGTTGAGGGTGATGCACCCGATACCGCCCTCCACCGATACCAGCACGCTGTCGTTCATGTGGTGTTCTCCTTGTCGCGATTCTGCCGTGGACGGGTCGCGTCCGACGCGGCCGCGCCGGGCGCGTTCCTGCGTGCCGCGCGCCCGGCGAGGAACGCCTGCATGAGACGCTGCGGCTCGCCGCCGGCCATCGCCTCCACCTGGTAGCGGCGCATCTCGGCCATGAGGCGGGTGCGCTCCATCTGCCGGGCGCGCACCTCGCGCAGGCGTCGCACGTTCGCGCCCAGGGCGCGCGCGGGCTTGGTCGCGAGCTCGTCCGCCAGCGCTCGCGCCGCGGCGCGAAGCGCCCCGGGCGCCGCGAGCCGGTGCACGAGACCGATGCGCAGGGCCTCGTCCGCGGGCACCGGTCGGCCGGTGAGGACGACCTCCAGCATCCGCGAGTCGAACACATGCGCCGACAGCCAGTCGCTGCCGGTCATGGCCGGCAGCCCCACGTCGATCTCGGCCATGATCAGGCGTGCATGCTCGCTCGCGACGCGGAGATCGCAATGCATGGCGAGCTCGAGGCCGCCGCCGGCGGTGACGCCGTTGAGGGCCGCGATCACGGGCTTCGGCAGCTCGAGGAAGGCCTGGAACATGCGGTCCCAGGACCCGATCCAGGCCCGGGACCGCGCCTCACCCACGTCTCCGCTCTCGGCGAGATCCTGTCCCGCGCAGAAGGCCCGCTCGCCGGCGCCGGTGATCACGAGGACTTGCGTCTCGGAATCCCCCGCGGCCTCCTGCAGCGCGTCGGCGAGCGCATGGCGTAGTCCGAGGTCCAGCGCGTTGAGCCGCGACGGGCGGTTCAGCGTGAGCGTGGTCACGCCGGCGTCGTGGTCGATGTGCAGGCAACCCGGCATGACGCGAGTCTATCCGACGCGGAGCCCCCGGCGTGGCGCCGGCGGCAGCGCCCCCCTCACCCGAACCGCCGCGGGCACAGCCCCGCGTGGAACCAGCTGACGAAGCTGTAGAAGTCGTGCACCGGCAGGCCGAGATCGCGGGCGACGTCGGCGGAGTACGGCGACATGTTGGTGCACTCGAGCACGACGGCGCCGACGTCCGGATGCGCCGACACGAGCCGCCGCGCCGCACCGACCACATCCTCGCGCGCCTGCTCCGGGTCCAGCGTCAGCTCGTCGCCGAGGATCACCCGGCTGAGCTCGGCGCCGGAGTCGGTGCCCTCCACCGGCGTGTCCGGGCTCGCGCCGGCGGCGCGCAGGTGCTCCTCGCCGAGGCTCGCCGCGCAAACCGTGACCACGCCCACCCGCCGCCCCGGCGGCAGCAGGGACTGCACCCACGGGACCTGCATCAGGCACGACGCCGCCACCGGCACCCCGCAGGCCTCGGCCAGCTCGCGCTGGTAGCGCACCAGGAACCCGCAGTTCGTGGTGATACCGTCGGCGCCCATGGCGACCAGCTCCCGGGCGCCGGCGAGGAAGTCGTCCAGCAGGCCCCGGGCGCCCTCCCGCACCACCCGCTCGGGTGTCGCGCCGGGGATCACCTTGTAGAGCATCGGGAACGGCCAGGTGCGTGCGTTGCCGCCGTCGCCGGGGATGCGCGGGAAGCGCGACTCCAGCATCAGGATGCCGACGCTGGCGCCCTGGATGCTGCGTCCGCCGCGAACCTGCCGGGGCTGCACGGTCGTTCCCCGTGCCTCAGCCGGCCAGCGGCTCGCCCAGCCCGGCGTCCCGGGCATGCCGGAACGCGAGCCAGGCGGCGGCGAGATCGGCGATGGCCATGCCGCGGAACACGAAGGCCGTGCGCTGGTCCTCGCCGGTGCGCCCCGGATGCTCCCCGGCCACCAGCGCGCCGAGATCCGTGTCCACCGCCGCTGCCGGAAGCATCGGGTGGGGGAGCGCCGCCTCCTGGGCACGATCGTCAACGGCGACCACGTCGAAGTCGGCGAGGCCCGGGCGCCAGCAGCGGCCGAGATCGCAGGCGGTGACGAAAGCGCCCGGAGTCACCCGCGCCGGGTCCAGGAACGGCGTGAGCCCCTCGGCGGCGGGCACCGAGGTGACGATGACATCGGCCTCGCCCAGGCACTCCTCGGCGCCGGCGTGCACGTGGGCCTCGGCGCCGTGGCGCTCGCGGGCGAGGCGGGCGAGCTCGCGAGCGCTTCGTTCGCCGCGCGAGATGGCGTGCACGGTGTGCACCGGGTGCTCGGCGGCGAACGCGGCCAGGTGACGCCGGGCCTGCTCGCCGCAGCCCACGAACACGAGGCGGCGCACCGCCCGGCACGCCAGGTGGCGGGCGGCGAGCACGCTCAGCGCGGCGGTGCGCACACCGGTGATCCAGGCGCCGTCCAGGATCGCGAGCGGCATGCCGGTCTCGCCGTCCATCAGCGTGACGGTGGAGCCGATGTGAGGCAGGCCCCGGGCGTGGTTGCCCGCGTCGAGGCCCACCGCCTTGACGATGGCGCACGGCGGCGACTCGCTCGCGGCCAGCATGCACATGAACAGCCGCCCCGGCGCCGGGCAGATGCTCGACTTGGGCGCGCTGAAGGCGCGTCCCCGCGCCACCTCGCGAAGCGCCGACGCGATGGCGTCGGCCACCGCCGGCAACGGCACGCCCGCGTGCTCCAGCGCCACCGCCGAGAGGTGGACCGGCGGCGCCATCGGCTCTCTCGTGCCCCCTGCGGCTCCCATGGTCAGTAGTCGCGCGCGAGACGCACGCGGTTGCGCAGGCGCCGGCCCGCGAGCAGGCGCGCGGCGTTGTCGAAGAACAGGTCCAGCGTGCGCGGGATGTAGCGCTCGCAGTCGTCGGTGGAGCAGTGCGGCACCACCACCAGGTTGGGCGCGGTCCACAGGGGCGAGTCGCCCGGCAACGGCTCCGGGTCGAACACGTCGAGCACCGCGCCCGAGAGGTGGCCGTCGCGCAGGCGCTCCACCAGCGCCTCGTAGTCCACGAGGCGCGCGCGGCCCATGTTCACGAGGCCCGCGCCGCGTTTCATGAGCCCCAGGCGACGCCGGTCGATGAGGTTCTCGGTCTCGGCGGTGAGCGGCGCCATCACCAGCACGAAGTCCGCCTCGGGCAGGACCTCGTCGATGCGGGCAGCAGGCACGACGTGCTCGGCATATCGATGGGGCCGCCCGGAGCGGGTCACGCCGAGCACCCGCATGGCAAGGCGTTTCTTCAGCCAGCGTGCGGCCGCGCCGCCCAGCCCGCCGAGGCCGACGATCAACGCCGTGCGCCCTTCCACCGTCGTCGAGAAGCGCTTCTCCCACACGCGCTCGCGCTGACGGGTGGCGAGGAACGGCAGCCCGTGGCCCAGCATGAGCACGGCCGTGGCGGCGAACTCCGCCGCCTTCGGGCCGTGGACGCCGCTGTTGTTGGTGAGGGCGAGCCCGCGCGGCACCCAGTCGAAGGGGCGCAGGTGCTCGACGCCGGCGCTGGTGAGCTGGATCCAGCGCAGCCGCGGGGCCAGCGCGCGCAGGTCCTCGCGAGGGAACGTCCACCCGATCATCGCGTCCGCGCCGGCGGCGCCGGCGTCGAAGCGGTCCAGATCCCAGCTCCAGTCGAAGTCCACCCGGCCGGAAATCCCCGGGTGGCGGCGGCACGCCGCCTCGACGCGCTGCTCGGTTACCCAGAACACCTCCGGCTGGGTCGTGAGCGCGCAGACGTGGACGGCGAGCCGGCTCACCGGCGTCGCCCCCTCACCGGGCGCTGCGTGCGGCGTCGCCCTTCCCGCGGGCATCGCGCCCGCGCCGGTCCACAGCGCGTACCACGCCCGGCACCCGCCCCGCAGTCCGAAGATGCACCTGTTCCGCCCGCCGGCATGCCCGCATCTACTCCGTTCTCGCGACCCCTATGATGCCGCGCCGCCCGCCGGGGGAGGAAGTCGACCGTCATGGCGTCCTTCGCGAACGAGCGTGCCTGCTGCTGGCCCGAGGGCCACGGAGACTGGTACCGGCACCTGGCGTCCAAGCACGGCGGACAAGGCGAACGGGCGCCCGACTTCTTCGGGCGACACCAGAATGGACCGCGCCCCGGGATGCGCGCCCGGGCGGGGAGTGTCCAGTGGGTCGGCAGGCCTCGATGGCGGATGACGTTGCGAGGGGACGTTCGCTGACGGGCGCGCGGCGATTGCGCTGACGAGAAGGTCGCACCCCCGCGCAACCGCCCCTGCGAGGCCGAAGCGACAACGCGCCACGCACGGCCGCATTCGTGATCGATTGACGAGCCCATGCGCCGCCGCGGTCAACTCGTTACCAGGACCCACGTCCACGTCGGTGACTGGAACCGCCCCCGACTCGACACCCCAAGGGCCATGCGGGCGACTTCGTGGTTTTGGAAAAGGTTTCCTGGGCGAATGTCGGGATTCTTTACACATGGCCAAACGACGCCGCCCTGACCAGAGAGACATTCTCGCAAATGCCTGTAATCGTTGTGTATTTTGTTGCGTAGCACGAATAGTGCCTGTGACACCGGCAACGACCCGTAGAGCGCGCCCTGAGCGTCACCGACCAACTCTCCAGCCCCGCTTGGCTGCTGGAGTCTTGCGACGGCTAGTCCTGCACCGCACCCCCAGGACCGGAAGCGACCGTCATCTTCACGGGTGTCAGCGCAGCGGGATCGAGAACCAGACAATCAACAATACGGCCGGCTGCAAGCCGACCTCGACCGGCGATCCCAAAGGATTCAGGCATGGCTTTGAAGGATGGCAGGCATGGTTTGGCCATGCCCCTGTTGGCGGTGATGGGTGCATTGGGCTCTGGCCCGCTCGCCGCGGAAACCGTGATCGACACCGCAGCCGTGTTCGCGGCCAGGGGTGCCAGCCAATACGGGACCGGCGCGGCAAATACTTTCTCCGCGCACAACTTCTTCGGCGTCGACATCGATACCGGCAGCATGTCCTTCGGTGGTATCGAGGAGACCTTCGTGGGGGATTTCGGGGCCAAGGCAACCGTCGAGCTCGATGCGCGTTTCGGTCTGGAGACCAACTTCGTGTTCGACACCGGCAGCGTCGACGTCACCTTGCCCTACAGCCTGAAGCTCGATCTCGACGACGCTGGCAACAACCACTACAACCTCGGCACCCAGTTCAGCTTCGCCGACACCAGCCAGTTCAGCAGCAACTTCGCCGACTTCTCGTTCGATTCCAGGGTGGTGATCGACGTCGACCGGGCCAGCGTCGTCGCGAGCGCCTGCCTGTTCGGCTGCTTCCTGGACAGCGTCGAGCTGGTCCCCACGGTCCTGCGCTCCTTCGACGCGGAATTGCCACTCCTGTCCTTCGATTCAGGCACCAACACCACCAGAGTGTTTGGGGCCACGCCGCAGCTGGGTGCGGAGGTCAGCGTTCCGCTGAAGACCACTGCCCCCACCGTGGATGCCACGTTCGAGTCACAGATCAACGTGCCGGGTGACCCCAATGAAGCCGAGCGGGTGAACGTGATCACCGCGGAGGTGTCCACCGGGCTGACCAACAAGGCCGACAAGGACGCGGGTCTGGCCGTAGGCACGGAGCTCGCGGAGCTGCGCTTTGCGCCGCCGGGCGACAAGCTCGACGTCACCGTGACCGGCACCGCTGCCACGGCGTTCAGCACGACCCGCAACCAGGATGTGGTCGCCCTGGAGCTCGACGTGGACGGCATTGCCAGCGCGGTTGGCCTGCCACTACCCCCCGGTGGCGCCACGTTCTCGGCAGGCCCGCTGGACGTCACGGTGGACATCCTGGACTTCGACTTCGGGCCTGCGCTGGGCGTCGAGCAGGCGCTCACCTTCGACGCCAGGCCATCGATGACCCTGGCGTTCGATCGGGAGGTGGGCTACTCCTTCACCGACTCACAGGGCAACACCGTGCAGGACACACGGTCGAGTGTGACCTTCGACCCGATGGCGATCACCAGTCTCCAGGTGACCGCGGACCGGGAGGTGGGCGTGACGCCGACCTTCAGCCTGTCGCCGACGCTGCGCAACAACCTGGATCTGACCCTGCGGCCCAAGGCCACGGTCAGCGCCGTCTCCGGAAGCGTGGATCTCGATGGCACGGTCATCGCGAATTTCGATCCGCTGTACGAAAAGGAGCTCACCGCCGGAGTGGCCCCGTCGAAAGTGGCGGACATCTTCGATCAGGTGTTCGGGCTCGACGGCACCGGCCGTGATCTGGGCACCCTCGAGCGGTTCACCATTGCAGCCGGCAAGGTGCTGGCCGGTGACAGTGCCGACAACGCCCTGGACCCGGTGAGCACGGTTGGCAACAGTGCCACGTACTCGGTCGACTTCAACCAGGCAAATGGCCCGGCCCGCACCGTCAAGCAGCTGCCGGGAGGGCAGATCTACCGGGGGAGCCAGCCCACCTACCGGGAGGTAACCGAAAAGGCGATCTCCTTCCAATTCGCCTCCGATCTGCTGATCCCGTTCCAACCAATCGTCCTCCCCCCGTAGTCAAGAACGTCGCCCAACCAGGCGACCGCTTCGGCGACCTGCCGAGCCCCATCACCGTGAGCACGACCAGCGACAGACCCGACCGGTTTGATCCGGTCGAATCAGGGCGTACCGTATCGAGCCCTGGAACAGCAACGGGCTGCTTCAAAGATTTTCCGACCGTTTGCGCTAAGTTTCCCGGCGTCGCGACCGAAGATCAGAGGATCACCCAGCACTTCGAGGATCTCCTCACAACCCAAACCTTGACGCGCTCCGCAGGCGTCGGCTCGGACCAGGCGCTGTTCCTCGACTTCGACCTGCTCTCCGGCGGCGCCACCGGCCGCGACCTGGACATCTTCAACCAGGTGAACTTCCGCATCCCGGCGCGGTGGCGCCCGGGGACCTGGATTTCGCGAGCCACGTGTTCAACCGGCCTGGAGGCGGGCTGTCCAACGACCCGCTTGCCCTCCCGGCCTTCGAGACCCTGTCGTTCGGGCACGGCGCCAACTCCCACATGGGACGATTGCTGACCGCTCTCGGCGACAACGACGGCCTGTCCCTGGACATCCGATACGGCGACGGCAGCAGCGGCAACAGCAGTTTCTCCTTCCAGTTCGATCCGCGCGATCCGTCCTGCGGCAGTTTCCACACCATCGATTCGAACTGTGTGTTCAACTTCGCCGACGACTTCCTGTTCGCGCAGCCCGGGCTCTTCGGTACCGAGCCGCTCATCGATGCCCAGCTGATGAATCCGCAGGGATACATGTCGACGATCGGGCTCTGGGATTTCACGATCAGCGGCCTGGACGTGAACGTGGCAGACCGTGAATCGCTGATCTCGAATCTGATCGACAACGTGGACCTGGCGCTGAACCTCGGCCTCACCTTCACCGACCCCGCGTACAACGGCTTGTTCTTCATCGCGACGGACCATCTCCACAACGACCCCTCGTCGCAACAGACGGTCGACGTGGTGGCCAGCGGCGGCAGCACCACCCGGGTCAACGCCCGGGAGGCCCCCGGGACCCCACCGCCGCCGGTTGCCGCGCCGATGCCGCCGCCAGAGGATCCCGTGAACAATCCGCCACCGGCTGCGGACGTGGAACGGATCGCCACCTGCACCCGGACGTCCTGCGACGACGGCACGCCGCTGGTGAAGGTGACGACAACCAACTTCCTGACTGGCGAGACGGTCGAGGAATCCGTCAGCGCATCGGCGTTCCTGGCGACGAGGAACCAGGTGCAACCACTGGTGGCAAAACCACCCGCGACACCGCCGGCCGTGCCAGCGGGGCTGCCTGCCGGCATCCTCCCCCAGAACGCCCTGGCGCCGACCTCGGACCGGGGTGCTGTCTTCGGCTTCGACTTCGCCACCGTGGACGGCTGGGGTTCGAACCAGCAGCTCGATCAGCTGGTGTTCAATGCCGGCGGGTTCCTGCAGGACGGCACGACGCCATGCAGTGCCGGCGTCAGCGGCCTGCGTGACGGCCAGGTGCTGGCACAGGCCCCTGTGGGTGCCGCCCTGGGCCCGCCCGTTGGCCTGCAACGCAACGGCAACTCCTACGCCGCCCTCGCCGACTGCTTCCAGCGTCAAGTGGCCGGCGGGGTCTACGGCGTGGACGCCTTCACCTACCTGGGAGTGCCGTACGCGCCGACGTTCGACCTGTCAATCGACGGTCCACGGTTCACTTCGCTGACCATGCCGTTGATTGGTGACAATCTGCTGCTGACGCAGAAGCTCTCCATCCAGCTGTGGGACGAGCAGCTCAATGAATTCAGTTTCGCGGGCCTGCTGGACGTGGGCGGCATCTACCGCTTCGACGATCCGATTTCGCGCTTCAGGATCGCCGGCCTCGACATCAACCTGTTCAACCTTGATTCCGACGGCAGCTTCATCGACCGCAGCCGCGGCCTGCTGTTTGGTTTCACCGTCACGGAGCCTGGCACGGTGATCAGCTTCACCGCCCAGCGGGTGCAGGCGCAGGTGCCGGCCCCGGCAACGGTTTGGCTGCTCCTGCTTGGCACGGGTGTGCTGCTGTGGCGACGCCACCATCGGCGGCGCCCCATCCACACCTGAGCGCAAGGGACCAGGTGGACACGACCCGCGCCCCGCCGCCAGCACCGGCCAGCCGCTCGCATCTCACGGCGGGCGGGCAGCTTCGCTGCGACCAGCACGGGGACATACGCACTTCAGCCCCGATCACGTCGGCGGGACAGGTGAAAACACCTCGACCTGCCCCGGCCGGTAACGTCCACCCGGCCCGTGCCTGCCTGAGCGGATCCGGGCTAGCCGAGCAGCGCGCGGATGGCCTCGATGTGCGCCCGCGCAGCGGCGGCACCGGCTTCGAAGAACGCGTGGCCCTCGTCGAAGCGAAGGGGTGAGGCTGGCAGCTGCGGGCGCACCACGAGGTCGCAGGCAGCGATGCTGAGCGCCGTCTCCTCCCTGCCAGCGAGCAGGAAATTACGAAGCGGCCCGGGCATGAAGGGCTCGATGGACTCGGAGCTCGGCTGGGTATCCGTCGCGATCACCACATCGGGGGCGTGCATCCGGCGCAGCGCCCGCGCCGGGATGGGCCCGAAGTGGACCAGATCCACGAACTCCTCCCCGTCGACCTCGGCCGGAGAGAACACCACCGGAATGGCGCTGGAGGCACGGATGGCATCGAGGATCCGGGTGTCGTCAGTAAACACGTGGGCCTCGACGCTCTCGCGCAGGTGCTCGAGAAAGCCGGGCATCAAGAGTCGTTCCCATCGTATGGGCGCGCTCACCCGGCCGGCCACGCACACGAACGGAATGCGGCAGTCCCCGATCCGGGCGTCCCCGATCAGCGGCTGCAGATGACGTTCCAGCTGCTGCTCGAGCAGGCCGCCGTGCAGCCCGGAACGCAACGGCCGGGCACTCAGCCGGACCACCCGTGCCGGCGACAGGTCCGAGGTGACCTGCTTCATCACCGCCGGTGAGTGGCCGAGCGCATAGAGTGCCGCCACGATGGCACCCATGCTGCTGCCAGCGATGCAGCCCGGTCGCAGCGCCTGCTCCTCGAGCACGTCGAGCACGCCGATGTTGGCGAGCCCGCAGGCCGCCCCGCCCGACAGCACCAGCCCCCAGGACCGTTGATGTGATGATTGTTGCATGCGCGTAGCGTCTGGCAGCGGGTGGCGCTCTACGATTCTTCAACGACGCCACTCAGCGCCGAGTATTGCATGATTCTCCAAGCCGCGACAAAGCCGTCCGGGGTGCGACGGCGGATGACTTCGTGACGTTGGCGATTGACCCGCATCAACATCCCGCCGGGCCGGTCCGGAGCATCGAAATCCTCGTGCTCGGTGCGGCAATGCGAGGCGCGAAGGTTGCTGCCGCGGGGCTGGCAGGGCACTCAGCGACCGACGATGAAGCTCACGGAGCCGGAGACGTCCTCTCCGGGTCCGAAGCTCGTCACCGATCGCGGCGCCTCGGCGAGCGCCTCACGGCGGCGGCTGATCTGCCGCTGCACGCGCCGCACCCGCTTCAGCATCGCTGACTCGACGTGGCTTGCCAGCTCTGCCCTGTTCTTGTAGGCGACCGGCGGCAGCACCCAGAAATAGCGACGCTGCAGGTCCTGGAACATGGCGAACACCTCGCGGCCCTCTTCCACGATGGGCACCACCGGCACCATCAGCCCCGGAATCGTGGCCTGCAGCTCGAGCGGCACGGAGCGCGGATTGCTGAGGTCCACGATGATGAACTCCGACAGCGTCGCAAGCAGGCGCACGGTATCGGACAGCTCCCGATCATCGGGCCCGGGAAAATCGAAGATGATCGGGATCTTGCCCTTGGTTCGCAGCACGTCGGAGAGCAGGCGCAGGACGGGCATTCGACGCCGGCCGAAGCGGCCGAGGATCAGCACCACCGCCTTGGATCCCGCGTTCACCAGAGACGACACCGCGCCACGCTCGCCGAGCAGGGAAAGCAGGGAGGCGGCGCGAAGGTCGTCGACGGTGCTGAACGACGCATCGAACGAACCGTCGCGGGCAAACCAGATCCGCGACAGCGCGAGCAGGCCACGCTGGGTGGTGCGGTGGTCTATCTGCACGCGGCGCACGAAGGCATCCACGAGGATCGCGTTGCTGAGCTTGGCCCCGTTGAGGCTGGTCTCGTACATGACCGCGCGGGACAGCCTGGCGTGACGCAGATCGGCATCGTCGAGCACGGCTCGTGAGAGGTCCGCCCGGTCCAGCGAGGCATGGCGCAGGTCGGCTCCCTTGAGCACCGCTTCGGAGAGATCCGAGCGCGACAGGATCACATGACGAAGGTCGGCGCCGGAGAGATCGGCACGCTGCAGGTCGGCATGAAGAAGGGATGCAACCGGCTTGAAGCGCGCCCTGCTGAGATTCGCGTCACGCAGATCGGCGTCATCGAGCGACACCTCACCGAACTCGGTATCCCGGCAGTCGGCGCCGCACAGCCTTGCGCCGCCGAGATCGGCGTCGTCCAGTCGCGCGCCACGCAGGTCGGCGAAGGAGAGGTCGGCATCGGTGAAGCATGCCCCGCGCAGGTCGGCTCCGCGCAGGTCGAAGCGGCGAAGGTATCCCCCCGGCGAGGCCTCGGGTGAGCGCATGGCGCGCAGATCGACACGCGCGTCGGGGCTGTCCGAGCGCCACTTGTTCCAGCGCTTCGCGTCACCGGCGTTCAACGCATCGAACGCCGCCGCCGGGAGTCGCTGCCGCCTCCTGTGCCTGCGCCGCGCTGCCATGGTGCCCCCTCGACCCGATCTGCTGGCGCCATGATAGTGCGCGCCACCGCCCGGGGCATGGCTCGCGGTGTGGGTCTTGCTCTGGAGGTACCACCCGCGCCCGTCCTGCGCCGAGCCAGGCAGGGGCTATCGCAACGCGACAGGCGCAGGGTGCCGGATCCGGTCCTGGGACCACTGAGAGCCGAAGCAGGGAGTCGGATGCCGCGTTCGTCAGCACGTGCGGGAGGGCCTCCACGGTACGCAGCTCCGCGTGAACCGGAAGGGGCCGCGACTCATCGCGGCACCGGCTCGAGGACGAGCTGCGCCGTTCATCTGTCGGATTTCGGTTTCCATCTCCCGCCCGCCGGCATGCTCGCTCCTGCCCGTGTTCCCGTGACCCCTATAATGCCGCGCGGGCAGCCGCGGGAGGCAGGTGACGGCGATGACGTCCTTCGCGAACGAGCGTGCGTTCTGCTGGCCCGAGGGCCACTGGGACTGGTACCGGCACCTGGCGTTCAAGCACGGTGTGCGTTGCGGCGAGCTCGTCTTCGTCGGCGGCCAGGTGGACAAGACATCCGGCGGCGAGCCGCTGCACGCGGACGACCTGGAGGCGCAGACCGCCGTGGTGGTGCGCCACATCGCCACGGTGCTGGCCGGCCTCGGCGCCACCCTCGCCGACGTCACCCGGCTCACCGCCCTCTACGCCACCGACGGCAGCGTGTCCGAGGAAGCGTTCGTCGCCGACGTGGGCCGCCACGTGGCGGCGCTGGGCGGCGCCCCCGACGGCACGGGACCGGCCATCGTGCCGGTGCCGCTGCCGTGGCTCGCGCTGCCGGGCATGCGGGTGGAGATCGAGGCCATCGCCATGCCCGGCGGCGGTGGGCGGCGCCGCGAGCGGCGCACCGCCCGCGTCGGGCCGCCGCTGCCCGCGCCCTTCGTGCACGGGGTGCGCTGCGGCGGGCACGTGTTCGTCGGCGGCCAGGCGTCCCGGGGCAGCCGCCCCGGCTCGGCCTTCGACGCGCTGGCGTCGGTGCTCGAGGCGCTGGGCAGCACCCCCGCCGAGCTGGTGCGGGTGGGCCTGTGGCACGACGACTCGCCGGACCCGGCGTTCGCCTCGCACCTGGATGTCGTCGACTGCGCCACCGTGGCGCTGCCCACGCCGCGCCTGCCCGCCGGCGTGGCCGCGCGGGTGGACGGCTGGGCCATGGACGCCGGAACCTTCCAACGCCGCGCATCGCGCGTGCCGGAGGACTGGCGCTGGCCGGGGCGGACCGGGCCCACCCAGGCGGTGGCCTGCGGGGATCTCGTGTTCGTCGGCGGCCAGCTGCCGCTGGACGCCGCGGGTCGGGCGTTGCACCCGGGCGATCTCGTGGCGCAGACGCGCCTGTGCATGGAGCGCACCCGCGCAGCGCTCGGCGCGTTCGGCCTCGGCCTCGACCACATGGTGAAGCAGACCACCTTCTTCCTGGGCGCGGCGGACCCGAAGGACATCGTCGCCAACCAGACGCTGCGCTCCACGTGCTACACCGAGCCCGCCGGCGCCTCCACCGGGGTGCCGCTGCCGGCATTCGGGATCCCGGACGCGATGGTGAGCATCGACACGGTGGCGATGCGATGAAGCGCCCCGATCACATCAAGGCCGGCCTGCACTTCGAGCGCGCGGAGCTCGACGGGCGGGTGGCCCGCGCGCGGGCGCGCCTCGCCGGCGAGGGCCTGGACGCGCTGCTCCTGTTCGCGCCGGAGAGCCAGTACTGGCTCACGGGCTTCGACACCAACGGCTACGTGTTCTTCCAGTGCGCGGTGATGACCGCCGAGGACACGCCCATCGTCATGCTCACCCGTCCGCCCGACGTGCAGACGGCGTGGCGCACCTCCACCATCGAGGACGTGCGCGTGTGGACCGACGCGGTGGACGCGGACCCCGGGGTCGAGCTGCGCCGCCTGCTCGAGGAGAAGGGGCTGCGCGGCGCCCGCGTGGGCATCGAGCTCGCGACGTACGGACTCACCGCCGCCAACTACCTGCTGGTGGCGCGGGCCCTGGACGGGTTCTGCACCCTGGTGGACGCGTCGATGCTGGTGCGGGGCCTGCGGATCACCAAGTCGCCCGCCGAGATCGCCCACGTGCGCCGCGCGGCGGCGCTCGCCGACGCGGCCCTCGACGCGATGCGCGAGACCGCCGGGCCCGGCGTGTTCGAGGGCGCGGTCACCGCGGCCGGGCAGGCCGTGATCTTCGCCGGCGGCGGCGACCCGGCCGCCTCGGGGCCGGTGCTCGGGTCCGGCGACCGCGCGCTGCTGGTGCGCAACTCCACCGGCGCGCGCACCCTCGGTGCCCGCGACCAGCTCACCATCGAGTTCGCCGGCGTCTACCGCCGCTACCACGCCTGCCTGATGCAGACCTTCCCCATCGGCGAGGACTCCCCCGAGCAGCGCCGCATGTACGACGCCTGCCGGCGGGCGCTCGATGCCATGACCGCCGCCGCGGTTCCGGGCCGCCCGCTCGGCGACATCGACGCCGAGCACCGCCGCGTGCTCGACGAGGCCGGCTTCCGCCACGCCCGCATGTCTGCCTGCGGCTACTCCCTGGGCGCCACCTACCGCCCGAACTGGATGGATGTGCCGCCGATGCTCTACGCCGGCAACCCGATACCCGCGGCACCCGGAATGGTCCTGTTCATGCACGTGATCCTGGCCGACGCCGGGCGCAACCTCGCCATGTCCCTCGGCCACACCGTGCTCGTGAACGACGGCGGCTGCGAGGTGATCACGAGGAGCGCCCTCGCCTATCACGTCTGCCGCTGAGCGCGTCCGTGTCGTCAGTTGATCGCGGACGGCGGGTTACCGCCGTGTCACCAGCGCCACCCCTGCCACCGTCACCACCATGCCCGCCAGGGCCATGATCCCCAGGCGCTCGTCGAACAGCAGCCACGCCAGCAGCGCCGCCGACACCGGCACCAGGTAGAACAGGCTCGAGACCGCCGCGATGGCGCCGTGGCGGATGAGCCAGTAGAGCAGGCCCGTGGCCACCACCGACAGCACCAGCACCGCCCAGGCCAGTGCCCCCAGCACCTGGGGCGTCCAGCGGCTGCCGCTCTCGCCGAACGCCATCGCCAGCAGCGCGCACGCCGTCGCCGCCGCCGCGAACTGCACCACGGCGCCGGTGTAGGGGTTCACGTTCTGGCTGCGCGCCTTCTGGTAGAGCGTGCCCGTGGTCACCGCGACCATCCCCAGCAGATTCCAGGCAACGCCCTCAACGGAGCCGGCACCGGCAGCGAGGCGCTCCGCCACCACCAGGCTCACGCCGGAGAACCCCAGCACCAGCCCGAGCACCTGCATCGCGGCGAGCCGCTCGCGCAGCACCGTGGCCGCGAACAGGGCCGTGAGCACCGGCTGCAGCGCCATGATGAGCGCCGACACCCCCGCCTCCACCTGGCGGTCGATGGCGAGGAACACCCCACCGAGCCCCAGGCAGTGCAAACTCACCCCGGTCACCGCCGAGTGCAGGTAGTCCACGGCCCGCCGCGGCCAGGGGTGGCGGCGGACCAGCGCGAGCGGGGCAAGGATGAGCACTACCAGCGCGTAGCGGGCGCCGAGAAAGGTCATGGGCTCCGCGTCCGGCAGCGCGTAGCTCGCGGCGATGTATCCCGTGCTCCACAGCACCACGAAGGCGAACGGCGCCAGGGGGACCAGCAGGGAGCGCAACGATGTTTCCGCGGAAGCGACGGTGCGGGGATGCTACCGGATTCAACGAGGTCCATGGCGGACTGCATGCAACCCGGTCGTGTGAGCGACAACCCCCTCGCCTGCAACGCCAACAACCGGCTCTGCACCGTGAAATGCACCTCCCGAACATGGGCGTCCGGGAGGCGACCCGGAGCAGGTGGGCGATGCGCCGGAGACGGTCGCGTTTGCGGCGCTGGAGAGCCGGGACAGCCGTGTCCGGGAAAGCGATCTGGCATAATCGACGGCGGCCGCGCAGGAGGATCTGCCATGGGATTCATCCGCAAGCTGCTTCGCTGCCTGCTCGGCGACGACGCGCGCGGCGCCCTCGAGCTGGTCAGCCTCGGCGACCAGGTGATTCGCGGCCCCATCGGGCAGGCCCTGCCCGGTGCCGCGGAGGTCGCGGTCATCGACGCGCGAACCGGCGAACCGAGGCCCGGCGCCGATCTCCTGATCACCAACCTCGACGGCGTGCGGATCAACGGCCGCGCCGACGAGGAGCTCCACCTGACCAGCGACGCGTCGGGTCAGATTTCCCTCGACATCAGCCTCAGCGACAGCGTCGGCGCGCTGGCGGTCGATGCGTCGGACAACACGGGCGAGCCCCTGCTGTTCGAGGCCCGCGGCGAAGGAGTCACCGACAGCATCTACATCGAGACCGCGACGGCCGCGGTCGCAGGGGGCCCGCCTATCCAGGGCCGCATCCACGCCAGCGATTTTCTGGGAACACCGGTCCCCGGCGGTGCGTTCGACGTGACCGCGGTGCTCGACGACGACGCAATCGAGTCGGTGGACGCGCAAGAGGTGGGAGACGGGGTGTACACCTTCACCCTGTCCACGCGCCGTGCAGGCACGTGGCGCCTGCACGTGACCGATCTGGACACGAGCGTGGTGGCGACCGCGGTGCTGTGCGTGTCGCCCGGGCCGGCGCAACGCTTCCGCACCATCGGGGCGACCGATCCGCGCGCGGCGCAGCCGTTCGGTCGGACCACGCTGCGGCTGCGCCTGGAGGACGCGTTCGGCAACCCCCTCTCCGCGGGCCGGATCGTGGCGATGGACGCATCCGGCGCCGAGCAGCCTCTCACGCTGCGAGACGGGGACGAAGCCGAGCTGACCGTGCGCCTGCCGGGCTTCGGCAGCACGGCCATCTCGCTGCGGGATCGCGAGTCGGATGTGGCCAGCGATCTCACCGTCCCCTTTGCGGCTGCCTGGCTTCAGGATCCGGGTCTGGTGCAGCTCGAGAGCCGTTACTCGACCCCCGTCCACCTGGCACCACCGGCCGACCGCGGGATCCGGCGGGCGACCATCCGCATCGCGTTCGACGGCGAGCGCGCCGCATTCAATTCGTTCAACGGCGCCGCCGAGGGCCTGGAGACCCGGGTAGAGGCCGGGGACAAGGCGATCGCGGTACACGTCGCAAGCGCCGAGGACCTGACGGGCGAGGCATTCCCCGACGGCCTGTTGATCGGGACGGTCGAGTGGAGCTGCCTCGCGGCCGGCGAGACCTGCTTCACGGTCACGGCGGCGATGTCGCCCGAGGAGCCGCCGTGGGAGCTGTGTGTCGATCAGAAGGAGGCGCTGAGCAGCTGCATCTGCGTCAACATCATTCATCCTCCCTTCGGCAAGGGGCGACTCAGGAAAGTCACCAGGCAGGCGCAGGCATTGCCGAAGATCGTCTCGTCGCCCGAGAACGTGGCGCTATGCTGCCCGGTGCTCGAGGTCAGGGTCGAGGACTGCGAGATCAGCCGACGCGAATGGAAACGCATTCGCAAGCCGCGGCGCCGCGGCGGCGGCGGCCTGCCGCGGCTCGGCCCGAACCGGGATCGGGATCTCGGCCGGCTCTTCGACCTGGTGGCCGATTGCCGCAAGGCCAGCTGCATCAACATCGTGCTGTTCCCGATAAGCGACGACGCCGGCTATGACGGCATCATGTTCAAGCGAGGAGACAAGCAGGGCTTCGGCGCGATTGCGCTGCGCGATCGCATCAAGAACCGCCTCACCCAGCACGAGATCGGCCATGCGCTGGGCCTCGATCACGTGGAGGACAAGAAGAACCTGATGTGGGAGGGCCGGAGCAACACGAGCCGGGACGTCGGCGTCGAGCTCACCGCGGATCAGTGCCGGACCATCTTCCAGAACCTGTCGAGGTACCCCTGCGACTAGCATGCAGGGGCGCTGCCCCGATCCGATGCCCTCCTTCGCCTTCAGGACCGGGGCTTGAGGTTGTCGGGGTCGTACAGGGCGCGGTAGCCCACGGCCTCCACCTTCAGCGGGTAGTGCTCGTGGAAGTACTCCAGCAGCAGATCCCGGCCTTCCTGGCAGTACTCGCGAGGGAGATAGCCCAGCGCGATGTTCTTGCCGAGGGTGGGTCCGAACGCCACGCTCGTGACGTAGGAGCGGCGGCCTGCCTCGTCGACCAGCACCGCCCCGCTCTGCGGGTCCAGGATGGGCCAGGATCCCACCGGGTAGCGCGCCACACCCTTGGCGTCCACGTTGTCCTGCATCGTCATCGTGCACAGGTACGCCGGCTGGTGGTCGCGGCCGCGCTGGGTCAGGTAGGCCTCCTTGCCGTGGAAGTCCGCTGCCTTCACCCGCGGACGGGCGAGGCCTGCTTCCAGCAGGTTGTACTCCGTGAGCAGGTCCGCGTTCTGCAGCCGCAGGCTCTTCTCCAGACGCCGGCTGCTGGCGTAGGTCTCGACGCCCACCGGCGTCACGCCCTGGCCGTGCAGCGCGTCCCACAGCGCGAGACCGTCCTCGTAGGCGAAGTGCAGCTCCCACCCCTGCTCGCCCACGTAGGAGATCCGGAACGCTGACACGGGCGTGCCACGCACCGTGATGTCGCGCACCGCGGCGAACGGGAAGCTCTCGTTGGCGAGGGCCTCCGGCGCGTCGGCGACCGCCTGCAGGGTGGTGCGCGCGTTGGGGCCCCACAGGCCGATGCAGCCAAAAGCCTCGGTGCGATCCTCGAAGGTGACGTCCAGGCCGCGATCCTCGGCCGCTCGACGCATCCACACGTAGTCGCGGTTGCCGGCGTCGGCGCCGTTGATGATCCGGTAGTGGTCCGCGGCGAGGCGCAGCACCGTGAGGTCGGCGCGCACGCCGCCCACCTGATCCAGAAAGTGCGTGTAGATCCCCCTGCCCACCGGGGTGTCGCCACCCACCTTCGCCACGCAGAGATACTCCATCAGTGCCTCCGCCTGCGGACCCGAGACGTCATGGATGGCGAAGTGCGACAGGTTCACCATGCCCACGTCGTCGCTCATCTCCAGGTGCTCGGCGTTGGACACCCGCCAGAAGTGGCGTGCGTCCCACTCGGACTCGCGCTCGGGAATGCGGTCGGCGTACTTCTCGAGCAGGTGCTCGTTGCTCGCGTAGCCGTGGGCGCGCTCCCAGCCGGCCAGCTCCATGAAGTGGCCTCCCAGATCGCGCTCGCGCTCCCAGAACGGGCTGCGGCGGATGTCCCGGGCCTTGGTGTACGGCTCGCGGTTGTGCACCGGCGGGTTGTAGATCTTGAACGCCGTCTCGTAGCAGCGGTCGTGGATGTAGTCCTCGGTCTTCTGGAACGGGTAGTAGCGGGCGACGTCGATGCCGTGGTGGTCGATGCCCGTGTACCCGTCGGTCATCCAGTCGGCCAGCAGCTTGCCGGTGCCGGGCCCGTCCTTCACCCACACGGACTCGCAGTACCACAGGCCGCGCACGTCCGGAGACTCGCCGATGGACGGGCCGCCGTCCGCCGTCACCTGCAGCAGCCCGTTGTAGGAGCGCCGCTCGTCGAAGCCGAGCTCCCCCAGCACCGGCGTGAGCTCGATGGCGCGCTCGAGGGGCTCCATGATCTGCTCCACGTCCAGATCGCGCTGCGAGGGGGACAGGCGGGCCTGCTCCTTCTCCAGGAGGTCCCGCGGGTGCACCATCCGCGGGCTCTTCTCCTCGTAGTAGCCCCACTCGATCTGGCCCCCCTCGGAGGTCTTCGGGTCGCCGGTGTCGCGCAGGTACGCGGAGTTGCCCTGGTCGCGCAGCAGGGGGTAGCCGATGTCCTTACCGGTGCCGGCGAACTCGTCGAAGGGACCGAAGAAGGTGAGCGGATGGTCCACCGGCATGATCGGCAGATCCTCGCCGGCCATGGCGGCGATGAGCCGGCCCCACAGGCCCGCGCACACGACCACGGTCGAGGTCTCGATGGTGCCGCGTGGCGTGTGGACGCCGCGGATGCGCCCGTCGCGGATGTCGAGGCCGGTGGCGGGCGTGTTGGCGAAGGCCCGCAGGCGGCCGGTCGCCTCCGCGTTCTGCACCAGCTCTCCGGCGACGGTCTGCGAGCGGGGCGTCACCAGCCCCGCGTCCGGGTCCCACAGGGCGCCCTGGATCCTGTCCTCCTCCAGGAGCGGGAACCGCTCCTTGGCCTCGGCGGCACTGATGAGACACGCGTTGGTGCCGAAGGCCTTGCCGGAGCCCACCTTGCGCTTGAGCTCCTCCATGCGCTCGTCGTCACCGACGCGGGCCACCTCCAGCCCGCCGATGCGGCAGTAACGCCCCATCTTCTCGTAGAAGTCGATGCTGTACATGGTCGTCCAGCACGACATGTGATCGTGGGACGTGGCGTAGCAGAAGTCCGAGGCGTGGGCCGTTGAGCCTATGTCGGTGGGGATGGCCGACTTGTCGATACCGACGATGTCCTCCCAGCCGCGCTCCACGAGATGATGCGCAACCGACGCGCCGACGATGCCACCCTGGCCGATGATGACGACCCGCGCACGGGTGGGAAAAGTCGCCATGGTTCCGCTCTCCTGCGAGCCGCCGCTGCGGCAGCGCCCGTATCCTCCGCGGGCGCTGCCGCCACCGCATGCCCGGGTGCGCCCTGCTCTTTGCATTGCGCGGTGGGGAGCGGGCCGCCGCGGCCCTGGCACGCGTCAGCCCGGCGCTGCGCGACGGGGCGGCAGATCCCCGGCAGCGCCCGCGCAGGCACACCGGCCGGTCGCTGGCCGGGCCGCTCGTGCACCGGGGCCCAGGCCCGGACAGCGTCACCGGGGCGCGGGCTCGCCCGCGCCTGCCCGCAGTCCGAAGGCGTCGAGGGATCGGGCAGGTTCAGCCGGTAGCGCTCGCCGTTGCGTTGGTCGCCGGGATCACGGCAGCCTGGAGACGCAGCTCGCGCCGCCGGGATTGCCCGCAGGGCACGTCCACGGCGGCGGGAGCCCGTGGCGGGCGGCCGTTCAGGCCGGCGCGCCCAGATCGCGCTTGAACGCGCGGCGGTTCCTCTTCGCCCAGTCCCGGCCCCGGCGCTCGGCGTCCCAGCGGATCACCGTCACCTCCTCGTCGCCGACGAGCTCGTGGTCCTTCGCGGGCCCGTGTGTGCGCGTGCCGCGACGTCCCGCCGGCTCATGGGCACCGTCCTGCTGGTTCACGGTCTTGCTGATCATCGTCGGCCTCCCCCTCTGGTGTGCGACCGGACGGTCGCGGTTGTTGCTCTCGAGGGAGACGTAGCAATCGCCGTGCCAGAAACCCGTCCGGCACCCCTACGCGGCCCGGACCCGCCAGACCGGGCGCCAGAAGCACGTCCCGGATGGCGAAAATCGCGCCTGCGGGGCGAATACAGCGCTCCGGCGGCGGGCATGGCCATCGGTGACCCGGCGCCTCGTGTAGCTGTTACACGCGCTCGTGGCAAATTCTGCCCCCACGGCGACACGCGAGACCTTCGTTCCCCCTCCCAGGCGGGGTGCCTGCCGCGGCTGGCAGGGGGTGAGGGCCGCCGCGAGAGCGTGGCATCTCCGGGCTCGAGAGCGGCTGCGCGTCGCGATCCACTCCAGTCCCGACGGCGTGCCATCCCCCCGAGGGCGGGGCCCCGGCACCCATCGCCGGCGGATCAGCCGAGGCCGGCGATGATCCGCCCCAGCCGCTCGATGCTCCTGAGCACCAGCGCCTGCTCGAGCCCGGGCCACTGCAGGCGCAGGGTGAAGTGCTCCACCCCCAGGGTCTCGCGGTAGCGCTCGATCTCGTCGCGCACGTAGGCCTCGTCGCCGATGATGAAGCGGTCGTCCTTGAAGCTGTCGAAGGGCTGGTCGAAGCGATCCGCGTCGTCCAGGATGTCGTCCTGGCCCCAGGAGGCGTACGCCGCGTACTTGTACTGCAGCGGCCCGCGGGCCTCGGCCAGGGCCCGGTCCATGCTGGCGCCCACGTGGCATTCCCGGCACAGGGGGTAGTCCACGGACGGTGCGAGACCGGCGTTGGCGCGCGCAGCCCGGTAGCTGGCAAGCTGGCGCACCAGGGTCTTCGCCCTGGGGTAGAAGGTGATCAGCCACTCGTCACCCAGGGTCGCCGCCCGCTCGATGGCCTTGTCCACCACCGCCGCGATCCAGATGGGCGGTCCCGGCTGCTGCTTCGGGCGCAGGGACAGGCCCGCGTCGTCGACCCGGAAGTACCTGCCGGCGTGGGTCACCCGCTCGCCGGTCCACAGCCTGCGCACCAGCCCGATGCCCTCGCGCAGACGCCCGACCCGGCTGCCGAAGTCGGCGCCCAGTGCCACGAACTCCTCTTCCCGATAGCCCAGGCCCAGCCCCAGCACGAAGCGCCCGTCGCACAGCCAGTCCATGGTGGCGGCCTCCTCGGCCACCAGCACCGGGTTGAGCGCCGGGAAGACCAGGATGTTCGGCCCCACCTGCATGCCTTCGGCCTCGGCCGCGAGACGGGCCAGCAGCGGCATGGTCTGGAACATCTGCACCGGTGCGGTGATGAAGTGCTGGGCGGCCCACAGGGACCGGAAACCGTTCGCGCGCGCCACCCGCACCTGCTCCAGCAGGTTGCCCAGCTGGGGCCCCAGGGGTGTGTCCGGGGTGAACTGGGTGGCCAGGTAGAGGCCGATCTTCAAGGCCGCACCAGCGCGCCGTAGGCGTCCGGGCGGCGGTCGCGGTAGAACGGCCACACCCGGCGCACCTCCTCGACCCGCTCGCGCGGCAGGTCCGCCACCAGCACCTCCTCGTCGTCGCCGGCCTGGGCGATGAC